>QMOV01000063.1 GCA_003650305.1 Bacteroidota bacterium | reverse complement strand
CAAGGATATGCATTAGGAATGAATGCTGGGCTTGGAAATTTAGGTGTAGGTGTTATGCAGAAAGTGATTCCTTTAGCTGTTACTGTTTCATTATTTGGAGGTACTGCAGGTACTATTGCTACTGCAAAAGGAGCCCCTTTTGAAGGCTTACAAAATGCCGCTTGGGTTTGGGTACCTCTTATTGCTCTTGCAACTTTAGGTGCATTTTTTGGAATGAATAATGTTTCTACCGGAACACCAAGTTTGCCTAATACAGCAAAAGGTGTTTCCAAAACATTGTATATGGTAATCTTAGGTTTAGTTTCTGCTGCTATTGGTGCATATATGCTTATTGGTTTACCATGGGGAGACTGGGGATTAAAAAATGCTGCTATGTGGATTGTACTGCCTGTAGTAGTTATAATTGCTGTTTTCCTTATGAAAAAAGCCACTCCAAAAGAGATAAAACAAAATTTAAAGCATCAATTTTCAATTCTTGGAGATAAGCATAATTGGATTATGACTATTATTTATGTGATGACATTCGGTTCCTTTATTGGGTACTCTATGGTATTTCCTAAATTAGCTCAAGATATTTTCGTGTATTCAAACACTTTAGATCCAGAGTGGGTAAACCCTAATGCACCCAATATTATGCTTTGGGCATTTCTTGGACCAGTAATTGGAGCCTTGATCAGACCTATAGGAGGCATCCTTTCAGATAAAGTAAATAGCGGTTCAAAAGTAACAGCATGGAGTACTTTTTTTCAAATCCTTGCAGCTTTAACAGTTGCTTACTTTGTAATTCAAGCAAAAGGAACAGAAACTCCAGAACAATACTGGTGGCCTTTCTTTGCTGCGTTTATGGTTTTATTTCTAACTACAGGGATTGGGAATGGGTCCACTTTTAGAAGTATTCCTTATATTTTCTCAAAAGAAAAAGCAGGTCCTGTATTAGGATGGACTTCGGCAATTGCTGCATATGGAGCCTTTATTATTCCTAAAGTATTTGGGCAACAAGTTGCAGCAGGAACAGCTGAATATGCTCTATATGGTTTCGCTATATATTACTTTATTTGTTTATTACTGAACTGGTGGTATTATTTGGGTCCTAAAAGAGAATTTGATAAACCATAAAATTTATTTTTAATAATATATATTAATAGCATTAAGTTTCCCCATGTTAAGGTTGGGGAAACTTATTTTTTTAACTTTACTAAAATAAAATACGGGTAAGATGAACTTAGATTTAAAAAACTTAAATAAACAAGACCCATTAAAAAGAATGGTGGAACGTCAAAATGAAACTGAAGAGTTTTCTCCTATGGATCCACCAGATGCTTTTAAGCCTCCTACTTTAGATGAAATGAAATACGAAGAAATGCATCCTGTTATTCAATCATTAATGGATGAACATAAGGTTTGTAATGAAGCCATAAGTGATTTCGAAAATATACTTAACGCTTTACATTCTGACGGCTTTTCAAAAAACACTTTAGAAGGAATTAATAATTTCTTTTCTTTCTTTGATGAATCAATTATTGAGCATAACAGAAAAGAGGATAATACAATTTTTGCTGAGTTAAATATAATTCTTCACAGTAAAGAAGAGTTTAGTACTGGAACAGAAAAGACCGTTGTAGATTTAATGGAAGACGATCATACAAAGATGTTACAACTTGCCGCCATATCTTTTAATTTATTTGGTCTTGTTACACGCATCCCAGATGAAGGCTCGGGAATGGTTATATTAGATTTAGCTGTTGAACAAACCAAAGCATTAATCGAAATGTTGAAACTCCATATTTTTAGAGAAGACAATGTTGTTTTTCCAATAGCAAATAATTATTTATCTAATGAAGTAATGGATGTTATGAAGGATTAGATATACTTTAGAGACTTTTATATTTTTTTTATACACTCTATCTCTAAAGTAATAAGTTGTAATGTGTTTTTACTTACTTCCAATTCATTTAATATGGTAGATTTTGCTTCTTCAAAAGTATCTTTAATAGTGCCAAATAATTTATGGTAATAAGAAATACCTTCATTTAAATTAGCAGAAAAAGTTGAAAAATACTTTTCTTGTTTTTTATCTAAAGCTCCTTTTGTTTCCTCTAATTTGTTTTGAAGAAAATCGATATAAATATTTAATTCTTTTATAAACATATTTGGGCGATCTGTTCTTGAAATTATATTTAATCTTCCATAAATATGATTAGTAATATCTTTTAAACTCATAACTTTGGAATAATAGGCCATATTAGGACCAGGACAAACTGAAACACCTTGTCCTTCTACCTTTGTGTCTAAATCATAAGCCAATAATGCAGAAGTACCTAATCCTACACAAGTACATGTTTTTTCTGTTACTTTATTAACTTGATTTAGGTATTGAGATGGAGACAATCCTTTTTTACTCAATTCATTTATTTTATTGCGTTGGTATTCTCTGGAGGCAGTACAAATTCCTTTTTCTTTAAATTCTTTATTAAGCGCCACAAATCTTTTTGGGCAAACACTTCCTGGTCTTCCGATATTAATTTTGGATTCTTTTTCTAAATCTTTTGTATTACCTCGAAGGTTATTAAAAGGAATCCCTAATGGAGAAATATCACTTAAATACAAATCTTCCTCTTTAGCAAGAGCTAATTTATTTAGCGTTTCTTTATCGACAGTTGTTGCTTCTGGCACCAATAAAAAAGGCGAACCCCAACCTACAGAATCTACCTTATAATAATCTAATAAAAAATCGTGTTCTTCTTCGGTTCCAACACCTCCTTGAGCTGTAATTTCTAGTGATAATGGTTTTTCTGGCACAACTCTACTTTGGTTTATTAATACTTGATTTAATAAATCTTGAATAGTATCTTTTAACTCGCTTCGTTTTTCTTTAAACTCTTCTAAAACAGGACCTAAAAGATAGCCATCTGTAGCAAAAGCATGACCTCCACAGTTAAGCCCAGATTCGATTCTATATTCTGAAACCCAAAGCCCTTTTTTAGCTAAAAACTTACCTTGTATTAATGCTGACCTGTAATCACTTACTTTTAATATGATTTTCTTTTTAATTTCGCCATTTTTACTCGGAAAAAAATCATCAAATTGAGACATATATGCATATAGTCTGGGATTCATTCCTGCAGAAAGCACTACCGAAGATTTTAAATTACTATTTGCAAATCCTCTAAGAGCTGCATGGGCATCATTATATTCAACAGATAATTTCTCGCCGTTTTTATAATTATCCTTATCAACCTTCGTCATTATATTAACGTCAATACTTCCCATAGTTAGATTTTTCATTGCCCAACTTTTAATTTCAGAGAAATTTAAACCATTAAGAGTTAATTTTTTAAACTCTTCTTTTATAGTTGAGCTATCAGGTAGCATACTGATATATTCTTTAATTTCATTACTTTTTTCAGCAGTAACATTTTTCAATGCTTCAAATTTCTTTTCTGTTAAATCATGAATTAAATTCAAATAAGATGTAATCCTTTTTGCTCTAAAATCATCTATTTTATTTGTAATCTCCTTATATGGAATCTCAAATTTATTACTATACATCTTTCGCAATTTTTCTAGTAAAATATCATCTATTAAAGAAATTACAGAATCCATACCATATTGAGCGACCTTTAAAGGTGTATCAATTGTAAAACCAATTCCCATTACAGGGATGTGAAATGAATGCGTCTTATTCATACTTTTATCAATGTATAATTTGTTATTTAAAATAATTAATAAAACAGTTGCAATAAATAGCAATAAATAAATTTATAAACTTACTTTTCTATTTGATGATAATATGGTTTGTTACTTGTTTTTAAATCCAACCGATAAATATCTCTTGTTTAATGTAAATATACAAAAAGCCAGAGTTAATTGAGTTTAACAATCAACTCTGGCAAATTGCTATTAACTAATAAAATATTATTCTACTTTGTGAGAAAACAATTTTGGTTTGAATGTAAACATAATCCATCCCCAACTATTATCTTCGCTTCTGTCACCTCCTTTTAATACTTCCATAGTGTCGGTTGCAAACATTTTAGAATATCCTGCGTTCAACGTTATATCTTTTGCAATTTTATAACCCACAGTAAAGTCAATTTCAGTTCCTAAATTATTATCCATTTTACTAAATCCATCAAAAACATCAGCTGCTGCTGAAAAGAAATGAGGAATAAATTTAGCTGAAAATTTACCTTTTTTATAAGCCAACGTTGCACTAATATCAGTTAAGCCAACAGAACCTGCATGATTGCCTACATAAAAATAATCCATCCAGCCATTAAATTTATGATTGGTACCAAACAATGGTGCAAAAGATTTAACATCAGAATCAGTATCATTCATATCTTTACCAGATAAATATTCCATACCTAATCCAAAAGTTAAGTTATCTGCTATTTTATATCCAACATTTCCAGCTAAATAGGATGCGCTAACATCAGCATCTAAAGATTTTCCTGTTTGAAAATAAGTAGAAATATCTGCATTAAATTTTCCGGATTTATAGGTTAGTCTAGGCCCAATAGTTTGCATATAATCAACTGTTTGATTAGTATTTGCGTCTAAATACTCAATTCCCGTATTTAAAATTAAAACACTTAAACCAAATTTATCGAAATTACCATGATACCAAGCATATTGAAATGCTTTATATCCAGCAGCATTGCTATAAAGGTTATCGATATTACTTTGTCCATCAGAGTTTAATGCAAATCCGATATCTAATCTATTATTTTCGTTAGGAATATATTTAAATAAAAAGGCATCGTGACTACGTGCTTGTTGTGCCCAGCCTACATTACCAAATATTCTATGATCGTCGTAAACAATTTCTTGACGACCAAGTCTTAAAGTAATTTTATCATTTAATATAGCCTCTGCCCAAGCTTCATGTAATGCATTAGCGGTATCATCGCTTGATAATGTACCTACATCACCCCAAACTCTAACATTTTGAAGTGACACTTTTAGTCTAATTTTTTCTTGTTGAAAATTAAAGTTTAAGCGTGTGCGTTGTGAAACAAAGTTAGCACCATCTGCATCTTTTTCTATTAGGGTTTGATAGCCATGCTTGTTTTCATAACGAGGTCGTATCTCAGCAGATATATCGAATTGCTGAGCAAGAATTGGAGTTGCAGATAACACAACTATAAATATTAAAAAAAAATGTTTTTTCATGATTAAATATTTGTTAAAAAAATGTCAGATAAAAACTTAATAAGTATAATTAGTTAATATTTAAAAAGACTTTTTTGTCTTTTATTTTGCAAGATAATTATATGCTATAATTATAAATATGACATATGTCATGTAATTGAAGTAGTTTTTAATAGTTTGTACAAAAAACTATCAGCTAAAAAAAATTAAAAGAATTGTGTTGAAAATTAATAAATAACATTTTATTTTACTTGAATTTATTGTACATTCATTACCATAGACAAATAATCACCAAATTAACAAGGCTTTTTCTGGATCTTCAATAGCTTGAATAAAATCAGTATTTATTGAGCCATTCTCTAAAATTACTTCACTGTAATTACGGCTATGTTTTTGACAAGAAGATTGTAAAAGAAGAATTAAAAGAAAAAACCTCATGATTGATACTTATTTTTTTCATATAATTTAACTAAAGATTCAGTAAGATTTTTACTGTTTGTTTGATTATTCCCTTCTGATGAAGGATACACTGTAAGCTCAATAAAAATTAAAAACGTTACTAGTGTACCTCCTAAAAAGAATGCCCCTGCCTGCTTTTTAGACAACATACTTAATGTGTTTGAATAGTAGAATGACAATAAAAAAAAGATTTTTTCATCTTCTATTGTGCAATATATATCTATAAGTTTTAAATATGATATATGTCATAAAAACCGAAGTGATTTTTTATGACTTTCTTAAGTTTTTTTAGGTAGTGAAAATTGGTTGTTCTTCTATTTAATGATTTCGATTATCCTCCAATAGCAATCATGCTTCTGTTTTGATTGTGTAATTTGGGTTCTTCTAATTTTTTTAATGTGTCCATTCCTCCACGAATTTTAAATTTTGCCTGTACTGCTTTTTGAATAATAGGTTGAATAGAATTTCCTGCACGTAGTGCTGACAATATATCTGATTCAGTTAAAGAAAACAAACAGTTTTTTAATTGCCCATCAGCTGTTAATCTTAACCTGTTACAAGAATTACAAAAAGGATTAGTAACAGAACTTATTATGGCAAAACTACCTTTATAGCCTTTTATTTTATAGTTTCTTGATGTATCGTTTGGAGCATCTTGTAATCTTTCAACTTGTTTTTTTGAGAATGAATTATTTACATATTGCATCACTTCTTTATAGGATATCATCTTTTCCATATTCCATTTATTGCCATCAAATGGCATAAACTCAATAAAACGAATAGTTACTGGTATTTCCTTTGTGAGTTGAATTAAATCAACTATT
The DNA here is from genome assembly GCA_003650305.1 of Bacteroidota bacterium. Classification (GTDB taxonomy): domain Bacteria; phylum Bacteroidota; class Bacteroidia; order Flavobacteriales; family Flavobacteriaceae; genus PRS1. The sequence continues at coordinate 8,130 of QMOV01000063.1, read as the reverse complement.
TCATCATCATTAAAACCTTTTATTAAAACAGTATTAATTTTCACTTTAAAGCCTTCAGAAACCAAAAGCAAAATATTATTATAGACTTTTTCAAAATCGTTTCTACGTGTAATCTCTTTAAACTTTTCTTTATCTAAAGTATCTAAACTCACATTGATACTTTTAAGTTTATTAGCCTTAAATATGTCAATAAATTTATCTACAGTCACTGCGTTTGTGGTAATAGATAGCTCAACAGACAATGATGATAATTTTTTTAAAATAATAGGAATGTCTTTCCGAATTAAAGGCTCGCCTCCAGTCAATCTTATTTTTGTAACACCATTATCTACAAAAGTTTTCGCGATTGTATATATTTCTTCATAAGTCATTAAGTGACTTCTTGGAGAAAGAATTACACCTTCTTCTGGCATACAATAGGTACATCGTAAATTACAGCGTTCTATGAGTGAAATGCGTAAATATGTATGCACTCTACCAAAAGTATCTGTCATTATGTCGTTGTTCTTAATCATTAGTCATGTCTTGCTCCTTTTAAAATTCTAAAAACGTGTAACACCGAAGGGAAAATGGCATCCATAGATTCTTTTGCTCCATTTGTGGAACCTGGCAATGCCAATACTAAACTGTTTTTAATCGTTCCAGCAACACTTCTTGAAAGCATAGAGTAAGGCGTTCTGTCTTGTCCATAATTACGAATGGCTTCTTCAATTCCAGGAATGTTTCTGTCTAATATTGGTGCTAATGCTTCAGGTGTGATGTCTCTTTTAGACAATCCTGTTCCACCAGTAAAAATAATAAGGTCTATTCCTTTTTCCTGATAGGTTTTTGCTTTTTCTTGTATAATATCTTTTTCATCTGGAATAATGATATAATCTGAAATACAAACATCACATTCCTCCAGTTTTTTAATAATAGCTTTTCCTGCTTTATCTTCTTTTTGTCCTCCTGAAATTGTGTCTGAACAAACAATAACAGCTGCTGTAAGGCCTTTTTTATATCGATCTCTAAAGTCTGATTTACCTCCTTTTTTATCTATTAGTTTTATGTGATGAATCTCTATACCTTTATCAATTGGTTTTAGCATATCATACATATTTAATGCCACCACACTTGCTCCATGCATGGCTTCAACTTCGACACCAGTTTTATAAATAGTTTTAACGGTAAATACAATGGTAATCTCTAATCCGTTTATTTTATATTCTATGTTTGTGTATTCAATTGGTAACGGATGGCAATCTGGAAGCAAATCGGGAGTTCTTTTAACACCTAACAAACCAGCAGCTTTGCTCATTGCAAAGACATTTCCTTTTGGAACTGTATCGTTTTCAATTGCTGTAATAGTTTCCTGCTTACTCACTTTTACTATGGCTTGAGCAATTGCCGTTCTTAAAGTTGAACTTTTATTTGTGATATCTACCATATTCTAACTATTTACTTTCCATTGATGTGTGCTGTCTTCAAAAATTTCTTTTCCAAAAACAGGGACATTCGCTTTTATTTCTTCTACTATAAATTCAATAGCTTTAAAAACTTCCTTTCGTCTTGTTGATGACACAAAAACAAACAAGCATATTTCTCCTACATTAACGTTACCCAAACTATGATAAATGTGCATACACGTAAGGTTAAACTTATTAAAAGCAGCTTCTCGAATATCGTGAAATTTTGCATTTGCCATGTCTTCATAAGCTGTATATTCGATAGCTGAAACAGTTTTATCATCTATAATATCTGCACGCACTTGACCTAAAAAAATATTGTGAGCACCAATACTTGTTTTAGATTGATGTTTAGCAATGGAATTTGCTATAAACTCTGAAGAAATTGCACCTTCTTTAAATACATTTTTTGGTTTCTTGGTTTCCATTTTTTATAAAATTTGCCACGAATACACGAATTGTTTAATTACGCATTTTCTGGATTATATAGTTTTTCTTGTTTTAATAAATATTCTAAAATTTCAAAAGCACCTTCTTTTAGGCTATAACTTTTGTTAATATTATGCTTGTGCAAAATTGAAACTGCTGTTTTGCTTCTAATTCCCACTTGACAAAAGATTACTTTTTCTTTTTTAGAATCAATTTTATCTAAACTGTTTTCTAATTCACTTAAAGGAATATATATTGGATTTAAAGCTTCAACTTTTGGTAATTCATCATGTTCTCTAACATCAATAAATTGAATATTCTTCTTTTTAAAAGCTTCTTCAATTGAAATTTCAGGAATATAAAAATCACAATTCAATTCTTCAATGGTCTTATAAAAACTTTCTTTTTTTAATAAGACTTTATTTATTTCAGCTTCAGACTTGTTAATTATAAGAGTAGTAGTTTGATTATTTAATGCATTATAACAGAGTAACTTTCCAGAAAGCACATTGCCTAAACCCAAAATAATTTTAAGCACTTCGTTTGCCTGCATACTTCCTATAATTCCAGGCAAAACACCTAACACTCCAGTTTCTGAACAGTTAGGAATTGTACCTTCTTTTGGAGGTGTTGGAAACAAACAACGGTAACTTGCACTATTTTGATAATTAAATACTGAGACTTGCCCTTCAAATTTATAAATGGCTCCATAAACTAAAGGTTTATTAGTAATTATTGATGCATCATTAATAAGGTAACGTGTTGCAAAATTATCTGTTCCATCTATGATTATGTCATAGTTTTTGAAAAGTCCTAAAGCATTTTTGTGCGTTAATTTTTTAGGGTAAGCATTAATTGTAATGGTATTATTTAAATCTGTTAACCGTTGTTTTGCTAAAATTGCTTTGTTTTTTCCTATTGAAGAACTTCCGAAAAGAATTTGACGTTGAAGGTTAGATTCTTCTACAATATCAAAATCTATAATGCCTAAAGTCCCAATTCCTGCAGCAGCAAGATATTGTAATACAGGACAACCTAAACCACCTGCTCCAACAACCAAAACTTTTGCTTTAGAGAGTTTGTCTTGGCCTTTTTGTCCAATTTCTGATAGAATTATATGTCTGTTATATCTATTCAAAATAAATTTTTATCCTCCAGCAAATGGAGGCAATAGTACTATTTCTGCTTGTGTAATTTTGGTGTTTTTTGAAACTATTTCGTTACTCTGAGCAGCTTGAAAATCTTTTTCTTTAAGTTTAGGATGCTTTAAATAAATAGCTTCAAGAAACTCACTAATGAGTGTTCCTGAAAACTTAAATTGTTCTTCACTACATTGTGTAACTTCAGCTAAAAGCCCAAAATATTTAACGGTTAACTTCATAAGAGATTTCTTTTATATCATTTAGTGTATTTATGTTTGCAGTAAACTTTCCTAATCGTTTATTTAAAACAACAGTCTTCACTTTACATTGATTAACAGCAAAACGCAAACGTCTCTCGCCTTGCTGTAAAAGCTTTAAAAACTTACTTTCGCAATGTTTTTTATATAACGCAATAAGTGGCATTGTTTTACTATTGCTTTCAAGTTGAATTATGTCTGCATTTTCTTCAATATGATGTGTCAACTTTTCTAAAGTTTTGGTATTAATTAAAGGAATGTCACAGCTTAACACTAAATTATTTTCGGTATTAGAATGATGCAATCCTGCATGTATTCCTGCTAATGGTCCAGCATTATCAATTAAATCGTTTACACGTTTCAGCATAAAAATATCGTAATCTGTATTATTACTTACAATAATAATTTTATCTACAAGAGGTTGCATGGCTTCAATAATATGCTGAATAAAAGGTTTGTTTTTAAATAATAAAAAGCCTTTATCGCTTCCAATTCGTGAACTTTTTCCTCCTGCGAGAATAATACCTGTTATGTGCTTTCTATTAATCATTTAAAGCGTTAATAATTTTACTGAAGCAATAATCAAAACCAATGCAAGCATATATCTTAAGTTTTGATTGTTGATTTTTTTGCTTCCTAAATAGGCTCCAAAAAATCCTCCAATTAATGCAATAGCAACTAAAACAAAAGATTGCATACTTATTGAAACACCACTACTAAATTGCCCAATTAAACCTGAAGCGGAATTAACCCAAATAAATAAAGCTGAAACAGCGGCAGCTTCCTTCATTTTTCCCCAATGCAACAATAGAATTATTGGTGTTAAGATAATCCCTCCCCCAATGCCTATAAGTCCAGAAAAGAATCCGATTATTCCACCAACTAAAAGACCTTGCCAAGTTTCAACATTCTTTATTTCAGTACTTTTAGTTCCGAATACATTAAGCATTTTTAGGATGGCAAAAATTAATAGTATTCCTAATATTTTATTATAAAGTGAAGTGTCTACTTCTATCATTCCGCCTAAAAACGCCATTGGTATAGAAGCAAATGCAAAAGACAGAAATAGTTTCTTATTAAAAAATCCTTCTTTGTAATAATAGTAAAATGCAATAGCAGCAACAAACAAATTAAGTAATAGTGCAGTAGGTTTCATAACTTCAGGAGCAAAAGAAAATAGTGCCATTAAAGCCAAATAACCACTAGCGCCACCATGACCAACACTTGCATATAAAAATGATATAATCGGCAGAATTAGTATAAAAAGCCAAATGTATTCTGTTTCAAAAATCATGATTTATAGTGCCTAAAGTGTTCTAAAGTTTTAAGTATTTAAAGTTTATTAGCAATTGATGTGAATATTGCTAAAAGTTCATTTGCTTCTTGTTTTATTTGATTGAACTTGTTTTTGTTTTCCCAATTCAAAGCTTCAATAATTTCTAACCAATATCTGGTTTCACTAGCCTCACTCTCACATATTTTAATTTTGTTTTTAAAATCTTTTTTACTTCTTGATCTGTTTGCTTATCTGTAATTTGCTCCAACACTTGTTCCAGATTTTGTAATTTGGTGTTTTATTACAAGTGCTTCAGGATTTTTTGGTAATGAAATAGAAATATTGATAATATCAATCGAAAACTTAAGAGTTCTTAATTCGAGTAATTTTGCGAATTCTTTGTTTTTCATATTTTTACTTAGTTACTTTTCTAACTTTAGTACACTTTAAATACTTTATGCTTTAAGTACTTTTTTAGAGTATATTTATTTTTGAAACCTGTTCGTCTAAAAATTCCCAACAGTTTTTATTTATATCCTCAAAAGCAACAATTAAAGATTTGCCATAAGGAGTTAATTGTGCACCTCCTCCTCCTTTACCACCAATATTAGAAATAGTTACAGGTTTCTTCGCAGCTTTATTTACAGTATCGATAAGATGCCAAGCTTTTTTGTAAGACATTTGTAAGGTTTTTGCAGCATTAGATAAAGACCCTGTTTCCTCTATTGCTTTTAATAGGCGAATACGTCCTTCTCCCATTAAAACATGACCCTCGGTTTCAATCCAAATTCTACTTTTAATTTTATAACTCATAATGTTTTTTAAACAGATAAACAAATAACTTCGACTTCATCATTTATCATAATATTGTTTTGATTTTCTGAAATATAAACCAATGCATTAGCTAGTGCAAAAGTGTGCAACATTGCAGAACTTTGTCCTTCTAAAATAGTTACTCGACCTTCTTTTAATATGGCTTTTAAAAATTGAGATCTTTCTCCTTTTCTAATATGTTCTGAATTTGATTTTGCTGTTATTTTTGTAAGCGAGTAATTTAAATCTCCAGCCATTTTTTGCAATGCAGAAATAACGTAAATATAAAAACAACTCAAGGCAGCTGCTGGATTTCCAGGGAGTGCAAAAACTATTGTGTCTTTCTTTTTACCAAAGAATAAAGGCTTTCCTGGCTTTTGTTTTACTTTATAAAAAATCTCTCTTACTTCTAGTTCTTTTAAAGCTTTACCTACAAAATCGTAATCACCAACAGAAATGCCTCCAGTTATAAGAACCATATCATTTTGGTTAATGACCTTATCTAATTTAGTAAGTGTATTTGTATAATTATCTTCAACTTTATGTGTAGTAACATTAGCAAGCCCAAGACTATTTAAAGCACTTAATAACATTCCTGAATTACTTTCATAAATGTTTCCGAAAGTTAATGGTTTCCCAGCTTCACTAAGTTCATCGCCTGTAACCACAATAGCAATTGAAGGTTTTTTGTAAACATTAATATCAGTTATGCCTAATGAAGTAAGATAACCAATTGCTGCAGGAGTTAATTTTGCTCCTTTTTTTAATGCAATTTCTCCCTTTTTAATTTGTTCGCCTAATGGTCGAATGTTTTCGCCAAACAGAACAGTTTTATTGAGGATTATTTTTTTACCATCAATCGTTACTTTTTCTTGCATGATTACAGCATTTGCTGTTTCTGGAACAGGAGCTCCTGTAAAAATTCTTACGGCTTCACCAGCATTTAATTCGGGATGATGGGAATTTCCAGCTTTAACTTCATCTATAACAGAATAAGTAATATCGTTATTTAAACAGAGTGCATAACCATCCATTGCCGATTGTCTAAAAGGAGGCATATTTATTGGAGAATAAATATCTTCAAACAAGACAAACCCACAAGATTTTAAAACACTTTTAAGTACTTTTTGATTTATAGAGAATGTATTTTTTTGGACACGTTTTATAGCTTCTTTTACAGCAATCATCACTATTCCGTTATATTTTTACAAATATAGCGAAATCCATTTAAAAATTATTAATTGAAGCAAAAAGGTTTAGAGTACTAAACCAAAAAAAGGATATAGACTTTATTCTGCTTCTGATGTTTCTTAATTATGTTTGATCTCTTTTTTGATAAACTTGAAAAAGTTTATGATTTCTGTACAAAATCGAGTTAATTTAGCAAATATTAAATGTAAACAAAAAAGTAAAACACTATTAATTTAATAAATCATGGAAAAATATTTTGATGCTTTTTTTAATGCTTTTACAGGAACTTTAGATTGGACATGGCAATCAATATTGTTTAATGTGCCTTGGCACGCTAACTATTTTTGGGGACTCATAGTAATTTCTATAATCGTTTGGGTAATAGAAATTGTTTTCCCTTGGCGTAAAACCCAATCTGTTATTAGAAAAGACTTTTGGCTTGATGCATTTTATATGTTTTTTAACTTTTTCATTTTTGCAATTGTAATAAGTGGTGTTTATAAAGTACTTGAAGTTCTTTTTGATAATATTGGAATTACTATAAAAAGCCTAGTTATAATAGATATTACTCATTGGCCAATGTGGACACAGCTTCTTATCTTTTTTATAATTATAGATTTTGTACAATGGTTTACACATGTATTGCTACATAGATATGAGTTTTTATGGCTTTTCCACAAAGTACATCATTCGGTTAAAGAAATGGGCTTTGCTGCACATTTGCGTTACCATTGGATGGAGAACATTTTATATAAACCTCTCAAAACATTTGGAGTGATGATTATTGGTGGTTTTGAGCCTGAACAAGCTTTTATTGTACATTTTATTGCTATTGGCATTGGACATTTAAACCATGCTAATATTAAAATAACTTGGGGACCGCTAAAATATGTTTTTAACAATTCAGTAATGCATCTGTATCATCATGTTAAAGCATTACCAGAAAATAGAGGTTATGGCATTAACTTCGGAATTAGTTTAAGCATCTGGGATTATGTTTTTAAAACCAATTACATTCCTGAAAAAAGCGGAACTATAGAGTTAGGATTCCCTGATGAAGATGTATTTCCAAAAAGCTTTTTTGGTCAGCTTGTATATGGTTTTGGTAAATCTAAAAAGTAAAGAGAACTTCTTTACTTTTTATTCTATTATCTTACCAATATAGATTAAAACCTGTTTTGTAACCCATTTTTAATATATTTGTTAAGCATCTCTAGTATAGCATCTTGCCCATTTCTGCTTTAAATTAATCTATTGTTATCTGATAATAATGGATAAAAAAGATTACCATAAACAATTAAAAAAAATAGTTAGGAGAATATACATTTTCTGTTCTTCAATTATTCTTATTATAATTTTAATGCTACTTTTCTTTTTTGGTTATTTTAAAAAAGAAAACTCCCTAATCGAAGATAACTCTTTCGAGATATTTACTATAAGTAACTATATTTCTGCACTTGATGACTCTAAAGATAATTTAGAAATAAAATATGGTTTCGAGCTTTTTAAAAGCACTCCAAAGTATCTAGGACCACAAAACGGAAATATAGAAATTGCTTATGCTGGCAATAATTTAT
>QMOV01000062.1 GCA_003650305.1 Bacteroidota bacterium | reverse complement strand
TATTGTACGGACAAGATGTTGGAGCACGACTTGGAGGTGTGTTTCGCGAAACAGCAACTTTAGCTCAAAAATTTGGAGACAATCGTGTTTTTAATACACCAATTCAAGAAGCATTTATTGTAGGTTCTACTGTTGGTATGAGTGCAGTTGGCTTAAAACCAATTGTTGAGGTTCAGTTTGCCGATTATATTTGGCCAGCACTCAATCAATTATTTACAGAAGTTAGTCGAAGTTGCTACCTTTCTAACGGGAAATGGCCTGTAAGTATGATTTTACGAGTTCCAATTGGTGCTTATGGAAGTGGAGGACCTTATCATTCGTCTTCTGTAGAAAGTGTAGTTTCTAATATTCGAGGGATTAAAATAGCGTATCCTAGTAACGGAGCAGATCTAAAAGGATTACTAAAAGCTGCTTATCACGATCCAAATCCAGTTGTGATATTTGAGCATAAAGGTTTGTATTGGAGTAAAGTAAAAGGAACTCATGGAGCAACTTCTATCGAACCTGCCGAAGATTATATTTTACCTTTTGGGAAAGCTTGGGTATTACAGGAGATTTGGACACAGGAAGAGAAAGAAACACTTTCGATAATTACTTATGGAATGGGAGTGCATTGGGCTATGAATGCTTCAGAAGAATTAGGAATGCAAGATATTATAGAAGTAGTCGATCTTCGTACCTTATATCCAATAGATACTAATGCTATTATAAACTCGGTAAAGAAAACCGGTAAATGTCTTATTATAACCGAAGAGCCCAAGAATAATAGTTTTGCTCAAGCACTATCAGGAAAAATACAGGAACGTTGTTTTAAGTATTTAGATGCTCCAGTAATGACCATTGGAAGCGAAAGTATGCCAGCAATTCCATTAAATTCTACTTTAGAAGAAACGATGATTCCTTCAACTGAAAAAGTGAAAGCCAAGATTGTAAAGTTGTTAGAATATTAGAATTAGATTTTTGTATATTCAACCACTAAACCAATCGAAATATGCTTACCAAAAAAAGATACAGTTTAAAGAATATGATTATGTGGACACGTTGGGAAACTTTCGTGTTATTAATTTATTTCTCTATAATTGCTGTACTTTATGTAGTTTTTAACCTTACTTTTTTAAACTTACCATGGACACCTATTGCGTTAATAGGTACAGCTGTAGCTTTTATAGTTGGTTTTCAGAATAATTCGGCTTATGGACGTATTTGGGAAGCTCGAAAAATTTGGGGAGGCATTGTAAACTCTTCAAGGACTTTGGGAATGAAAGTTCAGGATTTTGTGACTAACGAACATGCAAAGACAAAACTTGCCGATGACCAATTAAAAGAGCAGAAACGTATTTTGGTTTACAGGCATATTGCTTGGATGACAGCATTAAGACATGCTATGCGACAATCAAAAAGTTGGGAGGTAATTCATGAAGAGCGAACTAATAGAGAATGGTTAAAAGTGATACATATACCTGAAAGAATGATATCTCTTGAAGATGATTTACCTCACTATTTATCTTCTAAAGAATGCGATTATGTTTTAAGCAAGAACAACAAGCAAACTGCAATTTTGTATTTGCAATCTAAACACATTCGAGAATTAAAAGACAAAGGATTTATTTGGGAATTTTCGTTCTTGGAATTAGAAAATGTATTGGAAGAATTATTCACATTCCAAGGCAAATCGGAACGAATAAAGAATTTTCCTTATCCACGCCAATACGCTACATTATCTCATTTGTTTGTAAGGATATTTATTATGTTAATCCCATTTGGAATTATACCAGAGTTTGCGAGAATAGGAAACAATTTAATAGGAGGTTTTCCATTGTTAGCACCTTATTTTGTATGGTTAGCAATTCCGTTTGGTGTAGCAGTATCATGGGTTTTTCATACTATGGAACGTATTGGTCGTGTAGGAGAGAATCCTTTTGAAGGTTCGCCAAACGATGTACCTATTTCAACCATTTCAAGAGGTATAGAAATAGACCTTAGACAAATGTTAGATGAAGATCATGATAAGATTCCGAAGCAATTCCCAGAAGAGTATAATGTGCAGATGTAATTTTTAAAAGAACTTTTTAACAATATTTTTCCAGAGGTGTTTCCTAATATACCTTCCTTGATCTGGAGTAATTAAGAAATCAACTTTTTCTCTTGAAGCTCTTAAATACCCAGAAATGTACTCTTTAAAAAGTGTAAAACTATTCTTTTTATAGGCAAGTTTTAAGGATGCAATAAATGCTAAAGAGAATCCGTAACGTAGTTTATATAACGCTTCGCCTTGCATATGCTTTGAGTTTTTACCATAACTTATTCCTGTAGGTTTTAAATGCTTCACTTTTAAAGATTCATCAGTTTTAAAACTCCAACCATAATATTGTGCCAAAAGTTCATCTATAGTATCCCAACCCATAGAACGTTTTAATTTGCCAATATTTAAAAAACAAACCTTTCTATAAGCCTTTAGTGCTCCTCTAACATGTTTTATAGCTGTTAAATCTTCTAATATCCAGTTGTTGTTTTTTTGTATATAACAGAGTCCTGCTACCATTCCTAATTTGGAATCAGAATTAAAATGATTAATCAATGTTTCTAAATAATTTTCTGGAAAAATAAGGTCTGCATCATATTTACAAATCACATCGTACTCATCATCAAGTGTATCAAACCCTTGATAAAAAGCATTAATGATTTTTGTTCCCGGCAAATGTTCGTTAGAAGAATTAAAATTTACTAAACTAATCCAAGAATATTTAATGATGTAACTTTCAACTATATCTCGTGTGTTATCTGTAGAATTGTCATTTACAACCACTACTTTTTTTGGTATCAACGTTTGATTAGCTAAAGAATCTAATGTTAATCCGATTGAGGCTTGCTCGTTATGTGCTGGTATGACGATATAAATGTTCAAAATTGAATAATTAAGTATTCAAAGTTAAACTCTTTCGGCGTAAACAATATAATATCTTGGTGTAAACCATCTTAAAATTGGACGAAGCCCAATTTTTTTGGTTGGATTAGTCCATTTTTTTCTAGATTTTATCTTCCAACCTGCTTTTTCTAGGAGCCAATCGAACTGCCAATCTTCAAATTCATGATAATGTCGGTCTCGCAAATCTGTTTTGCTTCTGTAAGCTGAAGCAAACCATAATTTTAAAGGAACACTAGCAACTAGTTTGTTTGCATTTAAATCTTTTAAAACGGTAAATGGAGAGAGTAGGTGTTCAAAAATTTCAAAAGCAGTAACAACTTCTGCATCTGAATTTGTTATTGAAGATGTGTCTATGTTTAAATCTTCGCCTTTAGTATTAGTAACAGAAAAACCCTGTTCTCTCATTATTATAGTAAAAGGATTTTCAACACCTAAATCTAAAATTTTTGAAGTATTTGGAATGTGTTCTTGTAGAAATCGAAATGTAATTCTATATCTTTTGTGAGGAAATTTACCTTCGTACATCGTTAGTGCTTGTAAACAATGGCATTAATATTCATTCCAGCGCCAACACTTGCAAAAAGAATAATATCACCTTTATTTATACTATGACCATTCATCTTTCCTTTTAATATCATATCGTATAAAGTAGGTACAGTAGCGACACTTGAATTACCTAATTCACCAATAGTCATAGGCATAATATCTTCAGGCATTTTCAAACCATACAATTTATAAAAACGTTTTACAATGGCTTCATCCATTTTTTCGTTGGCTTGGTGAATGAGTATTTTTTTTACATCATTAACGCTAATACCACTTTTGTCAAGGCAAGACTTCATAGCTGCTGGAACATGGTTTAAGGCAAATTCATAAATCTTTCTACCATACATTTTTATATACCTTCTTTTATCGCTTATTTCTTGATTATTAGTTTCACCAAAATAAATAAAGTGAGCTTCGTCTAATGCATAAGTAGCACTTTCATGTGTTAGAATACCACTACCATTGTTACTGATTTCTAAAACAACAGCACCTGCACCATCACTATAAATCATTGAATCTCTATCATGTTTATCAATCACACGTGATAGAGTTTCGGCACCAATAACTAAACATTTTTTTGCAATTCCTGATTTTATAAAGGCATTTGCTTGTATAACACTTTCAATCCATCCTGGACAACCAAAAAGCATATCGTATCCAACACATTTTGGATTTTTAATTTTTAGAAGATGCTTAACTCTAGAAGCAATACTGGGAACAGTATCACTTTGTTCAACATTGTGTTTTACATCGCCATAATTATGAGCAACAATAATATAATCGAGTTCTTCTTGATCAATATCAGCATCTTTTATTGCTCTTTGCGCAGCATAAAATGCAATGTCAGAAGTGTTTAAAGATTTATCGGCATAGCGTCTCTCTCCAATACCTGTTATGGCTTTAAACTTTTCAATAATAACTTCGTTTGAAGAATTAATTATAGAACCATTTGAATTTAAAAAATTATGTTGGTGAAAATCTTCGTTTTTTTCAATAACATCAGGTATATAGCTACCTGTACCAGTAATATTAACATTCATAAAAAAAGAATATTTAGCTACAATTATTTGCAAAGTAACAAATATAGTTTCTAATAATTAAGGCTAAATAAGGATTTATATTATTTTACGATGTTCAAAGCTTAAAAATCATGCATCCATAAAGTCTTCAATAGGTGCGCAGGTACATATTAAATTTCTATCTCCATAGGCATCATCAACTCGTCTAACACTTGGCCAGAATTTGTTATGTTTTACATATTTTAGCGGAAAAGCTGCTTCTTCTCGAGTGTATGGAAAATCCCATTCGTTTGCTGTAACCATTTTTAAAGTATGAGGGGAATTTTTAAGTACGTTATTGGATTCTTCCTTTTTTGCGTTTTCAATTTCTTTTCTGATAGAAATCATAGCATCACAAAAACGATCTAATTCGGCTTTGTTTTCGCTTTCGGTTGGTTCAATCATTAATGTTCCAGCTACAGGAAAAGATACTGTTGGCGCATGAAAACCGTAATCCATTAAACGTTTTGCAATGTCTGAAACTTCAATGCCTTTTGCTTTAAAAGGTCTGCAATCTACAATCATTTCGTGAGCAGCACGACCTCGTTCACCTGAATATAGAGTATCAAAATGACCTTGTAAACGTTCCTTAATATAATTAGCATTGAGGATAGCAATTTTTGTCGATTCTGTTAAACCATCTGCACCTAACATACAGATATTAGCATAAGAAATTAGACAAACCAAAGCCGAACCATAAGGAGCAGCAGAAATTGCAGTAATGGCTTTTTCTCCACCAACTTTAACTACAGGATTTCCTGGCAGGAAAGGGACTAATTGTTTTGCAACGCAAATTGGACCAACTCCTGGACCTCCTCCACCATGAGGAATTGCAAAGGTTTTGTGTAAGTTAAGATGGCAAACATCTGCACCAATATTGCCAGGATTTGTCAAACCAACTTGCGCATTCATGTTGGCGCCATCCATATAAACCTGACCTCCATAGTCATGAATAATTTGAGTAATGTCTTTTATAGCAGATTCAAAAACTCCATGTGTAGATGGATAGGTTACCATTAAAGCTGCAAGATTATCTTTGTGTAAAATGGCTTTTTCGCGTAAATCGTCAACATCTATATTTCCTTCTTCTGTAGATTTTGTGACAACAACTTTCATTCCAGCCATAACAGCACTTGCAGGATTTGTGCCATGCGCTGAAGATGGAATTAAACAAATATTTCGATGTCCTTCATGACGAGATTTATGATAGGCTTTAATTACCATAAGTCCGGCAAATTCACCTTGAGCGCCAGAATTTGGTTGTAACGATGTTCCGGCAAAACCAGTAATTTCAGTGAGTTGATCTTCTAACTTATTTAGTACATATTGGTAGCCTTCCACTTGGTTAGCAGGTGCAAAAGGATGTATGTTTCCCCAATTTGTCGAACTTAAAGGCAACATTTCTGATGCTGCATTAAGCTTCATCGTACAAGAACCTAGAGAAATCATAGAGTGATTTAATGAAAGATCTTTGCGTTCTAAAGCTTTTATATAACGCATTAATTCTGTTTCAGAATGAAGCGTATTAAAAATGTCGTTTTCTAAAAAGGGAGTCGTTCTTTTTACTGCTTTGTCAATATTATCGCTTTCTGAAATGGATGAAATTGTTATTGAATTTTTTCCTAGTGCTTCAGCAAAAATGGAAACAATAGTGTTTAAATCTTTAATCGAAGTTGTTTCATTTATTGAAATAGAAACTGTTTCGTCATCAGGATAATAAAAATTAGTTTCGTTAGTTTCAGCAATAACTTTCACTTTTGAAGCATTCGTTTTAATAAGTAAGGTGTCGAAAAAGGAAGAGTTAGTTTGTTGTAATCCTAATTCCTCAAGAACGTTAGCCAAAGTAGAAGTCGTATTATGGACTTTATCTGCTATATACTTTAAGCCTTTTGGACCATGATAAACCGCATACATTCCTGCCATAACAGCTAATAATACTTGTGCAGTACAAATGTTTGAGGTTGCTTTGTCACGTTTAATATGTTGCTCACGTGTTTGCAACGCCATTCGAAGTGCACGATTACCATCAGCATCTTTAGTAACTCCAATAATACGTCCCGGAATATTTCTTTTATAGGTTTCCTTTGTAGCAAAGTAGGCAGCATGAGGACCACCAAAACCCATTGGAATTCCGAAGCGTTGTGTAGTGCCAATAACCACATCTGCACCAAATTCTCCTGGAGCTTCTAATTTAACTAAACTTAAAATATTTGCTGCAACAGCAACTTTAATTTGCACATTGTTTGCTTTAGAAATAAACTTTGAAATATCATTAATTTGCCCTGTTTTGTTAGGATATTGCAATAAGGCTCCAAAAAATTCAAAAGAAAAGCTAAACGATTCGTAATTACCAATTACAAGTTCTATTCCTAAAGGATTTGCTCTGGTTTGTAACAATGATAAAGTTTGCGGTAAAACTTCATCCGAAACAAAAAACTTAATAACATTGTCTTTCTTTTGTTGTCTTTTACGAACAGCAAATAGTAATGCCATAGCTTCAGCAGCAGCAGTACTTTCGTCTAAAAGGGAAGCGTTGGCAATTTCCATACCAGTAAGATCAGTAATCATGGTTTGAAAATTTAGAAGTGCTTCTAATCTGCCTTGAGCAATTTCGGCTTGATATGGAGTGTAAGCAGTGTACCAACCTGGGTTTTCTAGAATATTTCGTTGTATAACAGCAGGAAAATTTGTTGGATGATAACCTAAACCAATATAAGATTTAAATACTTTGTTTTTTAAAGACAGATTTTGAATATGAGATAAAAACTCCTGTTCACTCATAGCATTGTCTAAATTTAAACCATTTTGCAACCTAATATTATCAGGAATTGTTTGGTTAATTAGCTGCTCTAATGTATCAACTCCAATGGTTTTAAGCATTTCTTTATGGTCACTTTCTCTAGGACCAATATGCCGTAATGCGAAAGAATCTGTATTCATTCTTATTAATTTTTGATTCTCTCACGTCGCAATGACTATCGAGATTAGAGAGTATCTTTTTAATGCGCAAAATTACATAAATATTTAATGTTTTTATGCCTCAAAAATGAAAGTTTTTAACGAGATAAAAAGATTATTAACAGTTTAACTATTTTTGTATTATGCGTTTATTTAAACAAATATTGGATTTTTATATTAATAGTAGTATTCATGTTGCTTTGGCTGTGTTTTCTTTGTCTTGGATTACGCTATTAGAATTTGATATTCCTTATGATAAAGAAGTACTGTGTTTTCTTTTTTTTGCATCTGTTACAGGCTATAATTTTGTAAAGTATTTTGGCTTGGCAAAATTTCATCATAGGCGATTGGCCAATTGGTTAAAGTGGATTCAGGTATTTTCATTATTCTGTTTTATTGGCTTGTGTTTTTATGCATATCAACTTAATTCAAAGACTTTAATTTATGTTTTTGGAGCTGGAATTATTACATTTTTATATGCAATTCCGTTTTTGCCCAAACGTTTGTTTATAGATAAGCAACAAAATTTGCGACATATTAGCGGACTGAAAATCTATGTTATAGCTTTGGTTTGGGTTGGAGTTACTGTTTTTATTCCTTTAATAAATAATGACTTTCAGATTAATTTTGATGTTATTATTACAGCATTACAGCGGTTTATGTTTGTAATGGTATTAATGTTCCCTTTTGAAATTAGAGATATGCAGTTTGATAAATTAAGATTATCTACAATTCCACAACAGATAGGGTTAAGAGCAACAAAAACTATAGGAGTATTATTATTAGTTGGGTTTTTCTTTTTAGAATTTTTAAAAGATGTTACTAATATGAAAAGTATAGTTGTTTTAGCTATAATAACGTGTGTAACTCTAATGTTTTTAATTTTTTCGCAAGAATATTATAAAAAGTATTATACTTCCTTTTGGGTAGAAGGTATTCCGATATTATGGCTACTGTTGATGCTTTTTTAACTCTTTTTCAAAACATTTTTTCATTTCTTGTTTATCTTTTAGTTCTAAACAATTTATTTCAGTTTTAGCGATAGCTTTTGATAGTTTAGCATTATCACTAGAATGTTTTCTACAAGCTTTGCAATATAACAAATGAATGGTAAGCTTCACTTTCTCCCAAAGAGTGGCTTCATTATATTGCGACTTGTCACAATTATGATTTGCTTCTTCACAAGAAATAAATATTTTATTTTTTTTACTCATGGTATATTTTTAAAACCAATTTTTTTCTAAGCAGACAACCATAGTTGTTCTGGCCCTATGTATTATAACCCATAAATTAGACGCTGTTATGTCTAACTCATTACAAATAGCTTCTGTCTCATAGCCTAAAATGGTTTTCATTTTAAAAACTTCAGCTTGTTTTACAGGCAATTTTTCAATACAATTATGAATTGCCAAACCTAATTCTGTATTTTCGAGATTGTCTTCAGCAGTTTTATCGAAAGGATCTGCCACACGTTCTTCTAGCCAATCTCCTTCATCTTCAGAGTCGCTTTTATAATTTATGCGTACTTCTGCCTTGCCCTTTTTAGAATTTATTTTACGATAATGGTCTATGATTTTACGCTTTAAAATAGAAATTAACCAAGTGCGTTCGCTTGCTTCTCCTTTAAAATTTTTCATAGATTTTAAACCAGCAAAAAACGTCTCTTGCACCAAATCTTGGGCAGTATCTCTATCTTTAACTCTAGTTATAGTAAAGTTAAATAGATAGTCGGAATATAAATCTATCCATTTATTAGGATCAATTAGGTTTTTTGGCATTAATAAACATTTAAGTTTTACACTTTCAAAAATAGGATAAATATTTCGAATATTCTTTTATTTAATTAATCCAGCTCTTTTTAATAAAGCTTCAGGTTTTGGTTCTTGTCCTCTAAATCGTTTATATAGAATCATTGGGTCTTCCGTTCCACCTTTGCTTAACACAGTTTCTTTAAATTTATTGGCGATTCCTTTATTGAAAATATCTTTAGATTTAAAATATTCAAAAGCATCAGCATCTAAAACTTCTGCCCATTTGTAGCTGTAATAACCAGACGAATATCCACCTTGAAAGATATGAGAAAATGCAGTACTCATACAATTGTTAGCGACATCAGGATAGAGTTGGGTTTCTTTAAAGACATCCTTTTCATGTTGTTTTACAGATTTTATTGTCTCTGGCGACTCGCCAGCATGCCAACTCATATCTAACAATCCAAAACTAATTTGTCTTAAAGTTTGCATACCTTCATGAAAGTTTGATGAAGCTTTAATTTTATTAACCAACTCCATTGGAATTATTTCTCCAGTTTTATAATGTTTAGCAAAAAGCTCCAATGCTTCTCTTTCGTAACACCAATTTTCTAAAACCTGACTTGGCAATTCAACAAAATCCCAAAACACACTTGTTCCAGATAAGCTAGGATATGTTGTGTTTGCCAACATACCATGAAGAGCATGACCAAACTCATGGAATAAAGTAGTGACTTCATTAAAAGTTAACAGTGAAGGTTTGCTCTTGGTTGGTTTTGTGAAATTACAAACTATAGATATGTGAGGTCTTTCATTAACACTGTTTTTTATATGCTGAGGTTTAAAAGATGTCATCCAAGCACCATTGCGTTTACCATGCCTAGGGAAGAAATCGGCATAAAAAATCGACACAAGTTCGCCTTTTTTGTTAGTCACTTTATAGGTTAAAACATCTTCATGATATTTATCTATCGAATTTATTTCTTCAAAATGCAGATCATATAATTTGTTTGCAACAGTAAAGACACCATTAATTACGTTTTCGAGTTTAAAGTAGGGTTTAAGAAGTTCGTCATCAAGACTGAATAACTTTTGTTTTAGTTTTTCTGAATAATATGCTGAATCCCATTTTTTAAGTTTGTCGATTTTATCTAAATCTTTTGCAAAATTTTGAAGCTCTTCAAATTCGCGTTCTGCTGCAAGTTTTGCTTTTTCGAGAAGCTCATTTAAAAAATCTGAAACTTTTTCAGGGGTTTTTGCCATACGATCTTCCAATACAAAATGTGCATGTGTTTTGTAACGCAAAAGCCTTGCACGCTTATAACGAAGGGTTACAATTTTTAAAACTATATCTTGGTTATCAAGTTCATCATCTTTAAAACCTTTACTACCAAAAGCTACAGATAATTTTTTACGCAATTTGCGATTATCTGCATAGGTCATAAAAGGAATATAACTTGGATAATCTAAAGTAAAGAGCCAACCTTGTTTGTCTTTAGCTTCGGCAAGTTGTTTTGCAGCTTCTTTTTCGCCTTCTGGTAATCCTGGTAAATCGCTTTCGTTATTAATTAGCATTTCATACTTGTTGGTTTCTGCTAATATGTTTTCACCAAATTTTAGTTTAAGTTGGCTTAACTCCTTATCAATTTCACGTAGCTTCTGTTTTTTATCTTCAGGAAGATTTGCGCCATTTCTTGAAAAACTTTTATATTTTTTATCTAATAAAGTCCTTTGTTCTTTGGTTAAATTTAAACTTTCTTTAATATTGTAAACTGCCTTTACACGTTTAAATAAGTCTTCATTTAAAGTAATATCGTTACTAAATTCTGATAATAAAGGAGATACCTTTTGAGCAATTTTTTGAATCTCATCATTGGTTTCGGCAGAATTTAAATTGAAGAAAATGCTAGATATTCTATCTAATTGTTCTCCTGAAAAATCTAAAGCTTCAATAGTGTTTTTAAAATTTGGTGTTTCGGAATTATCGATAATGGCATCAATTTCGGTTTTCGCTTTTTTAATTGCTTTTTTGAAAGCTGGAAGAAAATCTTTGTTGTGTATTTTTGAAAATGGAGCTGTATTGTATGGAGTTGTAAAGTAGTGATTTAAGACGTTCATCTTTATTTGTAAGAGATTTAATGAGTAATTATAAACACTTGGATTACATTTATTTGATTGCGTAAGTATTTTCTTTCTAAATAATTGATTTATCGAATATTAACTACAAAAAAGTTGATTAGATAAGTAAATTTTTATTAAATTCGCCAATAATTTTTTCACGGAGTCATATCCTTATAAAAGATTAATTAATAGCAATTATAAAGCCTCGTCAAAATCGAGGTTTTATTTTTTTATTTCTTTTGAAGTTTTCAAAACTTTTGCTTTTAATCCTTCCTTATAGATTACTATTTTGTTTTGAACACAATTGTCGAAAGTTCCTATAATTTGAGCCGCCAAAATACCTGCGTTTTTTGCGCCATTTAGTGCAACAGTTGCAACTGGAACTCCTCCAGGCATTTGTAATATAGATAGAACAGAATCCCAACCATCTATAGAATTGTTCGATTTTACAGGAACTCCAATAACTGGAAGCGGAGATAATGAAGCAATCATTCCTGGTAAATGCGCTGCACCACCAGCACCAGCAATAATAACTTTAATCCCACGCTCGTGAGCTGTTTTGCCATACACGAACATTTTTTCTGGTGTTCTGTGGGCAGAAACGATATCTACTTCAATATCTATATCAAACCCTTTTAAAATATCAATTGCATCTTGCATAACAGGAAGGTCACTATTGCTTCCCATAATTATTCCTACTTGTGCCATATTTTATTTACTTATTACTTTTATTGTTTTTTTTACGTTTTCGGCAATTTTTCTTGCTTCAGTAATATCTTTATTAATAATAGTTACATGTCCCATTTTACGAAATGGTCGTGTTTGTTTTTTGCCATATATATGTGGTGTTACACCATCCATTTCCATTATGCTTTCTATATTTTTATAAACCACATTTCCACTATAACCTTCTTCACCAACCAAATTTACCATAATTCCTGCAACTTTGCTGTCGGTTTTTCCTAGAGGTAAGTCTAAAATAGCACGAAGATGTTGTTCAAATTGAGAAGTATAGCTTGTTTCGATGGTATGATGACCGGAGTTGTGAGGTCTTGGTGCTACTTCGTTTATTAAAATTTCATCATCTTTAGTTAGAAACATTTCCACAGCAATTAACCCAACATGATTAAACGCTGTTGAAGTTTTTAAAGCTAACAATTCTGCTTTTTTTGCAACTTCTTCACTAATTCTGGCTGGACAAATTACATATTCTACTTGATTGGCATCAGGATGAAATTCCATTTCAACAACAGGATACGTTTTGGTTTCACCTGAAACATTGCGTGCTACAATTACAGAAAGTTCTTTTTTAAAATCAATAAGTTCTTCTGTAATACATTCTCCTTTTGGCAAATCGTCAAGGTCAGTATGTGTTCTTATAACTTTAACGCCATTACCATCATAACCTAATTGGGCACTTTTCCAAACAAATGGAAAGTTTAATGATTCATGTTTTATTGCAGTTAAAATCTCATCTTTATAAGCAAATCTTGAAAACGGAGCAGTAAGCAAGTTATGATCTATATAAAATAATTTTTGTTTAGATTTATTTTGAATAATTCCTAATGTTTTTGAAGATGGATAAACTTTAACGCCTTCATGTTCTAGTTTTTCTAAAGCATCAACATTTACATTTTCAATTTCAATGGTTAATACATCTA
Source organism: Bacteroidota bacterium (assembly GCA_003650305.1). Classification (GTDB taxonomy): domain Bacteria; phylum Bacteroidota; class Bacteroidia; order Flavobacteriales; family Flavobacteriaceae; genus PRS1. The sequence goes on along the minus strand of QMOV01000062.1, from coordinate 1,595 downwards.
CCTTTTTCCCGAAGTTATAAACGGTTTCAAAGTCCATTAAATCACCTTGGTAAAACTCATTTGAAGCAATTTTGCAAGGTGCTTCATCACTAAAATCTAAAACGCAGGTATAAATATCAAATTTCCGTGTGTTATTAAGTAACATTTTGCCTAATTGTCCACCACCAAGTATGCCTAATTTAAGATTAGAAGAAAAGTAATTCATAATATTTCCTACCAAAATGTGAATCTTTTTAAATTCAATTTTTTTTATAGATTTTCTGCTTTAGCACTGCAAAAATACACTTAAATATTCAATCAATTTCAAAATCATAATTCAAAAATCGTAAATCCTTAATCAATTCATTATCTTTGCATCTTTCTAAAAAAGGACAACGTGATTAAGCTTCATGATAAATATTTTAAACCATTTATTTCTGCACAAGAAATAGATACTGCAATTTCGAAACTTGCTCAAGACATTTCTAACGATCTGGGTGACGAAGTTCCTGTATTTATTGGGATTTTAAATGGATCTTTTATGGTAGTTAGTGATTTTGTAAAAAAATATCCTAAACCATGTGAGGTCACTTTTATAAAATTAGCATCTTATGAAGGTGTAAAATCTACCGAAGATATTCAAAGATTAATTGGTCTTACTCAAAATCTATCTGGAAGAACTGTTGTGATTTTAGAAGATATTATCGATACAGGAAATACACTACATGAAATTCATAGAATATTTAAGAAAGAAGGAGTAAAAGCACTTAAAATTGCAACACTTTTTTTTAAGCCAGAAGCCTATAAAAAGGACTTTAAAATTCATTATAAAGGTATTGATATTCCTAAAAAGTTTATTGTTGGTTATGGTTTAGATTATGATGGTTTAGGTAGAGATATTCCAGAAGTGTATCAAATATGTACCACACAAAAGATGACAAATATCGTTTTATTTGGACCTCCAGGAGCAGGAAAAGGCACTCAAGCAGAGTATTTGAAAGACAAATATAATTTAGTTCATATTTCTACAGGAGATGTATTTCGTTATAATATTAAAAATGAAACAGCACTTGGTAATTTGGCTAAATCGTATATGGATAAAGGCGATTTAGTGCCAGATGAGGTTACCATAAAAATGCTTAATGCAGAAGTAGATAGAAATGCAGATGCACAAGGTTTTATTTTTGATGGATTTCCGCGTACAAATGCTCAAGCTGAAGCTTTAGATAAACTCATGGAAACTAAAGATTCTAGTATAAATGCTATGATTGCTTTAGAAGTAGATGACGAAGTGTTGGTAGAGCGTTTGCTTAAAAGAGGAAAAACTAGTGGAAGACCAGACGATGCAAACGAATCTATTATTAGAAATAGAATTAAAGAATATTACACAAAAACTGCAGTTTTAAAAAATTACTATTCTAATCAAGATAAATATTTTGGTGTAAATGGAGTAGGTAGTGTCGAAGATATCGCCAAGCGTTTAAGTGGTGTAATAGATAAATTATAAGATTTATTGTCATTCTCTTGATGGAGGGAATTTCATAAATTTCACTACAATTAATAAGATTCCCACTTTCGTGGGAAATAAAGATGACCGAAGGTAATTTTGTAGATTA
>QMOV01000061.1 GCA_003650305.1 Bacteroidota bacterium | reverse complement strand
TGTCCCCATTGTTTCAAAATCTAGAAAATAGAATGGACAAGATGTGAATTTGCCCATGCTCCTCTTGTAAAAAAACTGTCTACAAACAATTATTTGAGGTTCTGTCGCATCTGATATGGCTTACTTCAAAAGAATTTTATCTTCGATTTAAAGGTCATTGTTTTCCCAAAGCTTTTATATGACAAACAGAATACTTTACATAAAGTATAACAATTAGTTGATCTAAACAAAAAATATGATTCGTATTTTACTGTATATCAGAAAGATAACACTTTAATATCTTTTGAAAGTAGTGTTAGGAAATGTCAGCATTTAATTTTATGAATCTCTTAAAAGTTAATGACAGCAAGACTTGCCGAGAGAGTTTGAGCATATGTTTGAGATGTACTAAAAAAGCCTTAAACAATCTGCTGATTATCAAGGCTTTACAAGGGTTTAAAGTGGTCCCACATGGGCTCGAACCATGGACCCCCTGATTATGAGTCAGGTGCTCTAACCAGCTGAGCTATGGGACCGAAATTGGGTGCAATATTAATACTTATTTTAAAAATCTACAAGAAAATCATTCTTTATTAGTACGCTCCTGACATAGCTCTATAAGTACTCCATTTGTAGATTTTGGATGTAAGAATACTATGAGTTTATTGTCTGCTCCAATTTTAGGTTTTTCGTTCAACACAATAAACTCTTCTTTTTTTAATCTGGAAATTTCTGCTTCAATATCATCTACTTCAAAAGCAATATGGTGAATCCCTTCGCCTTTAGTTTTTATAAATTTTGCTATTGGACTGTCTTCATTTGTAGCTTCTAATAGTTCAATTTTATTGATGCCGACTTTAAAGAATGACGTTTTTACGCCTTCGTTTTCAACTTCTTCAATTTTATAATGTGGTTTCCCAAAAATCTTTTCAAATAATTCATTTGACGTTTTAATATCCTTTACTGCAATGCCTATATGTTCTATTTTATTAATCATACTACAAATTTAACTTAAAACCCTAATGTTTTAAAGTATTAAAGAATGAAATATCTTATTTTTGTCTTATGGAAAGTAATAGACAGAAAAAAATTGCTTCGGTATTACAGCTTGATTTGGTGGATGTGCTCCAGAGTGCTGCTACTCAAGGAGGATTACGCGGGATAATTATTTCGGTTACTAAAGTAAATGTTACTGTAGATTTGTCAATAGCTAAAGTGTATTTAAGTATTTTTCCTGTAAATAAAGGTAAAGAATTATTAGAAGGAATAAAATCTAATTCCGCTTTAATTAAGCATGAATTAGCGCAAAGAACTAGACACCAATTAAGACGTATGCCTCATTTGTCTTTTTTTCTTGATGATTCTCTAGAATATATCGACCAAATTAATCGTTCATTAAAGGGTCTCGATAATCCAATTGTTGATTCTGATTTACTTGATAAAAGAAAAAAATTGTAATTGAACTTTTCTCTTTATATAGCTAAACGTTATTTGCTTTCTAAAAGCAGCAATAACGCTATAAATTTTATTACAATAATTGCTGCTATTGGAGTAATTATTGGGTCAGCCTCATTATTTATTGTGTTGTCTGGTTTTGCTGGTTTGAAAGATTTTAGCCTACAATTCTCCTCAATAGTTGATCCAGATTTAAAGATTTTATCGGTAAAAGGTAAATCGTTTAAAATAACTCAAGAAGAGCTAGCACAACTAGACGATCTAGAAAGCATTGCTTCATATTCGAAAGTTATTGAAGAGCGCGTTATCTTAAATTTTGACAACAAAAACATAATTGCCAATTTAAAGGGTGTTGATGAAAATTATCCTAAATCAACTATTGATTCTATTCTTGTTCAAGGGCGTTGGTTTGAGCCGAATACCGACCAAATAGTTTCTGGTTGGGGCATTTCTAATAATTTATCGTTTGGTATTTTTGATTATGCAAAAACCATAAGAATTTCTGTACCCAAACCAGGTAAAGGGCAAATATCTTCAATTAAAGGTGCTTTTAATTCTGTTAACACGACAAACTCTGGAGTCTTTCAAATAAACGAAGAATTAGATAATGCCTATGTGTACGCTAACTTTGATACTGCTCAATATTTATTAGGCTATAAAAGACATCAAATTAGCGCGATTGAATTTCAGTTAACAAACTCTGAAGATATAGATGCTGTAAAACAACAGCTCCTTACTATCTTTGGAGATAAAGTTGTGGTTAAAAACAGGATGCAACTCAATGATGCACTATATAAAATGTTGAATACAGAATATCTGGCTGTATATTTAATTTTCACCCTTGTTTTAATTATTGCGCTTTTTAATGTTATTGGCTCAATAGTAATGATGATACTTGACAAAAAGAAAAACCTTAATACTTTATTTAATCTTGGTGCCACAATAAAAAATATTCGACATATTTTCTTTTTACAAGGAAGTTTAATGACCCTAATTGGTGGTAGTATTGGACTGCTTTTAGGTTTTATTCTTCTTTGGTTTCAAAAAATGTTCTCTCTGGTTATGATAACGACATCGCTTCCATATCCAGTTACCATTAAACCCATAAATTTTATAATTGTATTTGTTACAATTTCTGTTTTAGGTGTGTTAGCATCAAAAATTGCATCTGCAAGAATTTCTAAAAAATTAATTACAGCATTCTAAACAAATTGATGGTTATAAAATTTATCTAAAACTTCATCTAAAACAGCGAAAACATCTTTAGCGTCATCACTGGTTACCATTTTCATTCTATATTCTTTAAAATGCGGAATGCCTCTAAAATAGTTGGTGTAATGCCTTCTGGTTTCAAAGACTCCAAGTCTTTCTCCTTTCCAGTCTATTGCCATTTGTAAATGTCTTCTTGCGGCATTAACCCGTTCTTCAAGTGATATTGGTGACAACTCTTTGCCAGTTTTAAAAAAGTGTTTTACTTGTTTAAAAAACCAAGGATTGCCTATACTTGCGCGACCAATCATTGCGCCATCTAGTCCATATTTATCTCTCATTTCCATAGCTTTTTCTGGTGTATCAACATCTCCATTTCCAAACACAGGAATATGCATTCTTGGGTTGTTTTTTACTTCAGAAATTGGTGACCAATCCGCTTTTCCTTTATACATTTGTGCTCGTGTCCGACCATGTATTGAAATTGCTTTACAGCCTACGTCTTGAAGTCTTTCGGCCACTTCAACAATTTTTATCGATTCTTGATCCCAGCCTAAACGCGTTTTAACCGTAATTGGTAAATGTGTGTGCTTAACCATTTTATTGGTAAGGGATACCATTAAATCGATATCTTTTAAAATACCAGCTCCAGCGCCTTTAGATACTACTTTTTTAACAGGACAGCCAAAATTAATATCTATAATATCCGGATTCGATTTCTCCACAATCTCAACCGATTGTAGCATACTATCCAAATTTGCACCAAATATTTGAATGCCAACAGGTCGTTCTTTTTCGTATATGTCTAGCTTCATTGTGCTTTTTGTAGCATCTCGAATTAAGCCTTCACTAGAAATAAACTCTGTGTAAACAACATCTGCACCTTGTTCTTTACACAGTGCTCGAAAAGGAGGGTCGCTAACATCTTCCATCGGAGCTAATAACAATGGGAAATTTGGTAATTCTATGTTATCAATTTTTATCAATTCTTGAACTTTTCTATAAAATTACATCTTTTAATTATAAACAAGACCTCACAGGTTTTAAAAACCTGTGAGGTCAATCAATCTTTTTTATCAATTCTTTAAAACGTTACTTCAACCTCAATTGTTTCTCCGTTTCTAACAATTTTTGCAGTAGTAGTATTTCCTTTTTCAAATTTTGATAAGGCTGTCATATAACCCATCATGTCGTTTATTTCTAATTCTCCTAGCTGAATTACGATATCTCCTTTTTGTATTCCTGCTTTGTGCGCTGGCTTATCATCAGTAACTCCATCTATTCTCATTCCTTTTCCGTCAAACATATAATCTGGCACTACACCAAGTGTTACTTTAAAACGTGGAGCATCTTCGCTTTCGTTTTTAGTTTTTCTGAATTCTAATTTGCCATTGTCATTAAGGTCTGTAATAATATCAAAAATAAATGCTGAAATGGCTTCCATGCCTTCATAATTCAACAAATTAGAGTCATCGCTTGGTTTATGGTAGTCCTCGTGCTGACCTGTAAAAAAGTGTAAAACAGGAATGTCATTTAAATAAAATGAAGTATGGTCTGAAGGTCCAACACCAGATTCCTTTTCAATAAGTTTAAACTTACTATTACTCGCATTAATTACTTGTTTAAAAATTGGCGTTGTGCCAACACCATAAACAGCTAAAGTACTATCCTTTTTTAAACGCCCAACCATATCCATGTTAAGCATATAATTGATAGAATCTAAATTAATGGTCGCATTCTTTACAAAATAGTTTGACCCTAATAACCCCATTTCTTCACCCGAAAAAGCCATAAACAAATAGTTATTACTTGTGTTTGTTTTTTTAAGCTTACTTGCCAAATTTAGCATTACTGCAACTCCACTTGCGTTATCGTCTGCACCGTTGTGTATCGCTTTATCTTCTTCTCTATATAAAGAGCCTTCGGATCCAAAACCTAAATGGTCGTAATGAGCACCAATTATTACGGTATTATCTGCATTATTATTTATAAAGCCTAAAACATTTGTTCCAGTTATAGTACTGTCTGAATTTGTGGTGTTGTATTTTACTTCTTGGTGAGGATCTGTTTTGGGCTTAAATGTAAATTCTTGGAAATATGCATTAGTTCCTTTAGGGCTAATTTCTAAACTTTTAAAGCGTTCTGCAATATATTCTGCCGCTACTTTTTCGCCTTCTGTTCCCGTTTCTCTTCCTTTTAATTTATCATCTGATAAAAAAGTAACGTCTTCTTGAATTTTATTTTCCGGTTTATATTCTTGCTTACAAGCCAAAAAAAACATAAAAAAAAGTATAATAAATAATCGTTTCATAATATAAATATTTAATTTTGTTAAAATTACTAATTATTAAACTTATGAAGTATATATACGCGCTTTTATTTGTTCTTATTCTATTTTCTTGCAAGAAAAACACCGCAGTAAATATTGAAGAAAATGATACTGTTGAAACTGTTAAAAATCCTTTGATATATCCTGAAGAAATACACTTTAAATCTTTGCGCCAAGTAACTTTTGGTGGCGATAATGCTGAAGCGTATTGGAGTTTTGATGATAAACAAATCGTGTTTCAATCTAACAACAAAAAATGGAATGTATCTTGCGACCAAATGTTTTTAATGAATGCTAACGAAACTTTTGATAGTATTATTCCGCCTATAATAAGTACAGGAAAAGGAAGAACAACTTGCGCATATTTTTTACCAGATAATAAGCATATAATTTATGCTTCAACACATTTAAGTGCTGACGAATGTCCAGAAGCACCTCTGCGAAAAGAAGGAAAATATGTATGGCCAATTTATGATTCTTACGATATTTTTGTTGCCGATTTGCAAGGTAATATTGTAAATCAACTTACTAACGAAAAGGGTTATGACGCAGAGCCAACGGTTTCTCCTAAAGGCGATAAAATAGTATTTACCTCAACGCGAAGTGGCGATTTAGAATTGTACACTATGAATATTGACGGAAGTGACGTGAAGCAAATTACTTTTGAATTAGGCTATGATGGAGGCGCATTCTTTTCTCCTGACGGTACAAAAATCATCTTCCGGTCGTCTAGACCTAAAACCGAAGAAGAAATTAAAGAATACAAAGATTTATTAGCTGAAGGATTAGTGCAACCAACTTACATGGAACTATATATTTGCAATACAGATGGAAGCGATTTGAGACAATTAACACATCTTGGAAATGCTAATTGGAGCCCGTTTTTCCTTCCTTCGGGAGAGAAAATTTTGTTTTCGTCAAACTTTGAAGCCGAACGTGGCTTTCCATTTAATTTATATATGATAGATATTGATGGCAAAAATCTTAAGCGCATAACACATAGCGAAACTTTTGATGCTTTTCCTGTGTTTTCTAATGATGGCAAAAAATTGATTTTTTCTTCTAACAGAAATAATGGAGGAGGTCGAGATACCAATCTGTTTATTGCTGAGTGGCAAGACTAATTAATTATCTTTTTCTCTAAGTCTCTTTAATTCTTCTTGTTCTTTTATGTGTTCGTTAGTTTTAAGTTTAGTATTTCCAAATTTGTAGCGGAAACCAAGTTTTATATAGCGATTATCTGCATCAATTGTTCTGGTATTGAATTGATTTAAATAACGATTTGAAGCCCTGAACTCTTGTGTGTTGAATAAATCACTTACCAAAAGTGATATAACTCCTTTTTTTTCTAAAATAGTTTTTGAAAGAGATAAATAAGACACCAACCTGTCTTCAGAAATAGCCAAACCTTGCAAGTTTTTTCCAGCCCAATACACAGTAAGGTTTACATTTAAACTTTTGTCTTTTAAAAATGTAAAATTATTTTGTAGCGCACTATAGTTGGACCATTGGCTTTGTTTTATAAACCCTTCGCCAAAATTAGTTTCTTCTTCAATATTATAGAATGAGTTTCCGAAATACAAAGACCAATCTTTAGTAACATTAAAATATACCTCAAAATCAAATCCAAAATCTATTGTTTTATCAAGGTTAACAGGAGTGTACGAAATAATATTAGTATCATTGTTTTGTATAGGAAATTCAGAAATATTTCCATCAAAATTTTGATAATAAGCTTCAATAGTAAAAAATTTAAACAATGTCGAGCCAATTACAAAACGATCCTTAAAAACTGGTGTTAAATTTGGGTTACCTACAACAACTGCGAACTCGTTTAAAAAAAACTGAAAGGGATTTAAATAAGTATAATCTGGTCGTGCAATACTTCTTTTATAATTTGTATAAACATTAAATCTGTCTGAAATATTATATTGTAAGCTAGCATTAGGAAACCATTCCAAATAATTTTGGGTGTTAATTATATTATTTGTACCTGAAATGCCTTTAATATTTGTCTGCTCTAAACGTAAGCCTAAACTTAAACTCCATTTATCTGTGCCTAAACCATAATTAGAATACGCTGCAAATACTTTTTCCTCATAGTTAAAAGCGTCTGTGTTTTGTAAATTAATTTGTTCGTTTCCTGTATTAATGTCAACATCAAATTGGGCAATATCACTATTCGTTTTAATATTGGAATACTTTACACCTGTTTCAAGATTTGAAGTGTCATTTATTGGCAAGCTATAGTCTATTTTAGATGTGAAAATTTTTGTGTCTTGATTGGCGTTTGTGTTAAATGCTGACGCACTTTCAAAAGCATTATTTTGATCGAAAAAATCACTAAAAACATTCTGCGTAGTTTCGTAATTATAAGTTGTATAATGTGTATTTAATAGTAATTGTCCTTTTTTTAGCTGATGTACAAAATCCAAATCGAAACCAATATTATACTTATTGCCTCTTGATAAACCATTAGCTTTAAAACGAGATAAGAAACCCGAATTATCGTCAATAATAATCGTATTGTTAGAGTCACGGTTTTTAAAATACGGTAAATATAGCATCGACGACGATAAGCTTAAGGTGTTTTTATCATTAATAAAATAATCAAAATTAAAGTTAAGATTATGTGTTTCGGACCAGATGTTTCTGTTAATATCAGATTTCCAAATTTCTTCAATAGCATCATTATTATCAAGGTAGTTAATAACATTAACACCATTTCTATTAATCTTGTCATTAGTATAGCTATAATTAAGATTAAAACTTACTTTTTTATTCTTAAAAAAATGGCTGGTTCCTGTATTGTATCTTGGAAAAACTCCTTGTGTATAGTTGGTAAAAACACTACCTCTATAGCCTGTAATTAAGTTTTTACTCATTATAATATTTAAAACCACGCCACTTTCGGCATCATATCTCGCTGGAGGATTTGTAATAACCTCTATGGATTTAATATTATTTGCCGAAGAACTTTCCAATAACTGTACTAATTCATCCGATGTTAATTGTACTTTTCTGTTATTAATATAAACTGTAGGTTCAGACCCTTTAATAATAATTCCGCTATCTAAAATAAAAACGCCTGGTGTGCTTTTAATAACCTGAAGTATTGTTCCTTCAATAAGTGCAGTATTTTCAACATTAAACACCAAGCGATCTGCTTCTTTTTTGAGTGTTGGCTTTTTATAGATAATTTCTACTTCGCTTAAAGATTCGACAGCTTCTTTTAACACGATGGTTTCAAACTCTATGTCGTTTTCTAACGAAACTTGTTGTAAAAAATCTTCAAAGCCAATAAAGCTTGCCTTAAGAATATAGCTTCCTGAAGCAATTTCATTTGTTGTATATTCTCCAAAGTCGTTTGAAGTTGTTCCAGTAACAAACGTAGAATCTTGTGTTTTTAACAACACAATATTTGCGTAAGCAATAGGCTGATTAGCTTGGTCGTAAATTTTTCCAGTAATTGAAAATTGTTGCCCAAATACCGATGCAGAAAGCAAGACACATGAAATTGCAAAAACAAATTTGTTAATTACCTTCAAAATCAAAAAAATTAATGACGCAATATACTATTTGTTTTGCACTTTTAATTACGGAAAAACCGTAAATGCAACTTTATTTTTGTTCAAAATAAAAACACTTAATGCTTAATAAATCAATTATATTTGCAGATTAAAGCTTTGAGGGTATAGTTTATGAAACATATTAGAAACTTTTGCATTATTGCGCATATAGACCATGGGAAAAGTACACTTGCCGATCGCTTGTTAGAAGCAACTGGATCTATTTCAGATCGTGAAAAAAAAGACCAGCTTCTGGATACTATGGATTTAGAAAGAGAACGCGGTATAACTATAAAGTCTCATGCTGTACAAATGGAATATACATATAAAGACGAGGAGTATATTTTAAATTTAATAGATACTCCTGGTCATGTTGACTTTTCTTATGAAGTATCGAGGTCAATCGCAGCTTGCGAAGGAGCCTTGTTAATAGTTGATGCTGCTCAAAGCATTCAGGCGCAAACAATTTCTAATTTATATTTAGCATTAGAAAACGATTTGGAGATTATACCTGTTTTAAATAAAGTAGATTTGCCAAGTGCTAATCCAGAAGAGGTTACTGATGATATTGTAGCTCTTCTAGGTTGTGATGCTTCTGAAGTAATCCCAGCAAGTGCAAAAACTGGAATTGGCATTGAAGCGATTTTATCTGCAATTATTGAGCGTGTTCCATCTCCAAAAGGAAATCCTGACGAGTCTTTACAGGCTTTAATCTTTGATTCGGTTTATAATTCTTTTCGTGGTGTTGAAACATATTTTAGAGTGCTAAATGGTTCTATTAAAAAAGGGCAACAAGTTAAGTTTGTTGCAACAGAAAAAACATATTCGGCAGACGAAGTAGGGATTTTAAAGCTGAAGCAAATTCCTAAAAAGGAAATAAAAACTGGAGATGTAGGGTATTTAATTACTGGCATTAAAGATGCTAGAGAAGTAAAAGTTGGAGACACCATTACAGATGCTAAAAACCCAACAACAAATGCTGTTGAAGGATTTGAAGACGTAAAACCAATGGTTTTTGCAGGAATTTATCCTGTAGATACTGATGATTATGAAGAGCTTCGTAACTCAATGGAAAAATTACAACTAAACGACGCTTCTTTAGTTTTTCAGCCAGAAAGTTCGGCAGCTTTAGGTTTTGGTTTTCGATGTGGCTTTTTAGGAATGTTGCATCTTGAAATCATTCAAGAACGTCTTGAACGCGAATTTAATATGACAGTTATTACAACCGTTCCAAACGTTAGCTATCATGCCTTTACCAGAAAACATCCTAATGATGCTATTATCGTAAACAACCCAGCCGATTTGCCAGACCCTTCTGGGTTGGAGCGTGTAGAAGAGCCATATATTAAAGCATCTATAATTACTAAAGCGGATTTTGTTGGTAATGTCATGAAATTATGTATAGATAAACGCGGACTTATTACTAACCAAACTTATTTAACTACAGAGCGTGTTGAGCTAAATTTCGATATGCCTTTAGCCGAAATTGTATTCGATTTTTATGATAGATTAAAAACAGTATCTAAAGGTTACGCTTCATTTGATTATCATCCAATAGGAATGCGTACTTCTAAATTAGTTCGTGTAGATATTTTATTAAACTCCCAACCAATTGATGCTCTTTCTGCTTTAATACATGCAGATAATGCACATAACATTGGTAAAAAAATGTGTTCGAAACTTAGAGAGCTAATTCCTAGACAACAGTTCGATATCCCGATTCAGGCAGCAATTGGTGCAAAAATTATTTCGAGAGAAACAATTAAGGCTTTGCGTAAAGATGTAACGGCAAAATGTTATGGTGGAGACATTTCTCGTAAGCGAAAACTTCTTGAAAAACAGAAAAAAGGTAAAAAACGAATGCGACAAGTTGGCAATGTAGAAATACCTCAACAAGCGTTTATGGCTGTTTTAAAACTTAACGATTGATACTACTTATAAGAATTAATTACTCGTCATGTAACCACGCTTTCTTCTGTAATAGTTGGTCTTCAGTTTCTTCGTGATCTTCATCAGGAACACAACAATCAACTGGACAAACAGAAGCACATTGTGGTTCATCATGGAACCCTTTACATTCTGTACATTTATCAGGTACAATAAAATAAAACTCATCAGAAACTGGTTCGTTTTCAGTATTAGCATCAACTTCATCTCCATTAGGTAATGTAACCATACCACTTAAAGCAGTTTCATCTGAATATGTCCATTCCTGATCTGGTTCGTAAATTGCATTGTTTGGACACTCTACAACACAAGCATCGCAGTTAATACATTCATCGGTTATTATAATTGCCATAATTTATCTATTTTTAGAAAATTAATTTTCAGTAAAATTATATTTCTTTTTAAAGCTTTAATGTGATAAAAATCATGTTTAGTTTTAAAAAGTGAAATTATCTTTGATTTTTCTATTTTTATAAGATTAAATTTTTGACAAATTTAAACAAAAAATTCAAATTAGCGTAAATTATGATTACAGCAAAAGTAAATCATCAACAAGAAGTTTTAGAAGCAGTTATTATTCGGTTTGTTGGTGATTCAGGTGATGGAATGCAATTAACAGGAACACAATTTTCTGATACTTCTGCAATGTTTGGTAATGATATTGCCACGTTCCCTAACTATCCTGCCGAAATTAGAGCGCCCCAAGGGAGTTTGTATGGCGTTTCTGGGTTTCAAGTTCATATTGGTAGTGTAGAGATTAGTACTCCAGGAGATAGTGTAGATTTGCTTGTTGCCATGAATCCTGCTGGATTAAAAACCAACTTGCAAGCGGTAAAACCAGGACATACTATTATTGTTGACACCGATTCTTTTACAAAAAAGAATTTGGTAAAAGCACAATATGAGTCTAATCCATTAGAGGATGGAAGTCTTGAAAACTATCGTGTTATAGAAGTATCTATGACTTCTTTAACTAAAGAAACATTAAAAGATGTTTCAGGGTTAGACAATAAAAGTATCACTCGAAGTAAAAACATGTTTGCATTAGGGATGGTATATTGGATGTACGATCGTTCTACAGAACATACTGTAGAATTTTTTAATAAAAAATTCAAATCTAAACCAGAATTAATAGAAGCTAATACAAAAGTATTAAATGCTGGTTTTTATTTTGCTGAAACATTAGAGCTTATACCAAATTCATATACAATTGCTCCAGCAAAAATGCTAACAGGGACTTATAGAATTATAATGGGAAACACAGCTACTGCTTGGGGTCTTTTAGCTGCAGCAGAAAAATCTGGATTAGACTTGTTTTTAGGTTCTTATCCTATTACTCCAGCTACAGATATTTTACACGAATTAGTAAAACACAAACATTTTGGTGTTAAAGCTTTTCAGGCTGAAGATGAAATTGCAGGTATTACATCTGCAATTGGAGCATCATTTGCAGGTGATTTAGCCATTACAACAACATCAGGACCTGGTTTAGCTTTAAAAGGTGAAGCTTTAGGATTAGCAATGATGATAGAATTACCTTTGGTTGTAGTTAATGTGCAGCGTGGAGGTCCTTCAACAGGTTTACCAACAAAGACAGAACAATCCGATTTATTACAATCACTTTATGGAAGAAATGGCGAAAGTCCAGTAATTGTAATTGCCGCAAGCACACCAGCGAATTGTTTTGATTATGCTTATGAAGCTGCAAAATTAACACTTGAACACATGACACCTGTAATTTTGTTAACAGATGGATATATAGCAAATGGATCTGCTCCTTGGAAAATACAATCTGTAGATGATATGCCTGAAATAAAAAATAACATTGTTAGTGAAGCAAATGAAAACTGGCATCCTTATAATAGAAATGAAGATACGCTGGCTCGAAATTGGGCAATTCCTGGAACTGCTGGATTAGAGCATAGAGTCGGCGGATTAGAAAAAGATCGTGTGTCCGGAAATGTGTCTTATGTACCAGAAAATCATGAGTATATGATTAAGATTAGATCTGAAAAGATTAAGCGCCTTCAAAATTATATACCCAAATTAACTACTGAATTTGCAGAAAGTGGCGATTTACTTGTTATTGGTTGGGGAGGAACGTATGGTTCTTTACATTCGGCAGTAAAACAATTAAATGAAGCGGGGTATTCTACTATAGGTTTTGCACATTTTAATTATATAAATCCGCTTCCTAAAAATACTGAAGCCGTTTTAAAACAATTCAAAAAAATTGTGGTTTGTGAATTAAATAACGGACAGTTTGCTAAAGTGTTAAAAATGAACTTTGATGGACTAAATTTATCACAATTTAATAAAGTACAAGGACTACCATTTGGCAATAGTGAATTAACTGAAAAATTTAAACAACTCGTAAATTAATTATGGAAACAACTGTTGTAAAAGAATATACGTTTAAAGATTTTACTAGTGACCAAGAAGTAAGGTGGTGTCCTGGTTGCGACGATTACGTTATTTTAAGGGCAATGCAAAAGGCACTTCCAAAAATGGGAGTTAAAAGAGAGGATGTTGTGTTCGTTTCTGGTATTGGGTGTTCTTCACGTTTCCCATATTATATAGACTCTTATGGAATACATAGTATTCATGGTAGAGCTCCTGGAATTGCTTCAGGCGTAAAGTTGGCTAATCCTAACTTAAGTGTTTGGGTTATTACTGGAGATGGAGATGCTCTGGCTATAGGTGGAAATCATTTTATCCATGTATTACGAAGAAATATTGATTTAAACATCATTTTATTTAACAACGAAATTTACGGTTTAACTAAAGGTCAATTTTCACCAACATCTTTAGTTGGTCAAAAAACAAAATCATCGCCTTACGGAAACACACAGCCTCCTTTTTCGCCAGGTGAATTAGCAATTGGTGCTCAAGCAAGATTTTTTGCGAGAATTGGTGGTAATACTCCTAAAGAAATGACTCAATTGTTTATTGAAGCCGAAAAATTTAAAGGAACCTCCTTAATTGAGATATTACAAAATTGCCCAATATTTAATGACGGTTGTTTTACTCAATATACATCCAAAGCTGTCCGTGAAGACAAACAACTAAATGTTGAACATGGAAAACCAATGATTTTTGGTAAAGAACAAGATAAAGGGTTAGTGTTAAATGGCTTAAAATTAGAAGTTGTAACCATTGGAGAAAATGGAATTACCGAAAACGATATATTAGTACACGACGCTAAAGAGCAAGATACTACATTACATCAAATGCTTGTTAGATTGCAATACCCAATGGTAACAGGAATTATAAGAAGTTTTGATGATGCTACTTTAGAAGAAAGAGAAGATGCATTAACAGCCGAAGTTAAAGCAAATTCTAAATTTACTAAAACCGACGATTTATTTTTCTCTGGAGGTACTTATAAAGTTGAATAAAACAATAAACATATAAAATGGAATCTGAAGCCATAATTGTATTTTTACTTGCTGGTATTGTAATGGTTGCTGGTGCAAATTTTTTGTCTAATTTAATTTCACATAAATCAGATAATCCTCAAAAAAGAGAACCTTACGAAAGCGGGATGGTAACAAAAGGACCAACTTGGGTTCAATTTAAAGTAGGTTACTATCTATTCGCAATTTTATTCTTAATTTTTGATGTTGAGGTCGCATTTTTAATTCCTTGGGCTGTAGCCTACAAAAGTGTTGGAGCAGTAGCTTTTATAGAAATACTTGTTTTTCTAATAATATTAGGAATAGGATTATTATACGCATGGAAAAAAGGAGCTTTAAAATGGGAATAGAAAAAGCAAATAGTGTTCCTGAAGATTTTCCAGGGAAAGTCGTTCCTGCCGGAAATGGAGCCAATATAGTTGTGACTTCATTAGATAATGTAATAAATTGGGGACGATCAAATTCGCTTTGGCCATTGTATTTTGGAACCAGTTGCTGTGCCATTGAAATGATGCAAACAGGTGCTTCTCGCCATGATTATTCAAGATTTGGATTTGAAGTAGCAAGACCCTCTCCAAGACAAGCCGATTTAATTATTATTGCAGGAACTATTGTAAATAAAATGGCTCCAGTATTGCGTCGATTATACGACCAAATGGCAGAGCCTAAATACGTTATTGCAATGGGTGCTTGTGCCATTTCTGGAGGGCCGTTTTTTTACAACACTTATTCGGTAGTAAAAGGTGCAGATCATGTTATTCCTGTAGATGTTTATGTTCCTGGTTGCCCACCTCGTCCAGAAGCGCTTTTAGAGGGCATGCTCATGCTTCAAGATAAAATACGAACCGAAAAAATGAAGCATAAAAAGAATCCTATTGATGGATTTGACGAAGGATTATAAAACTGAATGTTATGACAAACGAAACATTACAAGATATAATTGGCAGTTGGTTTCCTAATCCTAAAGCTGACAAAACTTCTGAAAATGTAGAAGTTTCTGAAACCGAAGACACTTCAGAAGAAAAAGTTGA
>QMOV01000060.1 GCA_003650305.1 Bacteroidota bacterium | reverse complement strand
CAGCGTGATAATGCAAAAACAGAAGCTAAAACGGCAGAGCAAGTTTCCGATTTTATGATTGATCTTTTTGAAGTATCAGATCCCGATAAAGCCTTAGGAGATACAATAACAGTCAGGGAAATATTGGATAAAGGGGCAGAAAAGATTTATGATGAATTAGAAGATCAACCAGAAGTACAAGTAAAGCTTATGAGTACTATGGCACATGTTTATCAAAACCTTGGACTCTATGATATTGCTGAACCTTTATTTGAAAATGCTCTAGAAAAAAAGACCAAATTATTTGGAAAAAATAGTTTAGAAACAGCAATCTACACGAATGATTTAGCAAACAATTATTATTATAAGAATGAATACAATACCGCTGAATCTTTATATGTTAAAGCAATAGCACTTACAAGGAATTTTGAAAGTGAGAAAGATACTCTATTAGCTACTTATCTTGTAAATTTAGGTAACCTTAAATCGGATATCGGTAAATTTGAAGAGGCCGAATCCTTTTTTAATGATGCAATGATCATCTTCAAAAAACATCTGGGAGAAGATAATTGGAATACGGTTAACTGTCTTACAAATATTGGGGGGTTGAAATATAGAATGGGAGATATTCTGGGCGCAGAACAAATATTTACGGAAGTTCTTCAAATTCATAGAAATATATATGGAAATATACATCCAACAATAGCAACAGACTTAAACAACCTAGCAGGAATGAAAGAAAATTTGGGAGATTTATCATCTGCTGACACACTGATGCGGGAGGCATTATCTGTAAATAGAAAAATTTACGGAGAAAAACATCCTACAGTAACAAGGTGCCTTAACAATTTAGGTAAAATACTCTATAAAAAGCGTCAATATGAAGAATCTGAAATACTATATAAAGAAGCACTGCAAATTAACCGTGAAATGTACGGTAATGAAAACCCAAGTGTAGCAATAAGTTTAAATAATCTGGCTACTCTCTATGTGGACACTGAAAAATTAGATAAAGCCGAAGTATTATATGAGGAAGCATTACAAATCAACAAAAAACTTTACGGTGAATTTCACCCTGAAATAGCAACAAATCTCCATAATTATTCAAAATTATTAAATATGAAAGGAGATAGTGAAAAAGCTGAAGTAATGTCTAGGGAGGCTTTGAAAATTTTCCGGAGCTTTGTTGGAGACGTGCATCCGGCAATTGCCACAATATCAGATAATCTTGTTAAGATTTTAATTACCCAAGGTAAATATATAGAGGCGGAAGAAATAATGCGTGAGATAATTGAAATTCGAGTGCAAGTCTTGCCGGCAGACTCATGGATGATTACCGATTCTAAAGCCAAGTGGGGAAATTGTCTTACCAAATTAAAACGTTACGAAGAAGCAGAGACAATATTATTGGAAAGTTATCCAATTCTTAAATTAGAGCCTGGTGAAGATCACCCAGTTACAAAAGCAACACTCAAATACATAATCAATCTCTATGATGCTTGGAATAAACCCAATAAAGTAAAAGAATATGAAAGACTATTGAATGAAAGTAAAACTGTATCAGAATCTAAATAATGTTTTTATCTTCTTACTGCCTTTAATCCCACAGAAGCTAGGACTTCTGGAATACTTTTCACGGCATTCATATCGTAATCCTGGATCTCCTTAGTTAGATTTTCCCAGTTTGTAAGATCTGGTGTTTTACGGATGTTGTTGTTTCTGGTTTCATTATAGGTCCATCCAGCTAAAGATCGTTCTGCATTCCATCGTTTATGTTCAAGTTTAGCAAGCATTATTAACTCGTTCTGTGTAAATTTTATCGTTGGTCTTGTATCATTTACTTCAACTATATCACAACCAATTGCTCGCATCTTTACTCCTATGTGATCTGCTGCCTTTCTATTTGAATCTTTATATTCCTGAGTCAGTTCCTCCCAGCTAGCATCTGCATTTTTATTACTAAAGTCTATTTCATTTTTTCTTTTATTCAAATAAAAATTATGAAAAGCAATAGCTTTTTTATCTAAAATTTCATTGCATATAGCATCGTGTGAACAAACTCTAGAAGTTAAACCAAATGGTTGTACTTTATTTGAAAAAGTTTTGAAACTAATTTCATCACTCATTTGTATTAATATAGTAATGGGTTTATTGAATTCTATTTGATCAAACTGTAAGCCCAATAAAAGATTCTTTGTTTCATCTTCATAGCTTAAAATTAATGATGTTAAAGTATTGGGGATGTTTATATAGGGTAAAACTTTATTTAAAATTTGTGGGTTATTAGATTCAATGGTTATTTGTTCAATATCACAATATTCAATAAATGAAGGATATTTATTCAGAAAATTGTTTAATCTGTTTTCAGCTTGGTCATCAAAAATAATAATTTTTGGTTTCTCCCCATTTAAATAATGACCAGTTAGGGCTGTTTGAATAGCCAACGCTTCTCCAGTTAGGTCAAAGCCAAAAATAAGAACCTGAACAAATTCTTTGCTATTAAGTGAAATGCCTTCCTTATCTAGAGGAAATTCTTCAAAAAGATCCCTTGCATTTGACTCATGTACATTGAAAACTTTTAATATGAAAGAATCCTTGATGTTCTGCACAAGTTTATGATTCTTTAATGTACTCATCAATTCTTGCTTGTTAAGATGCATGATACAGTTGAGTGGATCTACTTTTTTTCGTTTGCTTTCCTCTAATAAGTGGTAAATTTTAAGACAGATATTTATTTGAGTATTATCGTTGTCGGTCAATATATAGACAGCATCTGCCTTTTTAATTCTTGCCTTTTTTAATACAGTTATATCGGAAGCATCTGCATTTATTATTTTGCATCTCGAATTTTTTAAACTGCCTTTTTTATTTATATCAATGTCTAAATCGATCACCAGTATTTTTTTCCTTTTTGCTAAAAGATCTTTGGCAATATTTTTCCCAATAGTTCCATATCCAATGATGACAATATGATTTTTTAATAAAGAAATTTTAAATCGCTCCCATTGTTTTCGGAATATTTGAAGGATAGTTATCATAATAGCTGCTAACGATATCATTGGTGCTGAAAACCGGGCAATGTTTAACTCAATTGGTAGGTAGTCCAAAAAGCTACCACTTTCTAAAACGTAAAGCTGAAGTGCATTATAAAAAGAATTGGCTAAATTATGTGGAATTTTATGATATTCATAATAGCGTTCAAATCCAATAACTCCTAATATTAGACTAAATAAGAAGAGTACTATCACTAATACCCAAAATTGAAGTCTTTGTCGTTTATTCTTTAATTCTGAATCCATATTCAGTATTTTAAATTTATAAGTGAATTTGTTTTAAACAATTCATTTTTTTAATTTCAAAGGGATAATTCGTTGAAATTATAATAATAGGTTTTTTCACAGATATGGCATACTTGTATATTTCATAAGTTCCTCCAACTCCTCCCGATTTTTTGCCATTCCATAAAACTAAAAGGATATCACAGGAGTTTACAATATATCTCCCAGCATCTTCAAAAGCCATATTTAAATTCATATTAGTATTGTTTTTAATACTCATTTTTACTAATCCCCCAACATTTTTAATATCGTTTGCTAGATTGTTTTTTCGAAGTTTCTTAATGGAGTTTGCTTTTTTTAGAAATTCTATAAACTGAGGATCATCAGGGTTTTTAAATGTTTTTTTGTAATCATAAATCGTTAAGGGTAATACAATCTCAAGACTTGATTTAATAGTGTAGTCTGTTATTGTTTTGGCAACCAATCTATCAGCTCCTTCAGCAAGTGAAGTTAAAACAGAATAAAAAATGGAATTGGAATTATTTTTTTTATAAATAGAGAACAATCCGTTCTCAAGTAATGCTGGAATTTCTATTTCAAGAACCCTTATAATTTGTTTCTTTAATTCTATTAAATCATCAAGAGATCTATGACCGGTTACACCAATTCTGATGCTATTTTTAATAGATTCCATAGTTGGTTTAATATTAAAAGAAAAAGATGATTAAAAATACTGATTTTTAGTCATATAATTGTAAATATCTTTTCATATAACAATATTTTTATATCAAGATATTATTATTTATTAATACTCCCTAAAACTGATAATTATCTTAGTTCAATAACAATCATATATTTATTTTAGAAAAATATTTTTGGGCATACTCATTTGAAATTGACTGGTTTATACGATTGAAGAAATTTATAATCTTTATAAGTATCCCATTATCTTGAAAAAAGCAAAATCGAAAAGCGTTCCTTATTATTTGTTTTCTCTCATGTTTCAAAAACACACTTTTATCCATTTACGAAAACAAAAAAAGCCAAGACTTTCGTCTTGACTTTTTATCTGTACTGAAGGCGGGACTTGAACCCGCACGGCCTTACAGGCCATTGGATTTTAAGTCCAACGTGTCTACCAATTCCACCACTTCAGCATTTATTAAGTGTCTACCTCCCGATAGCTATCGGGATCCACCACTTCAGCTTGGTATATTTCACAAATGCAGAGCGAAAGACGGGATTTGAACCCGCGACCCTCACCTTGGCAAGGTGATGCTCTACCCCTGAGCTACTTTCGCGTAGTTTTTTAATGAACGTGCAACTTAATATTGCGGATGCAAATTTAAAACAATTATAATAATACCAAAGGCTTTTTATTAAAAAAGCAATTTATTATGCTCTTTTCTTTTTGTGTAACATCCTCTTAATTTCATTGAGTTTCATCAAAGCTTCAACAGGAGTAAGTGTATTAATATCTATATGCAAAATTTCATCTTTAATTTCTTCTAAAAGTGGATCATCCAAATTAAAAAAACTTAATTGCAATTCGTCTTTTAAAGATTTCACCTTATCTGTTAATTCTTCACTTGAATGTGATTTTTCTAACTGTTTTAAAATTTTATTAGCACGATGAATCACTTGCTGTGGCATTCCAGCCATTTTTGCTACGTGAATACCAAAACTATGTGCACTTCCACCTTCAACCAGTTTTCGTAAAAACAAAACGTTATCCTTTAATTCTTTTACAGACACATTGAAGTTTTTGATGCGCTGAAAAGTTTCAGTCATTTCGTTGAGTTCATGATAATGCGTAGCAAATAATGTTTTTGCTTTACTAGGATGTTCGTGTAAGTATTCGCTAATTGCCCAAGCAATAGAAATACCATCGTAAGTGCTTGTACCTCGACCAATTTCGTCAAGTAGTACTAAACTACGCTCAGAAATATTATTTAAAATGGAAGCCGTTTCATTCATTTCTACCATAAAAGTCGATTCTCCCATCGATATATTATCGCTTGCACCTACTCTTGTAAAAATTTTATCTATCAACCCAATTCTTGCCGATTTTGCAGGCACGAAACTCCCTATTTGCGCTAACAATACTATTAAAGCTGTTTGACGTAAAATTGCAGATTTACCAGACATATTTGGTCCAGTAATCATAATTATTTGCTGTGTTTCACGATCTAAAAACAAATCGTTTGCTATATAACTTTCGCCTAATAGCAATTGCTTTTCAATAACAGGATGACGACCGTCTTTAATCTCTAAATCGAAAGAATCATCTATAGTAGGATACACATATTTGTTCCCTTTAGCCAATTGTGCAAAACCACACAAACAATCTAATTGTCCAATTAAATATGCAGTTTGCTGTACAGGTTTAATATAAGCATTCATCCAACTTACCAACTCTGAAAAAAGTTGTTGCTCTATTTCCAGAATACGTTCTTCGGCTCCTAGTATTTTTGTTTCGTACTCCTTTAACTCTTCAGTAATGTAACGTTCTGCATTAACTAGGGTTTGTTTACGAATCCAATCTTCTGGGACTTTATTTTTGTGTGTGTGCCGCACTTCAATATAATAGCCAAACACGTTATTCGATGCTATTTTTAATGAAGTAATTCCTGTACGTTCGCTTTCGCGTTTCAACATTTTATCGAGATAATCTTTCCCAGAAAAAGCCAAATCTCTTAACTCTTTCAATTCGGAAGAGAACTTGGATGAAATTGTATTTCCTTTTAAAATATTAACTGGAGCGTCTTCATTTAAAGTTTCTTTAATCTTCTCACGAAGTGCTTCACAGCTTTGTAAACTTTCGCCAATTTGCTTTAATGCTTCATTAATGCAATTGGTTGCCAAAGCTTTAATTGGCACAATAGCTTCTAAAGAATTTTTTAATTGAACAACTTCCCTCGGACTCACTTTTGCAGTAGCCACTTTAGAAATTAAGCGTTCAATGTCTCCTATTTGCTTTATTTGATGCTGATTTTTTTGCAAAATTGTGGTTTCATCTAACAAAAACTGAACAACCTCGTGTCTGCTTTTAATTTTTTTAGCATTCTTTAAAGGCAACGCCAACCAACGCTTTAATAAACGTCCACCCATTGGAGAAATGGTCTTATCTATAACGTTTAAAAGTGTTACAGCATTTTGATTAGTTGAATGATATAACTCTAAATTTCTAATAGTAAATTTATCCATCCAAACGTATTCATTTTCAGCAATTCTATTAATGGAAGTGATATGCTGTAATTTATTATGCTGTGTTTCTGCCAAATAATGCATTATCGCTCCAGAAGCAACAATCCCTTCATATAGATCTGCAATACCAAACCCTTTTAGCGTTTTTGTTTTGAAATGATTACATAAGGTTTCGTTAGCGTAATCGTCTTGAAACACCCAATCTTCTTGATTAAACGTGTGAAAATTGTTGCCGAAAGTATCAGAGAATTCTGTGCGTTTTTGTTTGGAAATCAATACTTCACTCGGATTAAAATTTTGAAGCAATTTATCGATATATTCAGCATTTCCTTGTGAGCATAAAAACTCTCCAGTAGAAATATCTAAAAAAGAAACGCCTATATATTTTCCGAAATAAACAGCAGCCAAAAAATTGTTGGATTTAGAATTCAGCACCTCATCGTTAAAAGAAACCCCTGGAGTTACAAGCTCTGTAACACCTCTTTTTACAATCGTCTTGGTTTGTTTTGGGTCTTCCAACTGATCACAAATTGCAACACGCTGTCCAGCTTTTACCAATTTAGGTAAGTAGGTGTTTATAGAATGATGAGGAAATCCTGCAAGTTCAGTTTCGGTTTCACTACCTGCTCCTCGTTTGGTTAAAATAATATCTAAAATCTTTGATGCTTTTATAGCATCTTTACCAAAAGTTTCATAAAAATCACCAACCCTAAACAACAATAAGGCATCAGGATACTTTGCTTTAATAGCATTGTATTGCTTCATTAATGGTGTTACTCTTTTTGCCAAGTGATTGTTATTATAAATCTTATTTTTGTAAACTGAACAGGAATGCTAATGTAATTAATATTTGATTTTTTTTGAAGTAGATAGCCTATAAGTTATCTACAATTATTAATTGATGAGATTTCCACCTTCGTGGAAATGGCAAATTAAAATTTACCATGCGAAAATTAAAAAATAACGAATTAGATAGATTAAGTGTTGAAGATTTTAAAACGTCGAAGAAAACGCCTTTAATTGTTGTTTTGGACAATATTAGAAGTTTAAATAATATTGGATCTGTGTTTAGAACTTGTGATGCGTTTTTAATTGAAAAAATTTATCTCTGCGGAATTACAGCAAAACCACCACACAAAGACATTCATAAAACAGCACTTGGAAGCACAGAAAGTGTTGATTGGGAATATGTAGAAGACACTCTCAAGTTGGTTGAAAGATTGAAAGATTCAAATATTAAAGTAATGAGTGTTGAACAAGCCGAAAATGCAACAATGCTTGACGACTTTACACCTAAACAACACACAACTTACGCTATTGTTTTTGGAAACGAAGTAAAAGGGGTGTCTCAAGATGTTGTGAGCGCTAGTGATATGGTGATTGAAATCCCACAGTTTGGAACTAAGCATTCCTTAAATATTTCGGTAAGTGTAGGTGTTGTTATTTGGGATATGTTTAGCAAAATAAAAAAGTGAAAAGCAAACAGTTTATTTTGGCATATAATTTAGCTTGATTCTAAACCTTAATAATGCTAAATTCGCTTATCGACTGAACATATCATAACGTTATGTTCAATAAAAAAGAGAGCTAGAATTATGAGAATTATATTATTATTATTTGCTTTAACTTCTTGTTCGATATGTAATGGGCAAGAAAATGAGAAAATTTCTATAATGTTTTTTGTTCAAGTATTAAATGATAACTATGAAGAAGCAATCTTTTATTATCAAAATAATTGGAAAGTCACAGGGGAGATGTCTTTGGAAAGAGGACTCATAGAATCCTTTCAAATTTTAGAAACACCGTACAGTGACGAGGAGCCATTCCATATTGTTCTTATTTATACTTTCAAAAACAAAGAACTATATGATAATAGAGAAGAACCCTATTTGGCATTAGTTAAAGAAATGGGTGGCATGAGACTATTGAATGATAAAAAACCTGATGAATTTAGGAAAGTTTTATTTAGAAAAAGAAGCGTCAAACATTTGAACTAAAAGAACATAACAATAAATAAGCGTAACCATATAATCACTTCTCACAAATCTCATCCAAAATACTCAAATAATCTGCTCTATTTTCAACAAAATCTTTATCAGAAATGTCAATAATTTTGACATTAAAATCGGTTTGACTTTTTAAAAACTCTAAATACCCAGAATTTATTTTATCAAGATAATCGTCTTGGATATCCTGCTCGTAATCTCTACCTCGTTTCTTAATGTTTTGTTGTAACCTCTCTGTGTTTTGATATAGATAAACATACAAATCTGGCTTTGCAATATCTTTATACATTAAATAAAATAGCTTTCTATACAACTTAAACTCATCTTCTGGAAGTGTAATTTTAGAAAAAATAAGGGACTTAAATACTACATAATCGCTGACAATAAAATCTTTAAATAAGTCCAGCTGTGACAGGTCGTCACTTATTTGCTGATAACGATCTGCAAGAAAAGACATTTCTAAAGTAAAGGCGTATCGTTTTGCGTCTTCATAAAATTTAGGCAAAAAAGGATTGTCGGCAAAACGTTCTAAAATGAGTTTCGCATTAAAATCGTGGGAAATCATAGTTGCTAAACTGGTTTTTCCTGCACCTATATTACCTTCAATAGCAATGTAGTTGTAATTCGAAAAATTATATGTTTTACTAGGGTTTTTTAACCAAATATTAATAGGCTCTAAAACACTTTTATCTTTACATTTTTCTAATAAAGTCAATACTCCTTTTTTAGATTTTGGATGTATTTCGTTAGGTGCTATATCACTTAATGGTTGCAAAACAAATTTGCGTTTATGCATTTCAAAATGTGGAATTTTAAGGGTTTTTGTATCTATAATTTCATCTTCAAAAAAAATAATATCTAAATCTATTATTCTAGCTTGATACGCTTTAGCTTTATCCCGATAGTTATCGGGACGAATTCGTCCAAAAGATTTTTCAATAGCAAACAGTTTCTTTAATAATTTTCGTGGTGTTAAAAATGTTTCTAAAATGAGACAGGCATTAAAAAAGTCATCACTTTCAAAACCTAAAGCTGGAGATTTATAGACTTTAGAAATGATAATAATGTTGCCTATTTTAAGATGAATAGCATTAATAGCTTCCTGCAAATTCTTGAATTTATCGCCTTTATTGCTACCCAACGATATGTAAACTTTCCTTAAATTGCTCATATGATTTAGCAAAATAACTAAAAAGAAAATTTATTACTTTACATTTACTAAAGTATTTATTGACAATTTTTATGACTTTAAAAGATAAGCTTACTGCACAACGTATTTACCTGCTTTTAGGGTCTTTGTTTATTACATCATTAGTGGTTTCTAATTTAATTTTTCAGAAATTTTTTTATTGGCATCCTTTTAATATCGAAATTTTTGGAACCAAACTATTTGAAATCTCTGTTGGCATTTTACCATATCCTATTACTTTTTTAATTACCGATTTAATAAGTGAGATTTATGGTAAAAAGAAAGCTAACCAAGTTGTTGTCGTTGGGATTTTTGCTTCTTTTTTCTCTTTGCTTATTGTTTTTGTTTCTAACACAGTTCCTGCAACAAGTTGGTCTCCTGTTGATGACGATATGTTTTCAACCGTTTTTGGAAATACTGCTATTGCTGTATTTGCAAGTATGATGGCGTATTTATTAGCGCAGTTTATAGATATACAAATTTATCATTTCTGGAAACGATTAACCAAAGGAAAACACTTGTGGTTGCGTAATAATTTTTCGACGTTCTTGTCTCAATTTGTAGATACTTTTACCATTTTAATTCTATTATGTTCATTTAACATTATTGATTGGAGTCGTTTTACTGGGCTACTTATTGCAGGATTTTTGTTTAAAGTAATGATTGCTGCTCTTGATACTCCATTTTTATATTTTGGTGTGTATTTGTTTAGAAGAAGATTCAATTTAAAAGTAAACGAAGAGATTAGTATAGATTGAAAAAATAATTCTTCTGTAAGTTTAGTCCTTAAATTTCTACAAAAGAGTTATGATTATTTCATACTTTTTTATAGGAATATTAGCTTCAGTTCTTGGTGCTTTACCACTTGGAGCATCTAATATTGCCGTAATAAATACGACCTTAAAACAAAATGCTAACCAAGCATATAAAATAGCTATTGCAGCAGGGATTGCAGAAGTTATATTATCATTATATGCATTACATTGTAATACTGTTGTTCAAAATTTTATAAATAATAATATGTGGATTCAAATTACTATTGTAATACTACTATTATTTGTTGGAGCATTTTTATTTTTTAAAAAACAGTCTGAGAAACAACACAAAAAAAAGACATTTACACAATCTAAATATATTACTGGATTTTTATTAGGTATCTTAAATCCTCCTGTATTAATTTATTGGATTGTAGCTATTGGGTTTTTAAATAAAAGTAATTTTGTATTGAGTTTGAACTCTTCTTTACTAGTACTGTTTCTTTTTTTCTCAGGAGTTTATTTAGGAAAACTCCTAACTCTTTATTTATACAGTAAATTTAGTTTGGCTATAAAACTTAGGGTACAAAATATTAACCAAATAATAAACAAAATAACAGGTGTTTTATTAGTAGTAATTGCTGTGTTTCAAATTGTAAAACTTTATGCTTTTAGTTAATTGAAATAGATACAACAATGCCTTCATTTGCTCTAATATTGAAAACCGTTTGATCTTCAAAAATTAAATATTGCCCCTTTATTCCAACGAGTTTTCCAGTATAATTTGGAGTTTTACTTAAATTTAAACTTTGTGGCTTTACTGGATATTGTAAAACCGGGAACTCTAAATGTGTTTCGCTATTATTTTCAATAAAATACTCTTTAGCTTCATTTGGAATAAACTTATTTAACTTTAGTTTCCATTCTTCAAGGCTTTCATCTTTAATATCGTTTTTTAGCATTGTTCGCCAATTTGTTTTATCGCTTACATGCTCTTTTAAAGCAACTTCGGTAATTCCAGCTAAATACCGATTTGGAACTTCAACAATTTCTATAGCTTCATGAGCACCTTGGTCAATCCAACGAGTTGGCACTTGATTTTTACGAGTTACTCCCACTTTTACATTACTAGAATTTGCCAAATACACAATATGTGGTTGTAATTGTACTTTCTTTTCGTATTCTAAATCTCTATCTTTTTTATTAAGATGTGCTTTGCTTAATTCTGGACGCATAATCCAATCGGCAGCTTGAGGTATTTCAAAAAAACAGCTTTTACAAAATCCCTGTCTGTAAATTGGTTTATCTAAACCACAGTTTAAACATTGATGCTTAACAAACTGAATGCTAATTGTTTTATTCAACAATTGATTCATATTTAAAAAATCGTTTTCAAATATTAAAAAGTATTGAATTGGTTTTCCAAATTCGACATCCATTTTTCTTAATACACCTTGATACAACATCCAAAGATTTTTGCTATTTTAGTTCTCGTAAATATAGCCAATATATGCCAATTCCTTTAGTAAATTCTATTGCCTCATGGTATTTAAAAAAACGCTTTCATCAAATTGATTTGTTTTTAAAATACCCTAACGATGTACAAAACGAATTACTTCTAGACCTTATAGATACTGCTAAATACACACAGATTGGAAAGCAGTACGATTTTGAATCTATAAAGAGTTATAAAACATTTAGTGAACGGATTCCTGTGTCAACGTACGAGGAATATCAAAATGTAATTGAGCGCTCAAGGAAGGGTGAGAACAATATTTTTTGGCCTACACCTATAAAATGGTTTGCAAAATCGAGTGGCACAACAAATGCCAAAAGCAAATTTATACCTGTAAGTTTAGAGTCGCTGGAAGATTGTCATTATGCTGCTGGAAAAGATATGCTATGTATGTATCTTAACAACAATGAAGATTCACAATTATTTACTGGAAAAAGTTTACGTCTTGGTGGTAGTAAAGAATTATATGAAGAAAACGGAACCGTTTTTGGAGATCTTTCAGCTATTTTAATAGATAATATGCCTTTTTGGGCAGAATTTAGTAGCACGCCAAGTAATAAAGTTTCTCTAATGAGTGATTGGGAATACAAAATGCAAGCTATTGTAGATGAAACCATTGATGAAAATGTAACCAGTTTTGCCGGTGTGCCTTCTTGGATGTTGGTGCTTTTAAATAATGTATTAGCACACACAGACAAAAAAAATCTTTTTGATATTTGGCCTAATCTTGAAGTGTATTTTCATGGTGGCGTGAGCTTTGTGCCATATGTAGATCAGTACAAAGCTATTTTACCAAAAAAAGAATTTAGATACTACGAAATTTATAATGCTTCTGAAGGATTTTTTGCTATTCAGGATAGAAATAATTCTAGTGAGCTGTTGTTAATGCTAGATTATGGTATTTTTTACGAGTTTATCCCAATGGAAACTTATGGGACTTCAAACGAAAAAATAATTCCGTTAGGTGAAGTCGAAAAAGAAAAAAACTATGCAATGATTATAACGACAAATGCTGGATTATGGCGTTATAAAATTGGTGATACTGTTCGCTTTACATCCATAAATCCTTATAGAATTAAAGTTACTGGAAGGACTAAACATCATATAAACGCCTTTGGCGAAGAATTAATTATTGAAAACGCCGAAGATGCTTTAAAACTTGTTTGCAAAAAAACCAAAGCCGAAATTGTAGATTTTACAGCTGCTCCCATTTTTATGCAAGGCAAAGAAAAAGGAGCGCATGAATGGCTTATAGAATTTAAGAAAGCACCTGAAGACATAAACTATTTTAACGAATTGTTAGATAATGCGCTTAAATCTTTAAACTCGGATTATGAAGCAAAGCGTTACAATAACATGACGCTTAATAAGCCCAAAATTAATATTGCCAGAACGCATTTGTTTTACGATTGGCTTAAAGAAAATGATAAACTTGGCGGACAACATAAAATCCCTCGTTTATCAAACTCCAGAGATTATATTGAGGAGTTGTTAGAATTGAACACACAAAAGATTTAGCTTTTCATCGATGAAAATTGAATTCGGCTTTCTTTTAACGACTATTACTTTGTCTTCATCTAAAAAGATATCCTATGGCTTTTATGTTATCCTAATTATATTACTTTTATTGTGCAATTAAGAAATATATAACTCCTAATCGCTATATTAATTAGTATATCCAAAATAAAAAACCACTCTCCCGATAGCTATCGGGATTGAGTGGTTTCATTTTTTAAAAGATAACCTATAATTGTATTAAGATACTGCTTTTAATTTTTTAAGAAGTGTTTTAGACAGTTTTCCTTCGGCATAAGTCTTAGTTACATTTAATTTAGTTTCTGCACTTCCAGGAAGATTAAACATGGCATCTGTAAGAACCTTTTCGCATAATGAACGTAAGCCTCTTGCGCCAAGTTTATACTCAACCGCTTTATCGACAATAAAATCTAGAGCACCTTCTGTTATGGTTAACTCGATGTCGTCCATAGAAAACAATTTTTCATACTGTTTTACAATAGCATTTTTTGGTTCGGTTAAAATTGCTCTTAATGTTTTAGCATCTAAAGGATTCAAATAGGCTAAAACCGGAAGTCGTCCTATTATTTCTGGTATTAATCCAAAATCTTTTAAGTCTTTTGGAGTAATATACTGAAGTAAATTATCTTTATCCAATTCATCTTCGTCATGAGAGGCTTTATAACCAATGGCAGACATATTTAATCGTTTTGAAATAAAACGCTCCATACCATCAAAAGCTCCTCCAGCTATAAACAAGATATTTTCGGTATCAACTTCAATAAATTTTTGATCTGGATGTTTTCTGCCTCCTTTTGGTGGAACATTAACCACAGTTCCTTCTAATAGTTTAAGTAATGCTTGTTGAACACCTTCTCCAGAAACATCACGTGTAATTGAAGGGTTATCACTTTTTCTTGCAATTTTATCTATCTCGTCTATAAATACAATACCTTTTTGGGCTTTCTCAAGATTATAATCGGCTGCTTGTAGTAAACGTGTTAAAATACTTTCTACATCTTCTCCAACATAACCAGCTTCTGTTAATACTGTTGCATCAACTATTGCAAGAGGTACGTTTAACATTCTAGCTATTGTTTTTGCCATTAAGGTTTTACCTGTTCCGGTTTGCCCAACCATAATGATATTGCTTTTTTGAATTTCTACATCATCATCTGTTTTTTTTTGTACTAAACGTTTGTAGTGGTTATAAACAGCAACAGATAAAACACGTTTTGTGTATTCCTGCCCAATAACATACTGATCTAAAAACGCTTTTATTTGCTGTGGCTTTTTCAGCATTAATTCAGCCGAAAGATCACTATTATCTATTTGTTTAGACTCTTCAATAACAATACCATGCGCTTGTTCGATACAACGATCACAAATATGTGCATCTAAACCAGCAATAAGTAAATTGGTTTCAGGTTTTTTCTTTCCACAAAATGAACATTCTAATTCTTCTTTAGCCATTATTTAAGTTATAAGTTAAAAGTTATAAGTTAAAAGTT
>QMOV01000059.1 GCA_003650305.1 Bacteroidota bacterium | reverse complement strand
TCAGCAATGCGTAAAGTTGCAAGGGTAAGGTTAACAAATGGTAATGAAGTAAACGCATACATTCCAGGAGAAGGACATAATCTTCAAGAGCACTCGATAGTATTGGTTAGAGGTGGAAGGGTAAAGGATTTGCCAGGTGTTAGATATCATATCGGTCGCGGAGCGTTAGACACAGGAGGTCTAGAAGGTAGAACACAACGTAGATCTAAATATGGTGCAAAACGCCCTAAGAAGTAAATTAAAACTTTAAAAAGAAGACATGAGAAAAAGACAGGCGAAAAAAAGACCACTTTTACCAGATCCACGTTTTAACGATCAGTTAGTAACACGTTTTGTTAACATGATGATGTGGGACGGAAAAAAGTCAGTAGCTTTTAAAATTTTCTACGATGCGATAGATGTTGTAGAAGAGAAAAATCAAGACGAAGAAAAAACTGCTTTAGAAATATGGAAACAAGCATTATCTAATGTTATGCCTCACGTAGAAGTGCGTAGTCGTAGAGTAGGAGGAGCAACGTATCAAATCCCAATGCAAATTCGTCCAGATCGTAAAATTTCTATAGCAATGAAATGGCTAATCAGCTTTTCACGTAAGAGAAATGAAAAATCTATGGCTCAAAAGTTAGCAGCAGAAGTATTAGCAGCAGCAAAAGAAGAAGGAGCAGCCGTTAAGAAAAGAGCAGATACTCATAAAATGGCAGAAGCAAATAAAGCATTCTCACATTTTAGATTTTAATACGAAATGGCAAGAGATTTAAGATATACAAGAAATATAGGAATTGCTGCTCATATTGATGCTGGTAAAACAACAACTACAGAGCGTATTCTTTATTATACTGGAGTATCTCATAAAATTGGTGAAGTACATGATGGTGCTGCAACAATGGATTGGATGGAGCAAGAACAAGAAAGAGGTATTACAATTACTTCGGCTGCAACAACTTGTACTTGGGATTTTCCTACTATAAACGGAATCTCCACAGACGAAACTAAAGGATACCACTTTAACATTATTGACACTCCTGGTCACGTAGATTTTACAGTAGAAGTAAATCGTTCATTACGTGTGCTTGATGGATTAGTATTCTTATTTAGTGCAGTTGATGGTGTAGAACCTCAATCTGAAACTAACTGGAGACTTGCAGATAACTATAAAGTGCCAAGAATAGGCTTTGTAAATAAAATGGACCGTCAAGGATCAGATTTTATGATGGTTTGTAAACAGGTAAAAGAAATGTTAGGTTCTAATGCGGTGCCTATTGTTTTGCCTATTGGTGAAGAACAAGATTTTAAAGGAATTATAGATTTAATTAAAAATAGAGCAATTGTGTGGCATGACGAAACACAAGGAGCTACTTTCGATATTATTGATATTCCTGAAGAATCAAAAGAAGAAGCACAACAATATAGAGCTTTACTTATTGAAGAAGTAGCAAGCTACGATGATAACTTGTTAGAAAAGTTCATGGAAGATGAAGATTCTATTACAGAAGATGAAGTACATGCTGCATTAAGAGCTGCTGTTATGGATATGGCAATCATACCAATGATTTGTGGTTCTGCATTTAAAAATAAAGGCGTTCAGTTTTTATTAGATGCTGTTTGTCGTTATTTACCTTCTCCAGTTGATAAAGAGGCAATTATAGGGACACATCCTCATACTGGAAATGAAATTTCCCGTAAACCAGATGCAAACGAACCGTTTTCAGCTTTAGCTTTTAAAATTGCTACAGATCCTTTTGTAGGTCGTTTAGCATTTTTTAGAGTATATTCAGGTAGATTAAATGCAGGTTCGTATGTGTTGAATAATCGATCTGGTAAAAAAGAGCGTATTTCACGTATATACCAAATGCATGCAAACAAGCAAAATGCAATCGATTTTATTGAAGCTGGAGATATTGGAGCTGCTGTAGGTTTTAAAAGTATTAAAACAGGAGATACACTTACAGACGAAAAGCATCCTATTACTTTAGAAAGTATGGACTTTCCAGATCCAGTAATTGGTATTGCTGTAGAGCCTAAAACTAAAGCAGATGTTGATAAGTTAGGAATGTCTTTAGCAAAATTAGCTGAAGAAGATCCAACGTTTACAGTAAGAACAGACGAAGCTTCAGGGCAAACAATTATTTCAGGAATGGGCGAGCTTCATTTAGATATTATTGTAGATCGTTTGAGACGTGAATTTAAAGTTGAAGTAAATCAAGGTCAGCCACAAGTTGAATATAAAGAAGCGATTACAAGAGCTGCAGATCATAGAGAAGTTTATAAAAAACAATCTGGTGGTCGAGGTAAATTCGCAGATATTTCATTTACAATAGAGCCAGCTGAAGAAGGTAAAAGTGGTTTGGAGTTTGTCTCTATAATTAAAGGAGGTAATGTGCCAAAGGAATTTATTCCTTCTGTGGAAAAAGGATTTAAACAAGCAATGATTAATGGTCCTTTAGCAGGATATGAAATTGATAGCTTGAAAGTAACCTTAAAAGATGGGTCATACCATGATGTGGATTCGGATCAATTATCATTCGAATTAGCTGGAAAATTAGGATTTAAAGCTGCTGCTAAAGCAGCAGGAGCTGTAATCATGGAACCAATAATGAAATTAGAAGTGTTAACTCCTGAAGAAAACATGGGAGATATTGTTGGAGACCTTAATAGACGTCGTGGTCAAGTTAGCGACATGGGCGACAGAGCAGGTTCTAAAGTTGTTAAAGCAACTGTTCCATTGTCTGAAATGTTTGGTTATGTAACTACGTTACGTACATTATCATCTGGTAGAGCAACATCTACCATGGAATTTTCACATTATGCTCAAACACCTTCAAATATTTCTGAAGAAGTGATTAAAGCAGTAAAAGGAGTTGAAGCTTAAATTTTAAGAAAATGAGTCAAAAAATTAGAATAAAGTTAAAATCTTACGATTACAATTTAGTAGATAAATCTGCTGAAAAAATTGTAAAAACTGTAAAAAGTACAGGTGCTGTAGTAACTGGTCCAATTCCATTACCAACACACAAGAAAATTTTTACTGTATTACGTTCACCACACGTAAACAAGAAGTCGAGAGAACAATTTCAATTATGCTCTTATAAGAGATTATTAGATATCTATAGCTCTTCTTCTAAAACAATTGATGCGTTAATGAAACTTGAATTGCCAAGTGGAGTTGAGGTAGAAATTAAGGTGTAAGTAAATTCAGAATTCGAAATTTAGAATTCAGAATTAATAAACATGTCCTTAACGATTGGTTAAGGAAAAACGGCAAAAATATACACTCAGGGTTACAAGTATATTTTAGCCCTGAAATTTTTTAAATAAGTAATTTGAGTTAATAATTGATTGAAGATTTAAAGCAGAGCAATTCTGAAATCGTAAATCGACAATCGTAAATCAAAAATTAATATGTCTGGGTTAATAGGAAAAAAAATCGGTATGACCAGCATCTTTGATGACAACGGAAAGAATATTCCGTGTACAGTAATCAAAGCTGGACCATGTATCGTTACCCAAGTCAGAACTGAAGAAATTGATGGTTATGAAGCCATTCAATTAGGTTTCGATGACGCGACAGAAAAAAGTGCTACTAAAGCAGACTTAGGTCATGCTAAAAAAGCAGGAACTTCTGTAAAACGCAAAATCGCCGAATTTCAAGGTTTTGATGAGGAGTACAAGTTAGGTGATGCAATTACTGTAGAGCACTTCACAGAAGGTGAATTTGTAGATATTGCAGGAACATCAAAAGGTAAAGGATTTCAAGGCGTTGTAAAACGTCATGGTTTTGCTGGTGTAGGTCAAGCTACACATGGTCAGCATAACCGTTTAAGAGCACCAGGATCTATTGGAGCTGCATCTTATCCTGCAAGAGTATTTAAAGGAATGCGAATGGGAGGAAGAATGGGAGGAGAAACAGTAAAAGTTCAAAATTTAAGAGTTTTAAAAGTAGTTGCTGAAAAGAATCTACTTGTGGTTAAAGGATGTGTTCCTGGTCATAAAAACGCTTATGTAATTATTAGAAAATAATGAAGATAGCAGTTTTAGATATAAACGGAAAAGATACAGGTAGAAAGGCAGACCTTTCTAAAGATGTGTATGCTATTGAGCCAAATAATCATGCGGTTTATTTAGATGTTAAGCAATATCTTGCTAATCAACGTCAAGGAACTCATAAGGCTAAAGAAAGAGCAGATATTGTTGGTAGTACGCGCAAAATTAAAAAACAAAAAGGTACTGGTACTGCAAGAGCAGGTAGTATTAAGTCTGGTATTTTTAGAGGTGGTGGACGTATTTTTGGTCCAAGACCAAGAAATTATAGTTTTAAGTTAAATAAAAATGTAAAGCGTTTAGCGCGTAAATCTGCTTTAAGTATTAAGGCAAGTGAAAAGGCAATAACGGTATTAGAAGACTTTAATTTTGATGCGCCAAAAACTAAAGAATTTACAGCAATTTTAAAGGCTTTAAATCTTGAAAACAAAAAGTCTTTGTTTGTGTTGGGAGGCTCAAATAATAATGTATATTTGTCCTCACGCAATTTAAAAGGGTCTGAGGTTGTAATTAATTCAGAATTAAGCACTTACAAGATTTTAAACGCAAATCAGTTAATACTTTTAGAAAGCTCTTTAGAAGAAATTGAATTGAATTTAAGTAAATAAGAAACAATGAATATCTTAATTAAACCAATAATCACAGAAAAAGCAACAAACGATAGTGAGTTAAATAATCGTTACAGCTTTCAAGTGAACACAAAGGCGAACAAGGTAGAAATTAAAAAAGCAGTAGAAGCTGCTTATGGTGTTTCTGTTGAAAAAGTTCGTACTATAAATGTCCGTCCAGAACGAAAAACGCGTCATACAAAAACGGGAATTCAAAATGGTAAAACAAATGCTGTTAAAAAGGCAATTGTACAACTGGCGGAAGGTGAGATGATTGATTTATATGCTAATATGTAATTAGACAAAAATGTCAGTAAGAAAATTAAAACCAATCACACCAGGACAGCGATTTAGAGTAGTAAATGGATTTGACGCCATAACTACTGATAAGCCGGAGAAAAGTTTATTAGCTCCGAAAAAACGTTCAGGTGGTAGAAACAGTCAAGGAAAAATGACCATGCGCTATAAAGGTGGAGGTCATAAAAGAAGGTATCGTATTATAGATTTTAAGCGTAACAAAACTGGTATTCCAGCTGAAGTAAAATCTATAGAATACGATCCTAACAGAACAGCGTTTATCGCACTTCTTAATTATCAAGATGGTGAAAAAAGATACATCATTGCACAAAATGGACTTCAGGTTGGGCAAACAGTTGTATCAGGAGAAAAAGCAGCTCCAGAAATTGGAAATGCAATGCCTTTAAGCCAAATTCCTTTAGGAACCGTTATTTCTTGTATCGAGTTGCATCCTAACCAAGGTGCTGTTATGGCGCGTAGTGCTGGAGCATTTGCACAGTTAATGGCAAGAGATGGTAAGTTTGCTACAATTAAATTACCTTCTGGTGAAACACGATTAATACTTGTAAATTGTTTAGCAACAATTGGAGTGGTATCAAATTCAGATCATCAATTACTTGTATCTGGTAAAGCAGGTAGAAGTAGATGGTTAGGAAGACGTCCGCGTACAAGACCAGTAGTTATGAATCCTGTAGATCACCCAATGGGAGGTGGTGAAGGTAAATCTTCCGGAGGACATCCACGTTCTAGAAAAGGTATTCCTGCTAAAGGATATAGAACCCGTTCTAAATCGAAAGCGAGTAATAAATATATTGTAGAACGTAGAAAGAAATAATAAATCATGGCAAGATCATTAAAAAAAGGACCTTACGTTCATTATAAATTAGAAAGAAAAGTAATAGCAAATGCTGAGGCTAAAAAGAAAACTGTAATCAAAACTTGGTCTAGAGCAAGTATGATAACACCAGACTTTGTCGGTCAAACAATTGCTGTACATAATGGCCGTCAATTTGTACCAGTTTATATTACAGAAAACATGGTAGGTCATAAATTAGGAGAATTTTCACCAACAAGATCTTTTAGAGGTCATGCTGGTGCAAAAAATAAAGGTAAAAGATAAGAGCAATGGGAAGTCGTAAAAAACAAATGGCAGACGCTATTAAAGCAGAAAAAAAGCAAATCGCTTTTGCAAAGCTTAATAACTGTCCTACGTCACCAAGAAAAATGCGTTTAGTAGCCGATTTAGTAAGAGGTGAAAAGGTAGAAAAAGCACTTAATATATTAAGATTCAATCCAAAAGAAGCATCACGTCGTTTAGAGACATTATTAATGTCTGCTGTTGCAAACTGGCAAGCTAAAAATGAAGAAGCCGATATTGAAGAAGCTGAATTATTTGTGAAAGAGATTAGAGTAGATTGCGGTACCATGTTAAAAAGGTTACGCCCAGCTCCTCAAGGTCGTGCACATAGAATTAGAAAAAGATCCAATCATGTAACCCTTGTGCTTGGAGCTAACAATAACACACAAAGCAATTAATAAATGGGACAAAAGACAAATCCAATAGGAAATCGTTTAGGAATTATCAGAGGATGGGAATCCAACTGGTACGGAGGAAATGATTACGGAGATAAACTGGCTGAAGATGATAAAATCAGAAAGTATATTTTCGCTCGTTTATCTAAAGCTAGTGTCTCGAGAGTAATCATCGAAAGAACTCTTAAACTTGTAACCGTTACTATCACAACTGCTCGTCCAGGTATCATTATTGGTAAAGGCGGTCAAGAGGTAGACAAGTTAAAAGAAGAACTTAAAAAGATTACAGGTAAAGAG
Source organism: Bacteroidota bacterium (assembly GCA_003650305.1). GTDB lineage: Bacteria > Bacteroidota > Bacteroidia > Flavobacteriales > Flavobacteriaceae > PRS1. Next base: position 8,388 of record QMOV01000059.1, on the reverse strand, counting down.
GTTCAAATAAACATCTTTGAAATTAAGCGTCCAGAATTAGATGCATATTTAGTAGCATCAAGTGTTGCTCGACAAATAGAAAATCGTATTTCTTATAAACGTGCAATTAAAATGGCAATTGCTGCTTCTATGCGTATGAATGCTGAAGGTATTAAAATTCAAATTAGTGGTCGTTTAAATGGTGCAGAAATGGCACGTAACGAGCACTATAAAGATGGAAGAATTCCTTTATCTACATTTAGAGCCGACATAGATTATGCTTTAGTAGAAGCACATACTACTTATGGTAGACTGGGCATTAAAGTATGGATTATGAAAGGTGAAGTATATGGTAAAAGAGAACTTTCTCCGCTTGTTGGTTTATCTAAGAAGCAAGGAAAAGGTGGTCGTGGTGGCAATAGAAATGCACATAATAAATCACGTCGTAGAAAGTAATTTTTTAAATTAAAAGAAAAATGTTACAACCTAAAAGAACAAAATTTCGTAAACAACAGAAAGGACGCATGAAAGGGAACTCTGGAAGAGGACATCGACTTTCTAACGGAATGTTTGGGATAAAATCATTAGACTCAAAGTTTATCACTTCACGTCAAATTGAAGCTGCACGTATTGCTGCTACACGTTACATGAAAAGAGAAGGTTCGATATGGATTAAAATATTTCCAGACAAACCAATAACAAAGAAACCTCTTGAAGTACGTATGGGTAAAGGTAAAGGTGCTGTTGAATATTGGGCTGCTGTAGTTAAACCAGGAAGAATTTTATTCGAAGTTGGAGGTGTACCAATAGACGTTGCTAAAGAAGCATTGCGTCTGGCAGCACAAAAGCTTCCAGTAAAAACTAAATTTATTATAGCTAGAGATTTCGAAGCTTAATTTATTGATAATATGAAACAATCAGAAGTTAAAGAACTATCTATAGCTGAGTTACAAGAAAAACTTGGCGAAACTAAACAGAGTTATGCAGACCTAAAAATGGCACATGCAATATCTCCTCTTGAAAATCCAATTCAGTTACGTGGTTTAAGACGTACAGTAGCTAGAATTGCAACAGAGCTAACTAATAGAGAAATAGAACAATAGGATTCTGCTGAAAAGATGGAAAAAAGAAACTTAAGAAAAGAACGTATAGGAGTTGTTACAAGTAATAAAATGCAGAAATCAATTGTGGTTGCTGAAGTTAAGAAAGTAAAACATCCTATGTACGGAAAGTTCGTGTTAAAAACAAAAAAGTATGTTGCACACGACGAAACAAACGACTGCAACGAAGGTGATACTGTAAGGATCATGGAAACAAGACCTTTAAGTAAATCTAAATGTTGGAGATTAGTAGAAGTAATAGAAAGAGCTAAATAATTATGGTACAACAAGAATCAAGATTAAAAGTAGCAGATAATACTGGAGCAAAAGAGGTGTTAACTATTCGTGTTCTAGGTGGTACTAAAAGACGATATGCTTCTTTAGGAGATAAGATTGTAGTTACTATAAAAGAAGCTACTCCTAATAGTGGTATTAAAAAAGGAGCTGTAGCAACAGCAGTTGTAATTCGTACTAAAAAAGAAGTTAGACGACCAGATGGATCTTATATTAGATTTGATGATAATGCATGTGTTCTTTTAGATCCAACAGGAGAAATGACAGGTACACGTGTGTTTGGACCAGTAGCAAGAGAACTTCGTGATAAACAATTCATGAAAATTGTATCATTAGCACCAGAAGTGCTTTAATACAAAAGATAAGAAATGAAAAAGCTTAAAATAAAATCAGGAGATACAGTAAAAGTTATAACTGGAGACCATAAAGGAGAAGAAGGTAAAATTCTTAAACTATCAAAAGATAAAAACAAGGCCATTGTAGAAGGTGTTAATATGGTAAAAAAACATATGAAACCTGACGCAAAAAATCCTCAAGGAGGAATCATAGAAAAAGAAGCATCTATTCAAATTTCTAATTTATCATTGCTAACCTCTAAAGGTGAAACAACAAGAGTTGGGTATAGAATGGAAGGTGATAAAAAAGTAAGATTTGCTAAAAAATCTAATGAAGTAATATAGTTATGACTTATATTCCAAGATTAAAACAAGAGTACAAAGAAAAAGTAGTTTCTGCTCTTACAGAAGAGTTCGGATATAAAAACATCATGCAAGTACCTAAACTAAAAAAGATAGTTTTATCTCAAGGAGTAGGTGGTGCAGTAGCAGATAAAAAGTTAATTGACTATGCAGTAGATGAAATGTCAAGAATATCTGGACAAAAAGCTATAGTAACAATATCTAAAAAAGATGTTGCATCATTTAAGTTGCGTAAAGGAATGCCAATTGGAGCTAAAGTTACATTAAGAGGAGAGCAAATGTTTGAGTTTTTAGATCGATTGGTTACATCTGCATTACCACGAGTAAGAGATTTTCAGGGCATTAAGGCTAGTGGGTTTGATGGAAGAGGTAATTACAGTTTAGGAATTACTGAACAAATTATATTTCCAGAGATTAATATCGACAAAATAAATAAAATCTCTGGTATGGATATTACGTTTGTAACTTCTGCAGATACCGATAAAGAAGCAAAATCATTATTAACCGAATTAGGATTACCTTTTAAAAAGAATTAAGATATGGCTAAAGAATCAATGAAAGCCCGTGAGGTAAAAAGAGCTAAAACAGTAGCTAAGTATGCAGCTAAACGTAAAGCTTTAAAAGAAGCTGGAGATTATGAAGCATTACAAAAGTTACCAAAAAATGCTTCACCTGTTCGTATGCATAACAGATGTAAATTAACCGGAAGACCAAAAGGCTATATGCGTAATTTTGGTATTTCTCGTGTTATGTTTCGTGAAATGGCTAATAAAGGATTAATTCCAGGAGTTAGAAAAGCAAGTTGGTAAAATTATAAATTGATTAAAGGTTTAACAATTAGTTGAAAACCATAATCGCAAATTAATAAATATGAATACAGATCCAATAGCGGATTATTTAACAAGAGTTAGAAACGCAATAAGTGCAGGTCATAGAGTGGTAGAAATTCCTGCTTCTAATTTAAAAAAAGAAATCACAAAAATATTATTTGACCAAGGATATATTTTAAGCTACAAGTTCGATGATTCTTCTGTACAAGGCACAATTAAAATCGCTTTAAAGTACACTAAAGACACAAAAGAACCTGTAATTAAAAAACTCCAAAGGATAAGTAAACCAGGTTTACGTAAATATGCAAGTTCTAGAGAACTGCCTCGTATTCTTAACGGTCTTGGAATTGCTATCATCTCTACTTCACATGGAGTAATGACAGGAAAACAAGCCAAAAAAGAAAATGTTGGAGGAGAAGTATTATGTTACGTTTACTAATAAAAGACAATAAGAAATGTCAAGAATAGGTAATAATCCAGTAGCAATTCCAGAAGGAGTTACAGTAGATGTAAATGATAACGTTGTTACAGTAAAAGGAAAATTAGGAGAGTTATCTCAAGAGTTTTCTACAGTAACTGTTAAAGTTGAAGATGGTAATCTTTTAGTTGCGCGTTCGGCTGAAACTAAAGAACAAAAGGCTAAACACGGTTTATATAGATCATTGTTTAACAATATGGTTGAAGGTGTTTCAAAAGGATATACTAAAGAATTAGAACTCGTTGGTGTAGGATTTAGAGCAAACAATCAAGGACAAAAACTGGATTTAGCTTTAGGATTTTCTCATAACATTGTTTTAAATATAGCTCCAGAAGTTAAGATTGAAACAATTTCAGAAAAAGGAAAGAATCCTATAATTAAGTTAACATCACACGACAAACAACTCGTAGGACAAGTAGCGGCAAAGATTCGTTCATTCCGTAAACCAGAACCTTACAAAGGGAAAGGGATAAAGTTTGTTGGTGAGCAATTAAGAAGAAAAGCTGGTAAAACAGCTTAATAATTAAGTTATGGCATTAACAAAGACCCAAAGAAGACAAAGAATAAAAAACAGAATTCGTAAAATAGTTTCAGGTACTGGAACTCAACCAAGATTATCTGTTTTTAGAAGCAATAAAGAAATCTATGCTCAAATTGTCGATGATGTAACTGGTAAAACTATCAGCGCAGCATCTTCAAGAGACAAAGATATTAGTTCTGCAAAAGGAACTAAAACTGAAGTTGCCGCAATGGTAGGTAAATCTTTAGCTGAAAAATCTATAAAAGCAGGTGTAGAAAAAATCTCTTTCGATAGAGGTGGATATCTATATCATGGTAGAGTAAAATCGTTAGCTGAAGGAGCTAGAGAAGCAGGACTTAAATTTTAATAAAATTATGTATCATAAATACAAAAGTGCAGAATTAGTAAAACCAAGTGGATTAGATCTTAAAGATCGTTTAGTTGGTGTGCAGAGAGTTACTAAAGTAACAAAAGGTGGTAGAGCATTTGGTTTTTCAGCAATTGTTGTGGTTGGTGACGAAGCTGGAGTTGTTGGTCAAGGTTTAGGAAAATCTAAAGATGTTGCAAGTGCAATTGCTAAAGCAGTAGAAGATGCTAAGAAAAATTTAGTTCGAATCCCACTAGTTAAAGGAACATTGCCTCATGCTCAAAAAGGAAAATATGGTGGAGCAAGAGTAAATATTATACCTGCTGCTCCTGGTACAGGAGTTATTGCAGGAGGAGCTGTGAGAATAGTTTTAGAAGCTGTTGGTGTACACGACGTTTTATCAAAATCTCAAGGATCTTCAAATCCTCATAATGTAGTAAAAGCAACTTTTGATGCCTTATTGCAATTAAGAGATGCAAGAAAAATAGCTAAAGAAAGAGGAGTTTCTCTCGAAAAAGTTTTTAACGGATAATTAAAGGATTAAGATGGCTAAGATTAAAGTAACAAAACGAAAAAGTGCGATAAATCGTTCGTTAAGACAAAAAAGAACTCTTGAAGCTCTTGGTTTAAGAAAGATTGGTCAAACAGTTGAACACGATGCCACTCCAAACATTCTTGGTATGGTTAATAAAGTTAAACATTTAGTTTCTGTAGAAGAAGCTTAAAAAATAAAACCGGAAAATGGATTTAAGTAATTTAAAACCTGCAGAAGGTTCAGTTAGATATAATAGTAAACGTATTGGTAGAGGACAAGGGTCAGGTAAAGGCGGTACTTCTACTAGAGGTCATAAAGGCGCAAAATCTAGATCTGGATATTCTAGAAAGCTTGGTTTTGAAGGTGGACAAATGCCGCTTCAAAGACGTGTACCAAAATTTGGTTTTACTAACATCAATCGTAAAGAATACCAAGGTATTAATTTAGACACTTTACAACAAATGGTTGATGACAAGAAAATAAAAAACACTGTAGATTTAGATACTATGATTGCTTTTCGTTTAGCTAGGAAGAATGATCTGGTAAAAATATTAGGAAGAGGAGAATTAAACGTAAAATTAAAAGTATCTGCTCATAAATTTACAGCTTCGGCAAAAGCTGCTATTGAAGCTGCAGGTGGAGAAGCCGTAACATTATAAGAACTGTAGAAAATGAAATTTATAGAATCTATAAAAAATGTTTGGAAAATAACAGAGCTAAAAGATAGAATCATTCTAACTTTAGGTATGCTTTTAGTATATCGTTTTGGTGCTCAAGTAGTTCTTCCAGGTATTGATGCAAGTAAATTAGGTGGTATAGCGGCAGCAACAGATAGTGGTCTTCTGGGATTACTGAACGCCTTTACAGGAGGAGCATTTGCTAATGCTTCTGTCTTTGCATTGGGTATTATGCCTTACATATCTGCATCTATTGTAGTACAGTTAATGGGAATAGCAATTCCGTATTTACAAAAACTACAAAAAGAAGGTGCTAGTGGTCAAAAAAAGATTACTCAAATTACACGTTGGTTAACCATTGCAATTTGTATGGTACAAGCTCCTGGGTATTTAGTGAGTTTACCAGCTTTAGGTATTCCACAAGAAGCCTTTTTATTAGGTCAAGGAGGAATATTCTATTTCTCGTCTATTATCATTTTAGTAACAGGCTGTATTTTTGCGATGTGGTTAGGTGAAAAAATTACTGATAAAGGTATTGGTAACGGTATCTCAATTTTAATTATGGTAGGTATTATTGCCACATTACCTCAATCATTTATTCAAGAATACGTTTCAAGAGTAACAGAATCTAATGGAGGTTTAATAATGATTTTAATTGAACTTGTAATTTGGATGGTAATTATTTTGGCATCTGTAATGTTGGTTATGGCTGTAAGAAAAATTTCGGTACAATATGCTAGACGTACTGCTTCTGGAGGTTACGAAAAAAACGTATTTGGATCGAGACAATATATTCCATTAAAGTTAAACGCTTCTGGAGTTATGCCAATAATATTTGCTCAAGCTATTATGTTTGTGCCTAGTTTAATAGGAGGATCTTCATTTCTTAAAGATACAGGAGTTGGGCAATGGATGCAGATACAGTTTTCAGATATATTTGGTTTATGGTATAATATTACATTTGCATTATTAATTATTGTGTTCACATATTTTTATACTGCAATTACAGTACCTACTAACAAAATGGCAGACGATTTAAAACGTAGCGGAGGATTTATTCCAGGTATTCGTCCAGGAACTGAAACTTCAGAATTTTTAGATAAAATAATGTCACAAATCACTTTACCAGGTTCTATATTTTTAGCATTGATTGCGGTATTCCCTGCATTTATTGTTAAACTAATGAATGTACAACAAGGATGGGCATTATTTTTTGGAGGTACTTCGCTATTAATTATGGTTGGAGTAGCAATTGATACGATGCAACAAGTAAATGCGTACTTGTTGAATAAACATTATGATGGCTTGATGAAGACTGGTAAAAACAGAAAAGCAATAAAATAATTAATATAAAATGGCAAAGCAAGCAGCTATAGAACAAGACGGAACAATAAATGAAGCATTATCTAATGCTATGTTTCGTGTTGAATTAGAAAACGGTCATATTGTAACTGCTCATATTTCTGGTAAGATGCGAATGCATTACATTAAACTTTTGCCAGGAGATAAAGTAAAATTAGAAATGAGTCCTTACGATTTATCAAAGGCTAGAATAACATATAGATACTAATGAAAGTAAGAGCATCAATAAAAAAGAGAAGTGCAGATTGTAAAATCGTGCGCAGAAAAGGAACGCTTTACGTAATCAACAAAAAGAATCCTAGATTCAAACAAAGACAAGGATAATTATGGCAAGAATTGCAGGTGTAGACATACCAAAACAAAAAAGAGGAGTTATCTCTTTAACTTATATCTACGGAATAGGTAGAAGTAGAGCAAAACAAATATTAGAAACTGCTAAAGTAGATGAAAGCACTAAAGTTTCAGATTGGACTGATGACGAAATCAGTAAAATACGTGAAGCTGTTGGGTCATTTACCATTGAAGGTGAGTTGCGTTCAGAAACACAAATAAACATTAAACGATTAATGGATATTGGTTGTTATAGAGGAATACGTCATAGAATCGGACTTCCATTAAGAGGGCAACGCACTAAGAATAACTCAAGAACAAGAAAAGGTAGAAGAAAAACAGTTGCTAATAAGAAAATGGTAACTAAATAATAATTTGTAAAATGGCAAAGTCAAGTACTAAAAAGCGTAAAGTTATTGTAGAGTCTAATGGAGAAGTACATATTACAGCTTCTTTTAATAACATTATTATATCTTTTACAAATAAAAAGGGAGACGTAATTTCATGGTCATCAGCTGGTAAATTGGGATTTAGAGGCTCTAAAAAAAACACACCCTATGCCGCTCAATTAGCAGCCGAAGATGCTTTAGGCATAGCTAAAGAAGCTGGTTTAAAGAAAGTAAAAGTTTATGTAAAAGGTCCTGGTAATGGTAGAGAATCTGCTATTAGATCTATTCATAATGGAGGTATTGAAGTTACAGAAATTATTGATGTAACACCAACACCACATAATGGTTGCAGACCTCCAAAACGTAGAAGAGTATAACGATTTTAGATTTATGGACTTACGATTTCAGAATTATTAAAATCGTAATTCGTAACTCTTATATCGTAAATTAATAATTAACAAGTATAAACGAGAGATCAACGATTTTCGAAGGATAAGCATAAGACCTTAATTCATTATCACTCTCAAAACAAATTTTAAAATGGCAAGATATACTGGTCCTAAAACTAAAATAGCACGTAAATTCGGAGAAGCTATTTTTGGAGAAGATAAATCTTTTGAAAAAAGAAATTATCCTCCAGGTCAACACGGAAACACAAGAAGACGTGGAAAAAAATCCGAATATGCTATCCAACTAATGGAAAAGCAAAAAGCAAAATACACTTACGGTATTTTGGAACGTCAATTTAGAAACATGTTTAAAAAGGCAACTGCTGCAACTGGTATTACTGGTGAGGTATTGCTACAATTATGTGAATCTAGATTAGATA
>QMOV01000058.1 GCA_003650305.1 Bacteroidota bacterium | reverse complement strand
TAAAAAGGATTCACTTTAGTGCACTCCTAAATACTTTTAACTTTAGGCACTTAATAACTAATTATTAAGCATCACAGGCATTACTAACATAGTAATGGTTTCGCCTTCGTCTAGTCCATCAACTGGAGTTAAAATTCCTGCTCTGTTGGGTAAACTCATTTCTAATTGCACATCGTTGGCATTTAAGTTGCTTAACATTTCGCTTAAAAATCTGGAGTTAAAACCAATTTGCAAATCGTCACCTTGGTAATCGCAAGTTAAACGCTCTTCGGCTTTGTTGCTGTAATCAATATCTTCGGCAGATACATTTAATTCGGCACCAGCAATTTTTAACCGTATTTGGTGTGTTGTTTTGTTAGAGAAAATACTAACACGACGTACCGAATTTAAAAATTGATTTCTGTCTATTACTAATTTATTTGGATTGTCTTTTGGTATTACAGCTTCGTAATTAGGATATTTTCCATCTATTAAACGGCAAATAAGCACAGAGTTATCAAACGTGAATTTTGCGTTAGAGTCGTTATATTCAATAGTTACATCATCATCATTGCCGATTAAAATGCCTTTTAAAAGGGTTAAAGGTTTTTTTGGCATTATAAATTCTGCGGTTTCACTTGCTGACACATCTTCACGCGTATATTTAACAAGTTTATGAGCATCAGTAGCCACAAAAGTTAAACTCTCGGTAGAAAACTGAAAAAATACACCACTCATTACTGGACGCAAATCATCATTGCCAGCAGCAAAAATTGTTTTACTAATTGCAGACGCTAAAATCTCGCCTGACAACGTTGTAGAACTTGGGTTCTCAAGTGCAACTGCTTTAGGGAATTCTTCACCATTGGCATAAGCCAAAGCATATTTTCCGTGATTAGAACTTATCTCAACAATATTATTTTCTTCAACAATAAAGGTTAAAGGTTGCTCCGGAAAAGTTTTTAAAATATCCAATAATAATTTTGCAGGAATTGCGACGCTACCTTTGCTATCGCTTTCTACATCAATAGTAGAAGACATTGTAGTTTCTAAATCGCTTGCAGATATAGTAAGACTAGAACTATCTAATTCGAATAAAAAATTATCTAAAATTGGTAAAGTATTCGAGCTGTTAATAACACCTCCTAAAACTTGTAATTGTTTTAGTAAATATGCACTTGATACTATAAATTTCATGTGTTTATATTTATTGTTTTTTTAACGGTCACATGCTGTTCGCCATTGATAATTCTCCTTAATTGAGGAACTTTTAGCATGCTCGTTTCATGTGTAACTAAAGGATTTGTGTTCAAAAAAAATATTACTACAAATATATCTTTTTGAAGTTAATATATAAAACAATTTTATTAACATTTATGCAATGCATTTTTTCTTTTTAAACTTGGTAAAAGCAAATTTAAGTATAAGTGCAAAAAATAAAGGGTAATAAATCTAACGGTTAATCTTTTTTAATTATTTTTTTAAAAATTTATGGTAACTGTATCTCTCATTTTAAATCCCATTAGTGTCGATGCGCTTCCAACAGTTGCAGTATTGCTTTTATAAATAGCAATTTCCATATAGTTGCTAGAATTAAACACAACCAATCCACGACCTTCATCATTCCGTTTATCTGCAGGAATTTTAAAATTCACAATATCACTATATTTTTTGTGTATTTTTTTAAACTTATAACTTTTTGCAGAGACTTCAAAAGCTCTCCCTTTTTGAATAGTTTCAAAAAAAGCACGTTTTATATTTGTAACTGCATTTCCATAATTGTCGATGTAAATTACATTGCCAATAATTTGAGTTTTTTCATCATTAACAAAAGGAATTATATTCTTTATAGGTTTAATATTTTCGATTAATTTTCCTATAACTTCAAGTGTTCCACCTCTTGCAATGTGGCAGGCTACTTTTACAAAAACGTCTAAAACCGCAAAACTTGTTTCTATTTTATCATTAATATTTATTTCAACAATTTTTTCTGGAGCAATTTCGCTACAAATCATGCTCATTATACCATTGTTTGCACACACAAAAAAATGGTCATCTAATTTAATGGCAATATGTTTGTTTTCTTCATTAATTTCGGAGTCTATACCAATAATATGTATTGTTCCTTTTGGGAAGCTACTATATGCATTTTGGATAATATAAGCAGCTTCTGGAATGCTAAAAGGAGAAACCGAATGCGAAATATCTACAATTTTAACATCTGGGAACTCACTATAAATAGCACCTTTTACAGCACCAGTAAAATGATCCTTCTCTCCAAAATCGGTTGTTAAAGTAATAATTGCCATAGGCAAAATTGTTGCAGTTATTTTAGTAATTCTTGATGTAAAATTATGTACTTTTGAGTTTTACAAACCTACATAATTTTTTCCGTTTTATGTTTTTAGAGATCAACGAAATAAATTAAACTTAGGTTGATTAAATCCTTTTAAAAAAAAATTAAAACAACCACATTTGAACGAACTTATTATAGAGCTTGAAGAAATTGCACCAAAAGAATTTTTTGGAGCACACAACACAAATATTGAACTGCTTAAAAAATACTTTCCAAAACTTAAAATTGTTGCACGAGGAAACAAAATTAAAGCCTTTGGTGATGAAGATTTGCTAGAAGAATTTGATCGTCGTGTAATTATGTTATTAAAGCATTTTGCAAAATACAACAAGCTGGACGAAAATGTTATCGAGCGTGTTTTAACCAGTCAAAGTAGTGAAGACTATAACACTTCAGCTAAAAGCGGAACAGTTTTGGTGCATGGTGTTAACGGAAAACAAATTAAAGCTTTAACTGTTAATCAACGTAAGTTAGTTGAAAGCATGAGTAAGAACGATATGGTTTTTGCCATTGGTCCTGCAGGAACAGGAAAAACTTATGTTGGAGTAGCGTTAGCAGTTCAGGCACTAAAAAATAAAGAAGTACGACGTATTATTTTAACGCGTCCTGCTGTGGAGGCTGGAGAAAATCTAGGATTTTTGCCTGGCGATTTAAAAGAAAAATTAGATCCATACATGCAACCTTTGTATGACGCTTTACGCGATATGATTCCAGCCGAAAAATTAGAGAGCCAAATTGAAAAAGGCATCATTCAAATCGCACCTTTAGCTTTTATGCGTGGTCGAACGCTCGACAATGCTTTTGTAATTCTTGACGAAGGGCAAAATACAACACATAACCAAATGAAAATGTTTTTAACCCGAATGGGAAAAAACGCAAAATTTATGGTTACTGGAGATCCTGGTCAAATAGATTTACCACGACGTACTGTTTCTGGCTTAAAAGAAGCACTGCTTATTTTAAAAGATGTAGAAGGTGTTGGTATTATATTTTTAGACGATAAAGATGTGGTTAGACATAAATTGGTTAAGAAAATTATTTCATCATATAAAAGTATAGAGAATAGAGAGTAATCCAGTGTTCAGTCAGCAGTATTCAGTAAACAGTAATAAATATTCGTGTATTCGTGGCGAAAGTATCAGTATTCAATTTTCAGTATAGCAGTAATCAAATTATATCATAAAAAATCAGCGTCATCAGCGATCTATTCAGTTTTCAGTATTAAGTAAACAGTCAATAAATTAAATTTATTGTAACGATTAAATTCTTTCCTTTAGGAAATCGAAGATTAGACGAAACAAAAAAATCAAATAGACTTGTAAGAGTCAAAGATGTCCGAAGGACAGAGAGGCAATGGCAAACAAAACAATAACAGATACAAACTTTAATTTTCCTAATCAAAAAAGTGTCTACAAAGGCAAAGTTAGAGAGGTTTATAATGTTAACGATGAGTTGTTGGTTATGGTTGCAACCGACAGACTTTCTGCTTTCGATGTTGTGATGCCAAAAGGCATTCCGTATAAAGGGCAAATTCTCAATCAGATTGCCACTAAAATGATGAAAGCAACCGAAGATTTGGTGACTAATTGGTTAATAGCAACACCAGATCCAAATGTAGCTGTTGGTTATTTATGCCAACCCTTTAAAGTAGAAATGGTAATTCGAGGTTATTTGTCTGGACATGCTGCTCGTGAGTACAAAGCTGGAAAACGAATGCTTTGTGGTATAGAAATGCCAGAAGGTATGAAAGAAAACGATAAATTTTCAGAACCTATTATTACACCAGCAACTAAAGCCGAAAAAGGAGATCATGACGAAGATATTTCTCGTGAGGATATTTTAGCAAGAGGAATCGTTTCGGAAGCAGATTACATAATACTTGAAGATTATACACGCAAATTATTTCAACGAGGAACAGAAATAGCAGAGAGCAGAGGATTAATTTTGGTTGATACCAAATATGAATTCGGAAAAACCAAAGATGGAAGAATTGTGCTCATTGACGAAATCCATACACCAGATTCTTCGCGTTATTTTTATGCAGATGGTTATCAAGAACGACAAGATAATAATGAAACACAAAAACAACTTTCTAAAGAGTTTGTGCGCCAATGGTTAATTGCAAATAATTTTCAAGGACTAAAAGGACAAACAGTCCCTTTTATGAGTGATGATTATATAGAAACCGTTAGCAATAGATATATCGAACTCTACGAAAACATAACTGGAGAAGCTTTTGTAAAAGCAGATGTTTCAAACATACAAGAGCGTATTGAAGCTAATGTTTTGGAGTATTTAAATAATGCTTAATTTATATTTAATGAGTAGAATTTTTCTAATTTAGATTTAACAACAGCTAGATTTACCTTATTAAAAGAATCAATAATATTCTTAGTTTCATATTTATTAGAATTAATAATAAATACTTCTTCTTTTTGTGTAGTCGAGTTGTAAACATATTGATAAATTTCACTATTTTCAGACCAAACACATGAATAAAAGTTTATTTCTTGTTGAAATATAAAATCATTAGTTCTCTTTTCAAAAATCGAATTTCCATTCCAAGTTTTTGGTTTAGGAATGTTAAGCAAATCTATTATTGTTGGTGCAATATCTAATTGATTATAAAAGTCTGATTTTGATTTATTACTAATCTCTAATTTAGATTCAGAATAATTTAAAATAATTAAAGGGATTAGAGTTTCATTTAAATAAGTAGAATTTCCATGAGAAACCATACCTCTTTCTCCTAGAGCTTGTCCATGATCAGCAGAGATAATAACAATTGAATTTTTTAAATATCCTTTTTTATTTAAAATTGAAAAAGTTCTTTTTAAGTAATTATCAAGTTGTGTAATTCTGTTATCATAGTCATTAATCAAAATTGCTCTGGGAACAGTTTTAAGATAAGAATCGTATTTGCTAGGTTTATAAATTTTAAATGATGAATCCAAAACACCAAGTTGGTGTGAGGACATGTAATGTAAATAGAAAAAAGTTGGCTTATTATTAAAATCAGGGAAAGTATTTAGCTTGTTTAAAATGTTTCTATCATCATTAATAGATACATTTGAATTGAATTTACTTGCGCTTAATCCGTCGTAATATGTATCTATATTCTTGCCATAATATTTTTTTAATCCAAAAAAATTGGTGTGATCACCACTCAAAATAAAATTAATAGAATACTCTTGTTTTTTTAGGAGATCATGAATAAAAAAATTTTGGTGGGCAACAGAATAGTTTGAAGATAAGATATTAGCTATACCAATAAATGATCTGGAACTTGTAGAAAAGAAGTTCTTTATGTTATATACATTATTTAAATTTGAAATGGAATCTAAAAAAGGAGTAGTATTCCTGTTATATCCATCATAACTTAAATGATCAGGTCTTAGTGCGTCACATATAATTAATATTACATTTTTTTTATCAAAATCAAGGTTGTTTGGATATTGTTCTTTTGCAATAAAATTTTCTTGACCTGTTCCATTCACTATTTCATCTTGTAAGGAGAATTCGTAGAGAAAAAAAGCAACAATGGGGTCGTCACTACTTACTCTTTTTTGTAACCATTCAACATTAAAAAAAACTACAGGGAAAATAATAAAGAATACTATAATAAAAATAATATTCTTCTTTGAGAAAAATGTAATACACTTTCTTTTTAAATCAATATAAATCTTTTTAGCAACAAATATTATTGGTATTGATACTATTGAAAAAAGGACAAATATGCTTAAGTATATAGTTGATTTCGAAATAGAAAAGGGTAAAGATTCAATTAAATATCCTATTTCATTTAAGTAAACAATTAAAATATTGATTGTTAATGGATGTCCCCAATTTTCATGTGCAATAAAAAACCCAAGGTAAATATTAATAATAAAAAATTGACTAGAAATAATTAAGATTGTAAATAACAAAACAGATAGCCTATTTGAAAAAACCTTCACAAATAAAATACTACAACAATAAACAAACGCAAGACTATATGCTACAATAATGATATGAACTGGAATTGCACGAACTCTTATGTTAAATCGATAGTAAAAAAAGATAATAACGATAGTTGATAAAAGAAGATTAAATACAACTAAACGTTTTAATACCATATGGTTGATTATTATATCAGTTATATGCGAAATTATATTTAATAAACTTCAAAACCAATTGATAACAGCTTTTCTGAGATAATTTTTTCAACATTTCACTAAAAGTTCAAGTTCTTTACTATTTTTATGAGCTAACTAACAGATTAATATGGATAAACTCGACCAGCTTATTGCAGATTTCGCATCATTTGTTTGGGGTTTGCCTCTTATTATATTATTAATTGGTGGAGGATTATACCTCCTAATTTTATCACGTTTTTTGCCGTTTCGATATATTGGTCACGCCATTCAGGTATTACGTGGTAAATACGACGATCCTGATGATCCTGGACAAATCAGTCATTTTCAAGCTTTGTCAACCGCTTTATCAGCAACCGTTGGCATGGGAAACATTGCAGGAGTTGCAGTAGCCATTTCAATTGGTGGTCCTGGCGCTATGTTTTGGATGTGGATTAGTGCTATAGTTGGAATGTCAACCAAGTTTTTTACATCAACATTAGCGATTATGTTTCGAGGAAAAGACAGTAACGGAGAACTTCAAGGAGGTCCGATGTATTTTATTATGGAAGGTTTAGGTAAATCATGGAAACCTTTAGCAATTATGTTTAGTATTTGCGGATTAGTTGGAGCATTACCTGTGTTTAACGTCAATCAATTAACTCAGGCTATTAACGATATTTTATTAATCCCTAATGGAGTAACTGTAGGATTAAATTCTAATTTAATTATTGGTGGTGCTTTAGTAATCATTACGTCTTTTGTTATTTTAGGAGGATTAAGTCGTATTAGTAAAACTGCATCAAAGTTGGTTCCGACAATGGTTGTGCTCTATTTTGTTTTGGTTATAATTATTTTAGGAGTAAACATAGAAGTAGTGCCAAAATATCTTGGACTCATTTTTACCGATGCCTTTGCTGCTGATAATTATACAGGAGATGCGATGTTTGGAGGTATTTTAGGAGCATTGATATTATTAGGTATTCGTCGCGGTGCGTTTTCTAATGAAGCTGGTATTGGTACTGCACCAATGGCTCATGGTGCAGCAAAAACAGACGAGCCTATTCGTGAAGGATTAGTAGCTATGCTTGGTCCTGCAATTGACACTTTAATTGTATGTACTTTAACTGCTTTGGCAATTTTGGTAACAGGAGTTTGGCAAAGTACTGATGCTAATGGTGTAAGTTTAACAGCTTCAGCTTTTGGAGATGCAATGCCTGGAATTGGAAAGTATTTATTGCTAATTTGTATTGCTATATTTAGTATTTCATCTTTATTTTCTTATTCGTATTATGGTAGTAAGTGTATGTCTTTCCTATTTGGAGCCGATAAAAAGCACTACTATAATTATTTTTATATCATAAGTATTATTGTTGGATCTACCACATCTTTAAGTATGATGATAAACCTTATTGATGGAGTTTTCGCACTAATGGCAATACCAACGATGACAGCGACAATAATTTTAGCTCCAAAAGTTGTAAAAGAATTTAAAGCCTATTCAAAAAGACTAAAAGAAAATAAGGCATGACAGATAAACAAAAAGCTAAAGCGTACTGGAAAAAGAATCTAAAATACTTGGCCATACTATTATCCATTTGGTTTTTGGTATCCTATGTATTTGGAATACTACTCGTTGAACAATTAAATACAATTAGAATAGGCGGTTTTAAACTTGGGTTTTGGTTTGCTCAACAGGGTTCAATCTATGTTTTTGTAATTCTAATTTTTGTCTATATCAGACTTATGAACCGATTAGATAAAAAATTCAATTTAGATTCTTAAACTATGGATATACAAATGTGGACTTGGATTTTAGTCGGACTAACATTCACTTTATATATTGGGATTGCAATTTTGTCTAGAGCGAATTCTACAGGCGAATTTTATGTAGCTGGAAAAGGTGTACATCCTATTGCCAACGGATTGGCAACTGCAGCCGATTGGATGAGCGCAGCATCATTTATCTCAATGGCTGGATTAATCTCTTTTAGTGGTTATGATGGCTCTGTATATTTAATGGGATGGACAGGTGGTTACGTGCTATTAGCATTATTATTAGCACCTTATTTGCGTAAGTTCGGAAAGTTTACAGTACCAGATTTTATTGGAGACAGATATTATTCTGATGTAGCTAGAGTTGTAGCAGTAATATGTGCACTAATAGTATCGTTTACTTATATAGCTGGACAAATGCGTGGTGTTGGTTTGGTGTTCTCAAGATTTCTTGAAGTAGATATTAATACAGGAGTGATTATAGGAATGTTTATCGTGCTTTTTTACGCTGTACTTGGTGGAATGAAAGGCATAACTTATACTCAAGTAGCTCAATACTGTGTGTTGATTTTTGCTTTTATGGTGCCTGCTATATTTATTTCTATTCAAATGACAGGGAATCCAATTCCACAATTAGGTTTTGGAAGTAGTGGAGGCGATGGCGTGTATCTTTTGGATAAACTTGATGGTTTACATAAAGAATTAGGTTTTCATGAATATACATCTGGTAGCAAATCTACCATCGATGTATTTTTTATTACAGCAGCTTTAATGGTCGGTACAGCAGGATTACCACATGTTATCGTTCGGTTTTTTACAGTTAAAAAAGTAAGCGATGCTCGTAAATCTGCAGGATGGGCTCTCCTGTTTATTGCTATTCTCTATACTACTGCTCCTGCAATTGCTGTATTTGCAAGAACTAATATGATTGAAACGTTAAGCAATAAAAAATATGATGAAGTTCCAGAATGGTTTTCTAATTGGGAAACAACTGGACTGATTGAGTTTAACGATAAAAACAACGATGGTAAAATTCAATATGTTGCAGATGAAGCTCAAAATGAATTAACTGTAGACAAGGATATAATGGTACTTGCCAATCCAGAAATTGCAAATTTACCAAATTGGGTAATTGCATTAGTAGCTGCTGGAGCTTTAGCAGCTGCACTTTCTACAGCAGCAGGTTTATTATTAGTAATTTCATCATCTGTATCACATGATATTATCAAGAAAATTATCAATCCTAAAATTTCTGAAAAAGGCGAATTGATAGCTGCACGTTTATCAGCAGTTGTAGCAGTAATCATTGCTGGCTGGTTTGGTATTAATCCTCCCGATTTTGTTGCTGCAACCGTTGCGCTTGCTTTCGGATTAGCTGCTGCATCCTTTTTCCCTGCTATTATTTTGGGTATTTTTTATAAACGTATGAATAAAGAAGGTGCTATAGCAGGAATGTTAGTTGGTATTTTGTTGATGCTTTTTTATATGATGAAATTCAAATTCGATTGGTTTGGTGGTGGCACAAAAGACGATTGGTGGTTGGGAATTTCTCCTGAAGGTTTTGGCACTGTGGCAATGATAGTAAATTTTGTAACATCTATACTAATTGCATCGTTTACTCCTAAACCTCCAGACGAAGTTCAAGAAATAGTTGAAAATATCAGAATTCCTAGCGGAGCAGGTGAGGCTTCAAATCATTAAGAATAGCTCATTTAAAGCTATTGTATTAAATATGAAGAATACATAAATTTGAGTTACCTTTATTAAAAAAATTAAATTGAAAGCATTAGTTATATCAGGAGGAGGAAGTAAAGGCGCATTTGCTGGTGGTGTAGCTCAGTATCTTATTGAGGAGAAGCAGCAAAACTACGATATGTTTTTAGGGACTTCTACTGGAAGTTTGCTTATTCAACACTTGGCTACTAACAATGTAAAAAAGTTATATACCATTTTTACTAATGTAAAACAAAAGCATATTTTTAGTATAAACCCTTTTGTAGTGCGGAAAAAAGGAAATAGAGAGTTTGTATCTATTAATTTTTTGAGTTCATTGTTGCAGTTTATTAAAATGAAACGAACTTTTGGAGAAAGTAGAGCACTAAAAAGAAATATACGGCGAAATTTCACAAAAGAAGAGTATGATAAAATTAGAGCGACTAAACAAGATGTTGTGGTTACTGTGTCTAATCTATCCACTAATAGAGTAGAGTATAAGTCCATACACGATTTTACCTATGAAGAGTATTGCGATTGGATATGGATATCGTGTAATTATGTGCCATTTATGTCTTTGGCTGTAAAAGATGGCTATGAATATGCAGACGGAGGATTAGGATGTGTTGTACCTATACGTGAGGCTATTTTACGTGGCGCAACCGAAGTGGATGTTATAATTTTAGAATCGGAAAACTTGGAACAACAAAAGGTATTGGGTAAAAATCCTTTTTCGTTGATGCTGAATTTGTTTAGTCATTTATTAGACCAAGTTGAAAAACACGATATTACAATAGGTAAACTTGCAGCTAAAAACAGAGGTGTACAACTTAATTTGTATTATACACCATCAAAACTTACCGAAAACTCATTGATATTTAATAAAAAATTAATGATTGGATGGTGGAAAAAAGGATATAATTATGCCAAAATAAAGCATAGAGAGTTAGATTCTAATGAACTAAGAGACGAAGTATTACCATAAATCTGAAACTTCTTTTTTAATATAAGCTAATGCAGCATCACTAGGTGCGCGTTTTTCCATCATTTCTGTTAATACAACTTCACGGAGTTTATTAGCAGAGTTAGTTTTTTCGAGTAAACTAGCCTTTCTAATAAGCTGAATTGTAGCATTTTTTGCAGCTGTAGTTATGTTCCAACATTCGTCACTTAAGTAAATTTGTTGCGATAAATTATGCTGAAATTCTTGGTCAATACTTTGTATAAGTAATGACTCATAATCTTCTTTACTTGAAGATGTTGGAGCAACTCTTACTAATAATTTTGTAGGATTAATGCGCTCTAAAAATAATGCTATGCGTTCATAAGCCTGAAGTCGGATTGGTAAGGTGTTTACTTGCATATCTTTGTGTAATAAAAAGCGTCTTCTTCCATCTTCATTTTTTGTATGCTCTTTAAAAAAATAGTAAGCAATCATTCCAGTAATTAAAGCTGGAACAGCATAAAGTAATAATTCAAATATTTTGGCAGCTTCCATAATAGACTATTTTAGGTATAAACAAACTTAAAGTAATTATTTAATAAATCCATATTTTAAATTCCAAAAACTGAAGACTACATACTAAAGCCTGAATCCTGACAACTAACATTTCCCTCCCAAATACATACAATCTTTTAAATCTTGCATAGTTGTGAATGGAACAGTGGTTTTTTCGTAGCAGTAGGTTTTGTTAAGTTCTACCGACATGTTATAATTATCTACATTAACATTGATATCACTCATTGTAAACTGACAAGGATGTTCGTAACCAGCTGCATGAGTAATTTCTATTAATTCCTTTTTAAAAGTTCTAAAATATTGCGCTAACCGTTCTGACTTCAAAGGTATATTAATACCATTTTGTAACCACTTACTTTGTGTGGCCACACCGCTAGGGCAACGGTTGGTATGACATACTTGTGCTTGAATACAACCAATGCTCATCATGGCTTCTCGTGCTACATTTATACAATCAGCTCCCATAGCAAATGCCATTACTGCTTTAGCAGGAAAACCAAGTTTACCGCTTCCTATAAAGACAATGCGTTCAGACAGGCCTTTGCCTTTAAACATCTTGTACAAATCGCTAAATCCATAAACCCAAGGCAAGGATACGTGGTCCACAAAACTTGGAGGTGCAGCACCAGTACCACCTTCGCCACCATCAATAGTAATAAAATCGGGACCTTTGCCTGTAGCTTTCATAATATCAGCCAATTCTTCCCATTGATTCAATTTACCAATTGCTGCTTTTATGCCAACTGGCAATCCTGTTTTTTCTGCAATCGTTTCTATAAAATCTATCATTTCAGAAATATTGGAAAATGCTGAATGGTTTGGAGGTGAGAGTACATCTTTACCAACTTCAACACCTCGAATCTTGGCGATTTCTTCAGTTATTTTTGTTCCTGGCAACACACCGCCTTTTCCTGGTTTTGCACCTTGAGAGAGTTTTATTTCTATGGCTTTAACAAATGGGTTGTTCTTGACCAATTGAAATAGTTTCTCTATAGAAAAATTACCGTGCCTGTCTCTAACACCAAAATAGCCAGTCCCAATTTGGAAGATAATATCGCCACCTTTACTATGGTAAGGAGACAATCCGCCTTCTCCTGTATTATGGTAAGCTCCAGCAATTTTAACGCCTTTATTTAAGGATTCTACTGCTTTTGAAGATAATGAACCAAAACTCATAGCTGATACGTTTATTACAGAAGCAGGGCGAAATGGTTTTTTACGTTTATTAAATTCACCAATTACTTTTGCACAAGGCAAAAAGGTTTTATCTATTGTGTTTGGATGATTTTTTTCAATTTTAAAAGGCATCATAGCATTCTTTATAAAAATATGCTGATGTGCATAAATATCCCTGTCTGTGCCAAACCCTTCGTAGTTATTTTCTTTTTTAGAAGATGCATAGATCCAACCACGTTCTATACGGTTAAAAGGTAATTCTTCTCTATTGTTGGCCACAAAATATTGTCTCATTTCTGGTCCAATACTTTCTAACCAATAGCGTAAATGACCAACAAGAGGGTAATTATGACTTATAGTATGTACTTTTTGAAAAAAAACATCTCTTATCGCTATTATTGCTAAACTAATAAGTATCCACAACCACCAACTAATAGTACCTAAAAAGTCTAAAAAAGCTTCCAAAATTTAATTATTTAAATAATCTAATGATAATTGAATAAACGTTTTTACACCTAATAACATACCATTCTCATCAATATAAAAATCTGGAGTGTGATGTGGAAAGGCTTCAGTAGTTCCAGGAGTCATACCTCCTAAAAAGAAATATAAACCAGGTATTTTTTCTTGAAAAAAAGAAAAATCTTCGGCTCCTGTAATGGCTTTAATATTGAATACATTATGTTCTCCAGCTGCAGCTTTTAAAGAAGGTAACATTTGTTCAGTAAGACTTGGGTTGTTGTAAGTTATCGGATAACCCTTATCAATATCAATCGTTGCTTCTGCTCTATAAGCATTTGCAATTGCTGGAACCATTTCTTTCATACGTTTATGTATTTTAGCTTGCATATTATAATCGAGTGTACGAAGTGTTCCAATAATTTGTGCAGATTCTGGAATTATATTGCTTCTCACACCACTAGTAATTTTTCCAATAGACAGTACAACAGCTTCTTGAGTTAATGGCATTTCACGACTGACTAAAGTTTGTAGTCCATCAATAATTTTTACACTAGCCATAATAGGATCAATTCCTGCCCAAGGTCTGGATCCATGAGTTTGTTTTCCTGTTACATTTATTTCAAAACTATTTACAGCAGCCATAATCCCACCAGATTTGTATGCTAAAGTTCCAGCAGGTTGTCCTGAACCTATATGAAGCCCAAAAATGGCATCAACTTTTGGGTTTTCTAGTACGCCTTCTTTAACCATTAGCTCTGCACCACCTTCTTCTCCTTTAGGTGCGCCTTCTTCAGCAGGTTGAAAAATAAATTTTATGGTACCATTTATTTTGTCTTTATTTTTTGATAAAATTTCTGCAACTCCCATTAATATTGCAATATGTGTATCATGTCCACAAGCATGCATTACGCCAGTTTTAACACCATCGAATGTGGTTTTTATATTAGATTTAAAAGGAATATCAACACGCTCAGTTACTGGAAGTGCATCAATATCAGCTCTTA
Source organism: Bacteroidota bacterium (assembly GCA_003650305.1). GTDB lineage: Bacteria > Bacteroidota > Bacteroidia > Flavobacteriales > Flavobacteriaceae > PRS1. Next base: position 1,180 of record QMOV01000058.1, on the reverse strand, counting down.
ACGCCAACACTTTTCCTGTATGATTTCCTTTTAAAATACCAACAACTCCAGTGTGAGCAACTCCAGTTTGTACTTCTAGTCCAAGAGATTTTAAATGTGCTGCAATTTTTTCAGCAGTTTTAAATTCTCTGTTAGATAATTCTGGATTCTCATGGAAATATCTTCGCCATTCAATAACTTTAGACTCTATTTCTGTTATTTCAGCATCAAGTCCATGTTGAGAAAACCCAAAAAGACTTGTTAAAATTGTGATGACTAGTATTAGTTTTTTCATAATATGTTTAGTTTAATATTTTTACTTTAAAATTATATAAGACCTTAAAGATATTTATTTTTATTAACTAATCAATGGCAATTAGGATTGTTTATAATTAATCATATTTGCACTAAAAAATACGACTAACTTTAGCTAAATTCACGCAATAAATTAAACAATTTGAAGACCTTTTTAAATCAGTTAAACGAAGCACAGTTAGCACCAACCTTGCAAAAAGAGGGTCCTATGATTGTTATTGCAGGCGCTGGTTCTGGTAAAACACGGGTGCTTACATATCGTATTGCTTATTTAATGAGTCAAGGTGTCGATGCCTTTAATATATTGGCGTTAACGTTTACAAACAAAGCTGCTCGTGAGATGAAAGAGCGCATTGCGACTATAGTTGGAGATAGTGAAGCTAAAAATATTTGGATGGGAACATTCCATTCGATATTTGCTAGAATCTTACGTTTTGAGGGTGATAAATTAGGCTATCCAAGTAATTTTACCATATATGATACACAAGATTCGCAGCGTTTAATTGCTTCAATTATAAAAGAAATGAATCTCGATAAGGAAATCTATAAATACAAGCAGATTTATTCCAGAATATCTTCATATAAAAACAGTTTGATTACTGTAAAAGCCTATTTTCAAAATCCAGAACTTATTGAAGCAGACACAATGGCAAGACGACCGCGTTTAGGTGATGTTTATAGAGAATATGTTGAGCGTTGTTTTAAAGCAGGAGCAATGGATTTTGACGACTTGTTGCTAAAGACTAATGAACTGTTGACGAGGTTTCCAGCTGTGTTAGCAAAGTATCAAGATAGATTTCGTTATATTTTGGTAGATGAGTATCAAGACACCAATCATTCACAATATTTAATTGTAAGAGCATTAGCCGATCGCTTTCAAAATATT
>QMOV01000057.1 GCA_003650305.1 Bacteroidota bacterium | reverse complement strand
CCACATTCCTAGTCATAGTTTTGAGCCAATTACCAAAGAGTTAAAACTTTTAATGATTGAAAACACCTATTTAGAGGTTTTTAGCTTAAAAAAAATAGTTTCAATATCGCTAACAACCAACGAGATTGTTAATTACTTAAAAAAGTTTGAAGAGTATTATCCTACGCTAAACAATTATGCTTCAAAAATTGAAGTCACTATAGCAATTATAGAAAAAATAGATGCTATTGTTGATCGTTTTGGAGATATTAAAAATGATGCTTCTGCACTACTTAATGAATTGCGCAAATCTATCAACGCAATTAAAGGCAAGATCAATCAGAGTTTCGCAACAGCTTTAAACGCATATCACAATTTAGAATATTTAGACGACATTAGAGAATCGGTTGTTGATAATATGCGTGTATTGGCTGTAAAAGCAATGTACAGACGTAAAGTTAAAGGTGCAATAATGGGAGGAAGTAAAACAGGAAGCATCGTTTATATTGAACCAGAAACGACTTTACAATTTACTCGTGAACTCAATAATTTAGAATACGAAGCACAAGAAGAAATAATAAGAATATTAAAAGAACTCACCAATTTTATTAGACCATTTTTGCCATTATTAGAGCAATATCAGTTATTTTTAACCAACATTGATATCATTTCCGCCAAAGCAAAATATGCTAAATCACTCAATGCTATTTTACCTGAAATTACAGAGGAGCGCGGTTTGTATATTCGTGATGCGTTTCATCCTCTACTATATTTAACCAATCTTAAAGCTGGTAAAGAAACCTTTCCGCAAACCATAGCATTAAAACTAAACAATAGAATTATAGTCATTTCCGGACCAAATGCTGGCGGAAAAAGTATCACACTAAAAACAATTGGCTTGTTGCAAGTAATGTTGCAAAGCGGGCTTTTAATTCCTGTGCACGAACGTAGTAAAATGTGTTTGTTCGATAGAATATTGAGCGATATTGGCGATAACCAATCTATAGAAAATCATTTAAGCACATATAGTTATCGCTTAAAACAGATGAATTATTTTCTAAAAAAATGCAACAATAAAACCTTATTCTTAATTGATGAATTTGGTACAGGAAGCGATCCTGAACTTGGTGGAGCTCTTGCCGAAACTTTTCTGGAAGTGTTTTATGAGCGTGAAGCTTTTGGGATAATTACCACTCATTATTCCAATTTAAAATTATTGGCAAACGAGTTACCATTTATGCAAAACGCAAATATGTTATTTGATGAACGTACGCTCGAGCCAATGTTTAAACTGGCTTTAGGTCAAGCAGGAAGTTCGTTTACGTTTGAAGTCGCACAAAAAAATGGTATTCCGTATAGTTTAATTAATAAATCTAAAAAGAAGATTGAGCGCAGTAAAGTGCGTTTTGATGCAACAATTTCAAAGCTTCAAAAAGAACGCTCAAAGCTTGAAAAGACAGAACGTTCACTAAAAGTTAAAGAACAGAAAAAAATAGCTGAAGCTGATAAATTAGAAGAAGTAAACGCAAAAATACAACGGAAATTAGAGAACTACCAAGAGTTGTATGATAGTAATCAACGCTTGATTTATTTGGGAAATAAAATCAATACCATTTCAGAAAAATACTTTGAAAACAAACGAAAAAAAGAATTGGTAGAAGAATTTATAAAGATAGTAGAAGTAGAAAATTCTAAACGTGAAAAAGTTTCGGCTAAACAAAAGAAAGTAATAAAAGCTAAAAAAGAGGTTATTAAACAAGAAGTTGAAAAGAAAGTTAATGTTATTCGGAAAAAGAAAAAAGCAGAGAAAATAAAACGTGTTAAACAACCCATTAAGCCAAAACCAATTTTAAAAATTGGAGATTCAGTAAGAATGCATGATGGTAGAGCAGTTGGAAGCATTGATAAATTAGAGAAAAATAAAGCAGTTGTAAACTATGGTATGTTTACTACCAATGTGAGCATTGACCAATTAGAATTGGTTGAAACAGCAAAATAATTTTTGGTCAATTCGAGTGTTTTTCGCAAGGAAAATATATCGATAACAAGTAAATTAAACAGATTACTACTTTCGTGGGAAATAAATATGAAAAACTTACCCAAACATAAAAAGCTCATTTTGTTTGATGGTGTCTGTAACCTTTGTAATGCTTCTGTTTTATATGTAATAAAAAGGGATAAAAGTAATGTATTTGTGTTTGCATCATTACAATCTAGCATTGGTAAACAGTTAATAGAGAAGTATGATATAAATTCGAGCTTAACTGATTCTATCTTACTTTATGAATCTGGTCAAGGAATCTCATACAAATCTACAGCAGCATTAAAAATTACTTCTAAACTTACATTTCCTACCAATCTGTTATCTGTATTTTTAATTATACCATCTTTATTTAGAGATTGGGTTTACGATTATATCGCAAAAAATCGCTATAAATGGTATGGAAAAAAAGACACTTGTATGATTCCTACTCAAGAATTAAAAGATAAGTTTTTGGATTAACTTTATTTTACTTCTTCATAGTGGTCGTCCCAATTTCTTACATGAGGTTCTCCAAGTTTTCCAACCGATTTTGCAACAAGCATTGCCACCATTGCATCTCCTGTTACATTAACAACAGTACGACACATATCTAAAGGACGATCTACAGCAAATATAAGCGCAAGCCCTATTGGTAATAATTCTGGAGGAAGTCCAACAGACTCTAACACAATAACCAGCATAACCATTCCTGCTCCAGGAACTGCAGCACTTCCAATAGATGCCAATAAAGCGGTTAAAACTATGGTTAATTGATCTGCAAATGTTAGATCAAGACCTAAAGCTTGAAATATAAAAACAGCTGCAACGGCTTGATATAAACTCGTTCCATCCATATTAATGGTGGCTCCAACTGGAAGCACAAAACTCGATACTTCCTTATCGACACCAATATGTTCTTCAACACGTTCCATGGTTACTGGTAATGTTGCAGCACTACTACTAGTTGAAAATGCTAATAATTGTGCTGGACTTATTTCTTTTAAGAACCAAAATGGATTTTTCTTGGTAACAGTTCCAACAATTATGGAATAAAAAGTAATCATTAACATTAACCCTAAAACAACAACACCAGCATATTGTAAAAGAGCAACTAAAATATCTGGATCGTCGGAAGACACAACCACACTAGCTAAAAGAGCAAACACAGCATATGGTGCTGTTAGCATTATTAAATCTACCATTTTAAGAACAACATCGTTTAGCGAATCGAAAAAGTTTTTAAGTGGCGTTGCTCTCTTTTCTCCTATTAATAGCATTGAAATGCCTAAAAATATCGAGAAGAATATTACCTGAAGCATCAATCTGTTTTCACTCAATGCCTTGAATGCGTTATCGGGAACCATATCTTCTAAAAACTGTAATGGACCACTTTCTACTTGTTTAGTTGCTTCTGTAATTTTTGCTTGTACCGTTGTATTACTTGAATAGGTTGTTGTGAGTTTTGAAATGGTTTCTTCGGAAACACCATTACCAGGTTGTAAAACATTAACTAACATTAATCCGATAGAAATGGCTATTACAGTAGTAAATATATACGTTATAATGGTGCGAATACCAATGGTTTTAAACTTTGAAATATCTTTGAGGTCTGATATTCCTTTAATTAAAGACGCTAGAATTAGTGGTATTGCAATAAGTTTTAATAGCTTAACAAAAATAGTTCCCAACGGTTTTATCCAATCGTTTGTAAACCCTTTACCACCATCAATTTGCAGCATAACAAAACCAAATACTAAACCGAGAACCATTCCGATTAATATTTTCCAATGTAATTCTAGTTTTTTCATAAGCATCTACTAACCTCTCCAAATTAGAGAGGAACTTTTTTATGTTAAATTAATTTACTTCTTTTTTCTAGCCCTGATTGAAGCGATATCCTTTTTTTGCTTGAACATAAGGCAAAAAAAGATAAAGCCGAAAGCAGGAAATAGCTCCTAAATATATACTTTATTTAATAACCAATAATCAGCTAACACCAATGCAGCCATTGCTTCAACAATTGGGACAGCTCTGGGCACAACGCAAGGATCGTGACGACCTTTACCTTGCATTTGTACTATATTACCACTTTTATCTAAAGTATTTTGTTTTTGCATAATCGTTGCAACAGGTTTAAATGCTACGCGGAAATAAATATCCATGCCATTGCTTATTCCACCTTGTATGCCTCCAGATAAGTTTGTTTTAGTCGTTCCATCCTCATTAAACAAATCGTTATGCTCGCTGCCTTTCATTGCAACGCCACAAAATCCGCTACCATATTCAAAACCTTTTACTGCATTAATAGACAACATTGCTTTACCAAGTTCGGCATGTAATTTATCGAAAACAGGTTCTCCCAAACCAACAGGCACATTTTGCAATACACAGGTTACTGTGCCACCAATGGTATCGCCTTGCTTTTTTATTTCCTTTATTCTGTCAATCATTTTATTGGCAGTAGCTTTGTCTGGACAACGAACTGGATTTTCTTCAATCTTATTGAAATCAAGGTCTTGATAAGGTTTGTCTATAAATATATCTCCAACTGAAGATGTAAACGCATTAATTTTAATGTCTTTTAAAAGTTGTTTTGCAATTGCTCCAGCTACAACTCTGCAAGCTGTTTCTCGTGCAGAACTGCGTCCTCCTCCTCTATAATCGCGTATGCCATATTTTTTGTCGTAAGTATAATCGGCATGACTTGGACGATACGCATCTTTTATGTGTGAATAGTCCTTAGATTTCTGATTGGCATTTTCTATAATAAAACCAATTGGTGTTCCTGTGGTTTGCCCTTCAAAAATTCCAGATAAAAAGTTAACGGTATCTGGTTCTTTACGCTGTGTAACAATTTCGGATTGACCAGGTTTACGACGATTTAATTCACTTTGTATGGCTTCAACATCTAGTTTTAATCCTGATGGACAACCATCAATAACACCTCCAATGGCTTTACCGTGAGATTCGCCAAATGTGGTTAGTTTAAATAAATTTCCAAAGGAATTTCCTGCCATTTACAAATAATTTATGCTAAAGTAAATTTATTATTACAAAAACAAAAATTGAAATGTATTAATACTTATAGAAATTTTAAAATTTAATTTTGTTTTTTTCATAAGTCTTAGCCAATATTAATAAAAAATGGACGTTAATTTATTGCAAAGAAAAATAATCTGATATTATTTTAGTGTGACTTTTTTATTAATATTGTGTCAGATTATAAAAACTAAAACTTAATAATATGAAAAAAATATTTTTATTATCCATAGCTTTAATAGGATTTACTTTTTCTATGAATGCACAGTATATTGCTGACAATGCTATAGGTTTACGTCTTGGTGATAGTGACGGCTTTGGTGCTGAAATATCTTACCAAACCAGAGTTAAAGACAATAATCGTTTAGAATTTGGATTGGGTTGGAGAGATAACACTAATTTTTCTGCCATACGTGTTGTTGGATTGTACCAATGGGTTTGGTCTTTAGACGGAAGTTTTAATTGGTATGCTGGATTTGGTGGTGGACTTGCCTCTTTTAGTTCTGATAATGATATTTTTGATGATGAAACAGCCTTATTTGCTGCTGGAAATATTGGTATAGAGTATAGTTTTGAAATTCCGCTTTTAATTTCTTTAGATTTTAGACCAGAAATTGGTTTTGGAAATATTAATAATGATTTAGATTTTGATATTGCTTTAGGATTGCGTTATCAGTTTTAGTTACATCTAAAGTTGGAAGCACGAAGAACGAAGCCTTCTTTTTAAATGATTTATGAACCACTTTTTTAAGAGTGGTTTTTTTTATTGACTTTGTAAAAAAATCAACTAAATTCGTTTGATAGTCGATAAATAAACACATGTACTGTTCCGATAGCTATCGGAATTGATTTAGTATTGAAACGTGTTTTATCTTAATATCTTGTCGTTCCAACTACCTTAATAATCAATTATAAAACTATGACCAAAAAAGAAATAGGTTTAGTTAAAAACAAAATTTTAAGTGCTACACATAAAGCAGCCAAATTAATTAAAAAATAAAGCTCGAAAAAACTATTGCCAACCATGGTAATAATTCATTTTGGCTGTTCCACACCAAAGCAATCTATAAAGTATAAAATTTTTATGGACGCACCTTTTTACCAGTAAAATAGGATATCAGAAGCAATACTAGTGAAATACTAGGAAATGGATCAAACTCACTCACCATATAATGTGCAAAAAAGGCTAAAATAAAATTAAAGAAGAACCCAGCATAAGCCAATTCTTTTAAAAATTGATTTTTATTATATAAAATAACAATGGAGCCTAAAATTTTAGCAATAGCCAAAGGATAAATAATATAGGTTGGATAACCATAGCGATTAAAATACATCACCAAGGTCTCATAATACACAAAATATAATATACCAGTAACTATTAACATACTGAACAATAAAATTGTTGTTGTCCAGTAAATATGTTTTTGATGTATCACTTAATAAAAAAGTAATTATTACAAATAATCTAATACATGTATAAAATCAGAGCAAATTATACTCTTTCAATCTTTGCACCAATAGCTCTTAAACGTTCATCTATGCGCTCGTAACCACGATCTATTTGCTCAATATTATGAATAGTTGATGTGCCTTTTGCAGAAAGCGCAGCGATAAGCAAAGAAATTCCTGCTCTAATATCTGGTGAGGTCATTGTAGTTGATTTTAAATCAGACTTAAAATCGTGACCAATTACTGTAGCTCGATGTGGATCACAAAGTATGATTTTCGCTCCCATATCTATCAATTTATCTACAAAAAACAAGCGGCTTTCAAACATTTTTTGGTGTACTAACACTTCGCCTTTTGCTTGAGTAGCGACCACTAAAATAATGCTCAATAAGTCTGGAGTAAATCCTGGCCAAGGAGCATCTGCCACAGTAAGAATAGAACCATCTATATAGTTTTGTATTTCGTAACCGTTTGTATGCTCTGGTATAAAAATATCTTTACCTCGACGTTCAATGGTAATCCCTAATTTTTTGAACACATCTGGAATTTGCCCTAAATCACCCCAACTTACATTTTTTATAGTGAGTGCGCTTTTAGTCATAGCAGCTAAACCAATCCAACTGCCAATTTCTACCATATCTGGAAGCATCGTATGTTCGGTTCCCTTTAAAGACGCAACTCCATCTATAGTTAACATATTTGAGCCTATTCCAGATATCTTTGCTCCCATTCTGTTAAGCATTTTGCAAAGTTGCTGTAAATAAGGTTCGCAAGCGGCATTGTAAATTGTTGTAGTGCCTTCAGCTAAAACAGATGCCATTACAATATTTGCTGTTCCAGTAACCGAAGCTTCATCAAGAAGTATAAAAGTACCTTTAAGTTTTTTGGCTTCTACACCATAGAAATAATCTTCTTTGTTATATCTAAATGTTGCTCCTAATTTTATAAATCCTTCAAAGTGTGTATCTAAACGACGACGTCCAATTTTATCTCCTCCTGGTTTTGGAATATATCCTTTGCCAAAACGTGCTAATAATGGGCCAATAATCATTATAGAGCCTCTTAAACCACGACCATCTTTTTTAAAAGCCGAAGATTCTAAATATTCTAAATCTACTTCATCAGCTCGAAAACTATAAGAGCCATGAGCTAATTTTTCGATTTTTATACCTAGTTTTCCTAAAAGTGTAATGAGTTTATTAACATCAATAATATCTGGAATATTATTAAGGGTTACTTTTTCAGGAGTTAAAAGTACAGCACACAAAATTTGTAAGGCTTCATTTTTTGCACCTTGTGGTATAATTTCACCATTAAGTTTATGGCTTCCTTCAATTTTAAAAGTTCCCATAATAAAATTTAATATCGCTTTCTACCACGATTACTGCTAGATTTTTTACCCTTTTTAGTATTACTTGTGTACTTCTTTTTAACTCGCAAAAGATTAGAAGAATCACTTAAAGGTTCTTTGCTATTCTTTAAATTTATTTTTTCATCAGAAAGCTCATATAAATGCTGAAAAATCACTGAATCCTCAACAGTATCTTTATTCCAATTTAAAAAACATTTCTTCATATGGTTAGCAATAGTATAGACTAAAGCTTCTTTCATTTCTCCATCTTCCCAAGTGTTGGCAACATCTATCATTGTCTTGATATTATTACCATAAAAACGATATTTAGGATAATTTTGTGGGTATTCTAAAGGCTCTGGTCGAGCTTCTAAAACTTCTCTTGAAGGTTTAGGATATGGCGAATCGGCATCCAGTTTAAAATCGGACATAATAAAAAGCTGATCCCATAATTTATGCTGAAAATCTGGTACATCGCGTAAATGTGGTTGCAAATTTCCCATTACTGCAATAATTGCTTTTGCCAATTTATTGCGTTCTTCTTTTGTGTCTCGCGATGTCGCATAATTAATCATTTTTTGCATATGTCTTCCATATTCCGGAATGATTAAATGCTCGCGTTCTGTGTTGTATTGTAATTGATCTATCAAAATTAAAATGTATGTGTAGAATTAATATAAATATGAAGCCTTCAATAATTCGCAAAATACAAAAAAATTAGCAATGATTACTCACTTTTAATGTTTTTTGATGAAAGCTATTGTTTTAAATTACTTACTATAAATCTATAACGAAAGAACACCTTCATTAGTGTTTGAAACTTCAATATATTTTGCAATTACAGCATCTGGATCTTTCATTATTAAATTTATAGATACACTTGTATATTTTCCGTTTTTAGATTTGGTTGTATGTATTACTGCTCCTGCATCGTTAAAAAGTGATTCTAGTTTTTCGATGTTATTAGCATCCGTTTTTACAATAAACTTGTATAAATACTCTGAAGGCCAAGTAGTAGATTCCTCCAGTTGTAGCTTTAATTTTTTATAAAACTCTTCAGTATTAGAATTGTCACTCATAATTTCTTGTTTATAGCTTTGCAAATATAAATTTTAGTTTGAAGTTAGAGGACAGAAGACAGAAGTTTAACACTCGTTTTGTTGTTATTGCTCTATTTATTAAATATTAATTTACGACTTACTGAATACTGAAAGCTGAATACTGAAAGCTGAATACTTTTTTATTCTCTATAAAATTACGATTTTTACATCAAAATCTTGCTGCTTTGAAACCAAAAAGAATAGTTATTACTGGAGGACCAGGAACTGGAAAAACGTCGATAATTAATGAATTAATACATAGAAATTATTCATGTATTGAAGAAATTTCGCGTCAAATAACTTTAGATGCAAGAGCAAAAGGCATCGAACAACTTTTTTTGACCAAGCCTTTGTTATTTAGCGAATTACTTTTAAAAGGAAGAGAAACACAATTTAATGAAGCTGCTACTTTAAGAAAAAAACTTATTTTCTTGGATAGAGGAATACCAGACATTTTAGCTTATATGGATTATAGTGGAGATAAATATCCTCAATTTTTTAATGACTCTTGTAAAAATAAAAGATACGACAAGGTATTTATATTAGCACCTTGGCAAGAGATTTATATTAGCGACAATGAACGTTATGAAGATTTTAATCAAGCTATAGAAATACATCACCAACTTGTAAATACTTATAAAAAATACGGTTACGAGCTTGTAGATGTTCCTTTTAATTCTGTTAAAAAACGTACTGACTATATCTTAAATATTGTAGAAAACTTATAATGCAACATCCAATACAAATATTAGAACACTATTGGAATTTTACCAGCTTTAAACCGCTACAAGAAGACATTATTAATGCTGTTCTTGAGGATGAAGATACGTTTGCATTATTGCCAACTAGTGGAGGAAAATCCATTTGTTTTCAAATTCCTGCATTGGCAAAGGATGGCATTTGTATTGTTGTGTCTCCATTAATCGCCTTAATGAAAAATCAAGTGAGTGCCTTAAAAAAGAAAGGTATTAAGGCGATGGCACTTACTAATGAATTTAAATATGCTGAAATAGATACAATGCTCGATAATTGCATCTATGGAAATTATAAGTTTTTATACCTTTCTCCAGAACGTTTACAGCAAGATATTGTTCAGGAAAGAATACAGCAAATGAACGTGAATCTTATTGCTGTAGATGAAGCACATTGTATTTCGCAATGGGGAAATGATTTTCGTCCAGCATACAAACACATTGTATTACTTCGGAAACTCTTGCCAAATGTTAATGTTATTGCTTTGACAGCATCAGCTACTCCAAAAGTTGTAGAAGATATTGTTGAAGCGTTAGATTTTATTAACCCTAAAATATTTAAACAATCTTTTAAAAGAGAACATTTAGCATATATGGTTTTTGAAGAAGATGATAAGTTTTTTAGAATGGAACAAATTCTGAAAAAAAATCCAAACTCATCAATTATATACGTTAGAAGCAGAAAAAATACTTTCGAGATAAGTAATTATCTTGAACAAAAAGGATTTACAAGTACCTTTTATCATGGAGGATTATCCAACACTGAAAAAGACAAACATTTTTCCTCATGGTTTAATAACCAAAAGCAAGTTATGGTTGCTACAAATGCTTTTGGTATGGGAATTGACAAAGCAGATGTAAAAACGGTAATTCATGTAAATCTTCCAGAAAGTTTGGAAAGTTATTTTCAGGAAGCTGGTCGTGCAGGACGAAATAATGAAAAAGCTTTTGCTGTAATTTTAAAAAATAAAGGCGATGAGGAGCATGTAAAAAGTCAATTTTTAAATATTTTACCAACTGTAGATTTTATAAAGCAAGTGTATAGAAAACTGTGCAATTATTTTCAAATTTCTTATGGAGAAGGCGAATACTCAACTCACGAATTTAATTTAAATACGTTTTGCAAAACCTACAGTTTTAACTCCTTGATTACCTATAATGCACTTAAAGCTTTAGACAGAACAAGTGTTATTACATTATCACAACAGTTTCATAATCGTTCTAGTGTTCAAGTAATTGTTACTAATAAAGTAGTATTTGATTACCTAGATAAACACCAAGAAACTAATACAATATTAAAAACCATATTGAGAACTTATGGTGGAATTTTTGACCAAGACGTAAAAATCAATACCACATTAATTGCAGATAAATCATCAACAACTGAAGAAAAAGTAATACAACTTCTTCTTCAATTACAAAAAGACGAAATAATTGAATTACAATTAACAAAAACCGACGCTCAAATTATTTTTCTTCAACCAAGAGAAGACGACAAAACCATTAACCGAATTGCAAAAACTATAGAGCAACAAAACAATATTAAAAAAAAGCAAGTCGCTTCTATTTTAAACTATGTAAATAATAATGATATTTGTAAAAGCGTACAACTGCTTTCTTATTTTGGAGAACGTAAACTTGGGGATTGCGGAATTTGTTCAGTTTGTATAAAAACAAACGATTCCCTTTCTAATAATACAGTAGATGAAAGTATTGCAGCAATAGTTTTGGCATTAAAAGCCAAACCATTATCATCTCGTGACATTGTAGTTAATACCAAAATAAAAGAAATTCATATAGCAACTATATTAAAATTAATGTTAGAAAAAGATATTATTGAAATTACAAGTGCAAACACTTATAAAATAAAATGAAGAAAGATTTAAGAATAGTTTTTATGGGCACACCAGATTTTGCTGTTGCCACATTAAAAACACTAGTTGATGATAATTATAATATTGTATGTGTTATTACAGCTCCAGATAAACCAGCTGGTAGAGGTAGAAAACTAAAAGAATCTGCTGTAAAACAATATGCAAAATCAATAGGTTTAAAGATATTACAACCAACTAATCTAAAAAGTGAAACTTTTATAAACGAGTTAGAATCACTAAAAGCTAATTTGCAAATTGTCGTGGCGTTTAGAATGCTTCCCAAAGTGGTTTGGCAAATGCCAAAATATGGAACTTTTAATCTTCATGCATCCTTGTTGCCAAACTATCGAGGTGCTGCTCCTATTAATTGGGCAATAATAAATGGCGAAACTAAAACAGGAGTTTCAACTTTTTTTATAGATGAAAAAATTGATACTGGAGCAATGATTCTTCAGCAAGAAGCAAAAATTCTTCCAAATGAAACTGCTGGAGAATTACATAATAAATTGATGCAAATAGGAAGTAATCTGGTTATAGAAACTGTTAAAAGCATTGAACAAGGTAAGGTAAAAACAATACCACAACCAGAAAACACAGCAATTAAAACAGCCAACAAGCTAAATAAAGACAATTGTTTTATTAATTGGAATAACAGCCAAAGCAATATATATAATATGATAAGAGGTTTAAACCCTTATCCAGCTGCTTGGTGTTTGATAAAAAACAATGATGAAGAACTCAATGTTAAGATTTTTAATATTGAGAAATGTATAGAAGAGCATGATTTCGAAATCGGAAAAATTATAAGTACTAAAACCGAAGTTAAAGTAGCTGTAAATAAAGGCTTTATAATTTTAAAAGAAATAAAAATGCCTGGAAAGCGAAAAATGGATGTAAAATCCCTTTTAAATGGTTATCATTTTGATATTAATGCAAAAATGCTGTAAACCCTTGCTATCACTGACGCCAAAAACTTTATAAAAGCCGACTCCTTTATTAACAATAAGTTCAAGTTATTAACAAAAGTAGCCATTTCCCTTGCTATTACTTGTGTAAGTGGATTATCCGTATAATTTTGTAGAGGATTTAACAAAAAAGTTAACCCAAATAATAACAATTTAAATTAAAATTTATGAACAAAACAGATTTAATCAATGGAATGGCAGAAAATGCTGGTATTACTAAATCAGCTGCTAAAAAAGCATTAGACGGTTTATTAATTGACATCGAAGGAGCTTTACAAAAAGGAAACAGAGTTTCTTTAGTTGGATTTGGTTCTTGGGTCGTTACAAGAAGAGCCGCAAGAGAAGGAAGAAATCCTCAAACAGGAGCAACTATACAAATAAAAGCTAAAAATGTAGTAAAATTTAGAGCTGGATCTGATTTAAGTAGTGCAGTAAACTAATTTATAAAGAAAAAAATCTAGTAAAGGCTCGTTAATTAACGAGCCTTTTTTGTTTTTACACAAATTTTTATTAGATTTAAATACTCAACGATTGATCTATGAATAATCTAAACCCAGAAAAAGGTTATTTACTTATTGCCGAACCCTCTATGCTTGGCGATTTGTCTTTTAATAGATCTGTAATTTTATTAGCAGATTATTCTCCAGAAGGATCAGTAGGATTTATTTTAAACAAACCGTTAGAATTTACCATTAAAGATTTAATTCCAGAAATTGATGCCTCTTTTAGGATTTATAACGGAGGTCCTGTAGAACAGGATAATCTCTATTTTATTCATAAAGTACCAGACTTAATTCCTAATAGTATTGAAATTTCTTATGGCATTTTTTGGGGTGGAGATTTTGATAGTGTTAAAATCCTCATTAATCAAAAAAAATTAAAAGAGGATGATATTCGCTTTTTTTTAGGATATTCAGGTTGGGAAACTAACCAATTGGTTAGCGAACTCATTTCGAATACTTGGATTTTAACAGAAAATATTTATAAAAAATCGATTATTGAAAAGAGTGATGCTTTATTTTGGAAAGAAAGAATGCTCGAATTAGGTGCAGAATATAGTATTTGGTCTAATGCGCCCGAAGATCCAACTTACAACTAACAAATTTTTAAATTCAATTTAGCTAGCACCTTTTTTGATACTTTATTGGAAAACCTCTTCTTTCTATAGTGTGTTATCGGTTGTATTCCAGAAATAACATTGGTTAAAAACAATTCATCTGCTTTTTGAAGTTCAAAAGGCAATATTGATGATTCTTCAATTGTATATTCTGGAATTAATTTAATTATTTCAATAATTTGTTTCCTCATTACACCTTTTATACAACCATCTTGAAGTGGAGGCGTTTTAATACTTTTATCTTTAACTAAAAAAATATTTGCATTCAATGCTTCAACTATATTTTTATTAGTATTTAATACCAAACAATTACTAAAATTATTTTCTTTTGCATAAATACTGCCTACAATATTTATTATTCTATTGTTCGTTTTAAGAGTAGAAACTAAACTAGGAGAAATGTAATAATCTTTAAACAAATCAATTCTATATTCTTCATCTATAAACTCATAAAAATCATTATCTAATCGTTCGGCAAAAATTATATATTCTATAGTATTAGTATCAGGTGTAAACAAACCACCTTCACTCCTGTTTACAACAAATTTTACACGCGCAGAATAATGTGATAAGCTATTGGCTTCTAAAAGTTTAATTATTTCATTTTCAAAAAAATCTAAAGTAAAATACATTGGAATTTCCATCCTTAAAATCCGCAATGATGCCATTAACCTAAAGTAGTGGTCTTCTAAAAATAGCACCTTATTTTGAGTTACTTTTATGGTTTCAAAAACAGCATCGCCATATGCAAAACCTCTATTGTTTATAGATATAGTAGCTTGTTCCTTTTGTACAATATTCCCGTTAATAATAACCATAAAAAATCCCGAACCCTAATGTAATCGGGATGATAATAAAGTAACTTGATGAAAGAAATTTTTAGGCAGAACCTAAAACTTGTTTTAAGCTAGAAATTTGATTCTCCCATAACATTTTGGTTTCATCCACTTCATCTTCATCAGCAAAATCTGTAATAATTAATGAAACATCCTTTGTTATATCATCCACTTGGATTTTAATTTCAAAAAAAGTTGAATCATCTTCATCCAACCATTTAAACTTAACACGTTCTGAATTTTTTTTACTTAACAACTTTGCTTCTTCTTCGCTATCATCCCAAATAAATGTAAATAACTCTCCACGTGAATTAACATTATCTGCAAACCATTCCGATAAACCTGAAGGGGTAGAAATATATTGAAATAACAACTGTGGTGAAGCATGAATTGGAAATTCTAGTTCGAGTTTAATTTTATCGCTCATTTACACTTAATTTAGTTGGTAATATATACATTAATTTTTTAGTTTTAAAAATAATTTTAAAAATAATTTACTCTAGTAATATTTGCTCTCAATTATTTTGTTTTTATATTTGCAGCCTTAAAATCATGGCGAGGTAGCTCAGTTGGTTAGAGCGTTGGATTCATAACCCAGAGGTCACGAGTTCAAATCTCGTTCTCGCTACAATAAAAAAACCTGATACGATGTATCGGGTTTTTTTATGGAACACCCTAAAAATGTATTTTTTAATTGAATTGATATGAAAAATTATATCATTTTTTTCTACTATGAATTAAGTTGAAAATCTTAATATTATGCAATAAAAGTGTATTTCATCGATTTTATATGTTATTTCGTGGATATTTTATAAAAACATAATATATTAGAGGGCTATTAAACCCCAAATCTGATGAAAAAAATTATTT
>QMOV01000056.1 GCA_003650305.1 Bacteroidota bacterium | reverse complement strand
TCATCATTGTAGCTCACCATTTTTTTGCCAGTATTGTAACTAAAAGCATCACTTGCACGCGCAAAAAAGAGACGTAGAAAATCATAGATTTCGGTAATGGTACCAACAGTAGAACGAGGCGATTTACTTGTTGTTTTTTGCTCTATGGCAATAACAGGAGATAGGCCATCAATTTTATCTACATCAGGACGTTCTAAACCACCTAAAAATTGTCTTGCATACGCTGAAAATGTTTCAATATAACGACGTTGTCCTTCGGCATAAATGGTATCGAAAGCCAAAGACGATTTACCACTACCAGAAAGCCCAGTAATAACAACTAGTTTTTCTCTAGGAATGGAAACATCTATGTTTTTTAGGTTGTGAACTCTGGCTCCTTGAACCTCAATATATTCTTGGTGATTGGTCATAAAACAGCAAAGTTGCAAAAGTACAATTTTTGCATCTAAAAATGAAGAGAAGTTAGTTTAGAGTTTTGTTAAACTTGTTAACGATTATGATTTATTCTGTCCCTTTTACTTCTCCCATTTCCAGTCCAAAAAATAACAATTTATGAAAAGCTGGGAGTTGAGCACCACTTTTGGTAGTTATCCAATCGCTCCAGGAAGCTTCAACACCTTGTAATGGTAATAAAGACGTCCACATTTTAAAGCTTTTTGGTTTACCATTATTATCAAGTATCCATAAGTAAGAATCGCCTGGAGTAGAACCACCTGTAGTGTAAGTTACTAATAAACCTTTATCGCCATTTTCTAGTGTTACTAGTCGTCTTTCGGTTCCAGGGTCGTAAATCTTGTAAGGAGCAACTAACCAAAAGGAATCGTTATTAAAATAATCAATTGCTTCTTGAAGCAATTCTTGTTCAATCTCACCTTTTACAGAAAAATTATGAACATAGACTTTGCTGTTTTCGGGATTATTAAGGTGTAAAACCACTTTGTAATCTTCCCAATAAACGGCACATATATTTTTATCTTTTTCCCATTTATAATGGTGTTTATTTCTAAACGTCCATTCTATATAGTTGGTTTTTTTGTAAGCAGTAAAATCTAAAGCATCTAACATTTTAACAGCTAGAACTTCAGCTTCAACACCTTGTTCTCCTTGTGGTAAATCTTCGTCGTACTTAAAATATAAATAACCAAAAAACAATAAACTAGGTAGCGTAATAAATACTACTAATCCAGCAATTATTTTAAGTGTTTTTTTATATTTCATGAGTTAAAAAAATATTCAATAGGCTAATATAACAATGTCTGTGGAATATTAAATTAGAAACCAATAGCAGTATCATCGCCACGTCTATCTGCTCCACCTTCAAGTTTTCCGTTTTCTAAAATCAGAATGCCATCTACTTTGCCAATTACAGGTGAACGCTCTTCATTGGTAGAATAGCCTAAATTTTCTAGTTTTTCAATTATATTTTTAGAAAATGAATTGGGTTCAAAAAACACAACATCTGGTAACCATTGATGATGAAAGCGAGGAGCATTTACAGCTTGTTGCATGGTCATGTTATATTCATGAACATTTAAAATAGTTTGTAACACAGCAGTTATAATAGTTGAACCTCCTGGAGTACCAACGCTCATTAGTAATTCTCCGCTTTTTTCAACAATTGTTGGTGTCATAGAACTTAACATACGTTTCTCGGGAGCAATACTATTAGCTTCTGCACCAATTAGTCCAAACATATTCGGGACTCCAGGCTTACTGCTAAAATCGTCCATTTCATTATTTAAAAAGAAACCTAAATCGGAACAGTATAGTTTAGAACCATAAGCACCATTTAAAGTTGTAGTTACAGAAACGGAATTACCAAATTGATCCACAATGGAGTAGTGTGTGGTTTCATTACTTTCAACCACCTGAACATTTCCATGCGAAATTTCAGCCGAAAGTGTCGCTTTTTCAAAAGAAAATGAAGCCATTCTATCTTCTAAATATTCATTGCTAATTAGAGTTTCGCCGGGAATAGTAACAAAATCTGGATCGCCAAGATAATAGCTTCTATCTGCATAAGCACGTCGTTCAGCTTCAACAATTACCTGAATTGCTTTAACCGAGTTATGACCAAATTCATCTAAATCGTAGGGCTCTATCATTTCCATAATTTGTGCTAAACAAATGCCACCACTTGAAGGCGGAGACATAGAAATAATTTTTAAATCATCATACTCAAAAGTTACAGGTGTACGCCATTTAACTTCATACTTTTCTAAATCTTCTTCGGTTATAATGCCTCCATTATCTTGTATAAACTTCACCAATCGTTTTGCAGTTTCACCTTTGTAGAATTCATCACTGCCATGTTTCATAATTCGTGTTAACGTTTCAGCAAGAGCAGGATATTTAATGGTATCATTTTCCTTCCAAACTTTATCAAAAACAATAGAATCCTTATTGGCTTTTGGAAACAATGGTTGATATTTTTTAATCCTTTCTTCTTGTTTTTTGGTAACCAGAATGCCTTTTTTGGCTAAATCGATTACAGGTTTTATGATGTCTTCAATAGGAAGACTTCCAAACTTTTCATGGACAGCAAACACACCAGCAACAGATCCTGGAACACCAACTGCCATGGCTCCTAAAGTGCTTTTATCTGGGATAACATTACCTGCAGCATCCAGATACATATCTTTAGTAGCTGCCAATGGTGCTTTTTCTCTATAATCGAGTGACCCAATCTCGCCATTTGCTTTTCTATACACCATAAAACCACCACCACCAATATTTCCTGCGTAAGGATATGCTACTGCTAAAGCTAATTGAGTCGCTGCCATAGCATCAAAGGCATTGCCGCCTTTTTGCAAAATATCTGAACCAATTTTAGAGGCTTCTTCACGAGCAGAAACAACCATTGCATGTTCGACAATAAGACCTCTTTTAGATTCATCTACTAAATTGTTGTTTTTGCAAGAAATAAATGCAACATAAACGGATAAGATTAAAATGATTTTCTTCATTTATTATAATTATTTAGTTTGAATTTAATTCATTTAGTTTAAGTTCAGAAAAAGTTTTAAGTTCTTTAAAGAATAAAGTAAATTCGGTTTCAAATTCTTCATAATATTCTTCTAGCTCATTTATTGCAAGATTCATTTTAGAGCGGTTTTGAGTTCTTCGGTTCATACCTTCTAAAACTTTGGAAATACCATCAATAGATGCGTAACTTAACAACCAATTATTTTCTATCATGTAAGGCATCATTTTTTGAACACGAGCTGGTAATAATTCAAAATTATCTTTTAGAGTAGCGTAAAAATCTTCAATATATTTGTCTAAAGGTATATCGCTATAAGTGTTCCAGTTTTTAGCTAGAAAATGATCGTAAAATATATCTACAATTACACCAGAATAGTGACTATACTTATTGTGTAAGCGTTTTGTACTCTGTCTAAAGGTTTTATGAGTATCAGTAAACGTATCTATGTGTCTATGTAAAATAATTCCAGTTTGAATATTTTTAGGAAATTTTTTATACTTTTTACCATGAATACCATCAGCAATAAAATTACCAATAGTAATAGCTTTGTTGTCTCCAGAAAGATAGATATGAGCAAGAAAATTCATTGCTGTAATTTACAAATTAAGATTTAAGATTTATGATTTTGGAATTGTATATTTGCTTAAATATATATTAAGAATGACACTCATTAAATCAATTTCTGGAATTAGAGGAACTATTGGAGGTCAAGTAGGTAATAACCTTACACCAATTGATGTTGTAAAATTTGCAGCGGCTTATGGTGTTTGGGTAAAACAACAACGCAATAAAGAAAATTATAGGGTCGTTGTTGGTCGTGATGCCAGAATTTCGGGAGAAATGGTACAGAGTTTAGTCATGCAAACGTTGGTTGGTTTGGGAATTCATGTTATAGATTTAGGATTATCTACAACACCAACCGTTGAGGTTGCTGTACCAATGGAACATGCAGATGGAGGAATTATTCTCACAGCGAGTCATAATCCGAAGCAATGGAATGCCTTAAAATTACTGAATGCAAAAGGTGAGTTTTTAAATGCTGCTGAAGGTGCTAAAATTTTAGAAATAGCCGAATCTAACGCTATGAAATTTGCAGATGTTGACAATTTAGGAGAAATAACCAAAAATGAAGCTTATATAGATTTGCATATAGATGAAATTTTAGATTTACCGTTGGTCAATAAAGATGCTATTAAAAAGGCGAATTTTAGAGTGGTTGTAGACGGTGTGAATTCTACAGGAGGAATTGCAATTCCGTTGTTATTGGAACGTTTAGGAGTTCATGCTGTAAAATTGTATTGCGAACCAACAGGACATTTTCCACACAATCCAGAACCTTTAAAAGAGCATCTTACAGATTTATCAAATTTAGTGGTAAAAGAAAATGCCGATTTTGGTATTGTGGTAGATCCAGATGTAGATCGTTTAGCATTTGTGTGCGAAGATGGCGAAATGTTTGGCGAAGAATATACATTAGTTGCATGTGCAGATTATGTGTTAAGTAAAACCCCTGGAAGTACAGTAAGCAATATGAGCTCATCGAGAGCCTTACGTGATGTTACTGAAAAACATGGACAAACTTATGAAGCCAGTGCTGTGGGAGAAGTTAATGTTGTAGAGCTTATGAAAAATAATAATGCTGTTATTGGTGGCGAAGGCAATGGTGGAATTATTTATCCAGAATTACATTATGGTAGGGATTCTTTAGTTGGCGTGGCACTGTTTTTAAGTCTTTTGGCTGAAAAAAATATGAAAATAAGCGAACTTCGAGATAGCTATCCGAGTTACTTTATGGGCAAAAAGAAGATTAAACTGACTCCAAATTTAGATGTGGATGCTATTTTGATAGCAATGGAAGCCAAATATAATAACGAAAATATTACTACAATTGATGGTGTAAAGATTGATTTTGCAGAAAATTGGGTGCACTTACGAAAAAGTAATACAGAACCCATTATTAGGATTTATACTGAAGCAAAATCACAAGTTGAAGCTGATACATTGGCTGATAAGATTATAACTGAAATAAAAGAAATTGCAAAGATTTAGTGCTTTTGAATTAAGCCATTTAAAATGTTTACTACTAAAAATCAAAATATAAAAGATTCCATATTAGAACAATACTTTAAACCCTTCAGGGAAAATATTGTAGGTATAAACCAAGAATTTGAATCACCTTATGGCACACAAAAAATTATTTATACCGACTGGACAGCTTCTGGACGACTGTATCGTCCAACTGAGGAAAAGATTCTTAACGAGTTTGGACCTTATGTAGCGAACACACATACCGAAACTACCGAATCTGGAACTGCAATGACAATGGCTTACCATAAAGCCAAAGCTATTATTAAAGCACATGTAAATAGCAATGATGACGATGTTTTAATTGTTTCAGGTAGCGGAATGACAAGTGTAGTAAATAAATTTCAGCGTATACTGGGATTAAAAATGCCTGAGAATTTAAAAGAATACACAAATATTCCAGATGAAATTAAACCTGTTGTATTTATCACTCATATGGAACATCATTCTAATCAAACATCTTGGTTGGAAACCATAGCCAAAGTTGAAATTATTCCTCCAGGAAAGAACGGATTATTCAGTTTAGAAAATCTTAAAAATTTATTAGAAGAATATAAGAATCATACACTTAAAATTGCTTCGATTTCAGGAGGATCTAATGTTACTGGGATACAAGTTCCTTGCCACGATATAGCAAAGCTAATGCATAAATATGATGGAGTATGTTTTGTTGATTATGCATGTGCAGCACCTTATATTGATATTGATATGCATCCAGAAGATGAAAATGCAGCATTGGATGCTATTTTCTTTTCACCACATAAATTTCTTGGAGGTCCAGGTACTTCAGGAGTGTTAATATTTAATAACAAGTTGTACCATAATATGATTCCTGATTGTCCTGGAGGTGGAACAGTAAGTTGGACAAACCCTTGGGGAGAACATAAATATATAGATGATATTGAAGATCGAGAAGATGGTGGAACTCCAGGTTTTTTGCAGGCTATTAAAACAGCTTTAGCAATCAAACTAAAAGAACAAATGGGAGTAAAGAATATGTTAGATAGAGAACATGAGATTTTAGAAACTATCTTTAATGAATTAGGAAGTATAGAAAACATTAATATATTGGCTTCTAAACATCAAGATAGACTTGGTGTAATTTCATTTTATATAGACGATTTACATTTTAATTTGGGCGTGAAACTATTAAATGATCGTTTTGGCATACAAACACGTGGCGGTTGCAGTTGTGCTGGTACTTATGGGCATTATTTATTACATGTAAATCATGAGATGTCTGATGCCTTAACTAAAGAAATATCTATTGGTGATTTAATACGAAAACCAGGTTGGATACGTATGTCTATTCATCCAACAACTACAAATAAAGAAGTTGATTTTGTTTGTGAGAGTATTAAAGCATTAGCACAAAACCATGTAGCTTGGGCTGGAGATTATGAGTATGACAAATCTACGAATGAGTTTACACATAAATCGTTTAGTACAACTCCAAGAAAAAACAAAATTAACGATTGGTTTACACTTTAATTACTAAATTATTCAGGTACTTTATCTCTATGTTTCCAACGTTTATGTGTCCATAAATAATATTCTGGAGCTTCATTTATTTGTTGCTCTACAAGTTTTAAAAATGCATCAGTAATTTCATAATTGTTAAAATCCCTTGCATTGTCTGCCAAATTCGTGAGTGTGGCTTCATAAAACCCTCTTTTAATTTTTTTGATGCCTAAATACATTACTGACATATCTAATTTTTTAGCAAGCATTTCCGCTCCAGTGTGTAGAGGCACTTTTATTCCCATAAAATTATTCCAATGGTGTGCTTTATTTAGCTTAGGTGTTTGATCTGAAGCAAAACCATTTATAGTTAATTCTCCCTTTTCTTTGGATTGGGTTAAGATTGAAATTGTTTCTTTTGTAGTAATTAAATAACTATTGTATTTTGCTCTGATTCGTTTTATTAATCGGTCAAAATGCTTGTTTTCAATACGTTTATATATAGCATAATTTATATGATTCATGTCTTTTTGTAAGATAAATGTCCACTCCCAATTTCCATAATGAGCCATCATAAGAACAATGCTTTTATTGGCTTTTTCAGCTCTATGAATTTCTTCAATATTAGTTAAAATCATACGATTTGCTATTTGAGTTTCAGAAATGGTCATTGATTTAATAGACTCTACAATTAAATCGCATAAATGGTGGTAAAACGCTTTAGTTATTTTATTAATTTCATGTTTAGACTTTTCAGGAAAGACGAGATTCAAATTCTCAATCACTACTTTTTTTCGATATCCAAAAACTTTATAGATTAATACATATATAAGATCTGAAAGCACATATAATAGCCTGAATGGAAGTATTGAAATCAACAATAAAAAAGGATAAATTAAAATGTAAGCTATAAATTGCATTATGAATAGCTGTTTTAAGATTTAATTATTGAAACTCTTTTGGTACTTTATTCCTATGTTTCCAACGTCTGTGTGTCCATAAATAGTACTCTGGAGCTTCATGTATTTGTGCTTCTAATGCTTGAGTAAATTTGTCAGTAATTTCGTAATCTTTCAATGCTATGGAATTGTCAGCAAGAGAGATAAATTCAGCTTCATAATAACCTCTTTTATGTTTCTTCACTTTTAGATATGCAACTGATAAATCCAACTTTTTTGCTAACATTTCGGCACCAGTAAAGCAAGGTACATTTATAGACATAAAATTTGACCAATAATATGCTTTTTCGTATTTAGGTGATTGATCACTTAAAAAACCAATAATAGATTTTATCCCTTCGGCTTCATTTTTAGTTATTATATGGATAGCTTCTTTTGTATGAATAAGTACAGTATTGTATTTAGATCTAATACGTTTAGCAAGTTTATCAAAATACCTATTTTTAATGCGCTTATAAATGCCATAGCCTTTATAAGTTAAGTGATTTTCAATTACATAAGACCATTCATAACTGGCATAATGCCCATACATTAGTATAATACTTTTATTAAGTCCCTCTAATCGTTTTAATTCTTCCGGATTCTTAATGATAAAGCGTTTATTAAGCTGATTTTTAGTTATCGAAATAGACTTTATCATTTCAAAAAACATATCGCACATATGTTTGTAAAATTTCTTTTTAATAGCTGTAAGTTCTTTAAAAGACTTATTAGGAAAGACTAATTTTAAATTTTCATTCACTACTTTTTTTCTATATCCAGCAATATGGTATACCAATATATAAACTAAATCTGAAAACATATAAAACAATCTAAACGGAAGTATAGAAATTAGCCACAAAAACGGATAAATAAAAATATAAGCAAGAAATTGCATGAATTAATTTTAGATTTGCACAGCAAATATACTGAATGCTTTCAGTATATAATATATTTGATTTTAACGTTTACACTATATGGGCAATTTAAGTTTAATTACAATAATTATAATAGCAGCTAATGTGATATTCTCTTTGAAAGGGTTTAAAGATTTTTCATTTTTTGAAAAGTATAAGTTTAATATTGGCAGCATAAAAAGAGGAGAACATGTACGAATGATTGGCTCTGGATTTTTGCATGTAGATCAGATGCACCTCTTTTTTAATATGTTTACTTTATACATTTTTGCAGATGTAGTTATTAATAGTTTAGAGCAATTTAATTTTGCTATTATATATTTTGGTAGTTTACTAGTTGGGAATTTACTTTCGTTTTATTTTCATAAAAATGAGTATCATTATAGTGCTGTTGGAGCAAGTGGTGCAGTTACAGGAGTATTATATTCTGCAATTTTATTGCATCCAGATATGAATTTATATATGTTTTTTATTCCCATACCAATTCCTGCTTATTTATTTGGAATAGCCTACTTATTATACTCAATTTATGGAATGAAAAACAGAGTAGGTAATATTGGTCACGATGCACATTTTGGTGGAGCAATTGGAGGTTACGTTATTACTTTAGTTTTGGCACCTTGGTTGTTTGAAAAAAATTTACTTATGGTTGGGCTTCTTGCTGTGCCAATTTTACTTTTATATGTAATGCGAAAAACTGGAAAAATATAATAAAAACTTTTAGGCAACTAATCTAACATACTTGCAATTTGATCTTCAAGAGCTTGTCCTCTTAATTTTTTTGCTACAATTTTACCATCTTCATCCAAAATAAAAGATGCAGGAATAGAATTGATGTTATATAATTGAGCAACAGGATCGTTAAAATATTTTAAACTAGAAACATGATGCCAGGTCAGTTTATCGTCTTCTATAGCTTTAAGCCAAATTGCTTTTGGGTCTTTTTGTCTTCCAGTTCCATCAAGAGAAACACCAATAATTTCCAGACCTTTTTCGTGATATTTATTATATACTTTAACTATATTAGGATTCTCTCTTCTGCAAGGACCACACCAAGCTGCCCAAAATTCTATAATAGTTACTTTCCCTTTTATATCATTTAAGGAAAGTGCTTCTCCATTTGGAGTTTTAGATGTAAAGTTTGGTGCAACCTTTCCAATTTCTAAATTAGCTTTAGCTTCCTTTTGTCGAATAAATGTTTGTATTTTTTGACCTTTTAACTTATTTGCAGTATTTTTTTTAATAACATTTGTAAGCAGAGCATAACTTTCCTTTAGTTTGTCAATATTTTGTATTGATCTAATTAAAGAGGTTTCAAGCAGAAGTAATGAGAATTCTGAATCAGGATTTTCCTTAATAAAATCATATAAATAGTTTTTGTATTCATCTGTCATTACTCTGTTTTTAGCACTTAATTCGGCTACTAATTCTGGATTATTAGTTCTTGCTACTTTAATTTGTTGTCTTAATTCATTTATGACTTTCTCTCTATTTTTGAGCTCATTTTTAAATAAGCTATAGTCTTCATTGTTTTTAGTGCCATCGATTTTAGAATAATAAATACTGTCTTTATAAATTTCAATCGTAGTTCTTCCAGGTTCTAAAACAAAAGGGAGACTCTTCTTAATACCATTAATATATAGTAAGCGAATAGCAGGACTTTTAATTTCACCTCTGAATGTAAATGACTCGTTCATTACAATAGCAGTATCGATAATAAATTCTTTTCTAATGTCGTCTGAATTTTTTATATAGGCTCTCATTCCATTGTAAACACCTTTAGCTGAAACGTTTATTTCATAAGTATTTGGTGGTAAAGATTCCGATTTATTGCAGGAATTAACTAAAAAAAGTAATGATAAAATAAGCATGATGTTTTTCATTTTCAATATATTTTGCTGCAAATATAATAGTAATTCTATTAATTGTATAGCGACTTTTTGTTAATACATATTTAAAATGGTTTAAGTGTATGTCGTCATTATTCAATTTTACTACTTTTGCATAAATTATAAACTGTAATGACCTATACCGATAACATTATTGCATTAGCTACGCCATCAGGTGTTGGAGCAATTGCTGTTATTAGGATTTCTGGAAAAGATGCGTTAACAATTTGTCAATCTTTTTTTAAGTCGGTAAGTGGGATACGATTATCTAATCAAAAAACACATACCATTCATTTTGGCCATATTGTTGATAAAGATCGAGTAATAGATGAAGTGTTGGTTTCAATTTTTAAAGACCCTCATTCTTACACAGGAGAGAATGTAGTTGAAATATCTTGCCATGGAAGTCTTTATATTCAGCAGGAAATCATCCAATTATTTTTACTAAATGGTTGTAGGACTGCTAATCCAGGAGAATTTACTTTACGTGCCTTTTTAAATGGAAAATTAGATTTGAGTCAGGCAGAAGCTGTTGCAGATTTAATTTCTAGCGAAAATGAAGCTTCTCACCAAGTGGCAATGCAACAAATGCGTGGCGGATTTAGTAACCAAATTAAGGCTTTGCGTGATGAGCTCCTTAATTTTGCTTCTTTAATAGAATTAGAATTAGATTTTGCCGAAGAAGATGTGGAGTTTGCAAATCGCGCCCAGTTTAAAGATTTAATTTCACGTATAATAGGTGTGTTAAAACGTTTAATTGAATCTTTTGCTATTGGTAATGTGATTAAAAAAGGAATTCCTGTTGCGATTGTAGGCAAACCTAATGTAGGTAAATCCACTTTGTTAAATGCCTTATTAAATGAAGAAAAAGCCATTGTAAGTGAGATCGCTGGAACAACTCGTGATGCCATAGAGGACGAATTAATTATTGACGGCATAAGTTTTAGGTTTATAGATACTGCTGGAATACGTGATACTGAAGATGTAATAGAAACAATAGGGATAAAGAAGACTTTCGAAAAAATAGAGCAATCACAAGTTGTTATGTATTTGTTTGATGCTTCAGAAAATAAGAATTCATTAGAAGAGATTACTAAAATTCAAAAGAAATTCCCTGAAAAGCATTTGGTAATCATTGCCAATAAAGTTGATAAATTATCAAAATCTGAAATCGTAAATCTGAAATCGTCTATTGAAAATCTTGATTTACTTTCTGCAAAAACTGCCGAAGGTGTTGAAGCTCTAAAAACTAAACTATTAGAATTTGTTAATACAGGAGTTTTAAAAAATAACGACACTATTATAACCAATTCCAGGCACTACGATGCTCTTTTAAAAGCATTGGGAGAAATACAAAAAGTACAACAAGGAATGGATTCAGGCTTATCAGGAGATTTGCTTGCTATAGATATTCGACAAGCATTGTACCATTTTGGTGAGATTACAGGAGAGATCACAACAGACGAATTATTGGGCAACATATTTGCCAACTTTTGTATTGGGAAGTAATTTATTGATTGACAATAGCTTATTGAAAATGTGTTATAAAGGAGACCTTATTTGTATAATTAGCCATATTAAAAGCAGATTAGGAAAAACACTAAAGATATTTATCCTCTAACCAAATACTTTCATAAAAGAATATAATACTCTAAATCGTTAATATGTAACTCTTAAAATAGATAATATGAATAACTAATTAGGTCAGTTATAGACAATTAAATTATATACTATTGGCAACACAAGACATATTATCGATCGGAAATACTTATTTCTTTCAATACTTTAAAGTCATTTATTTTAATGTGTCGATGGCTAACATCAACTAATTTTTCTTTATTAAAAGCTGAAAGAACTCTAATAGCGTTCGCGGTAGTCATATTGGCAATACAAGCCAAATCTGATCGTTTTAATGAAACATTTAAATTTCCATTAGTCGTATTAGTACCGTAAATATTATGAATTTGAAGCAAAGTTTCTGCAAGACGTGCTCTAATATGTTTTTGTGTAAGGTTTACCAAACGACTATCCTTTCTAATTAGATTATTTGCAAATAATTTAATGATTTTAAAAGCTAGGTATTTATTGTTTTCAATTACTTTGAAAAAATCTTTTTTCTCAATAACACATACAGTAGAATCCTCCAAAGTAACGGCTGAAGATAAATAAGAACTTTCTCCCATTAAACCCCGAAAACCTATAAAATCTACAGCTTTTTTTAATCCTACAATCTGATTATTGCCATTTATCCCTCTTCTGACAATTTTTACCTTTCCCTTATTTAAACAAATAAGACCAAAAGGTTTAGTGCCTTCCTTACAAATAATTTCTCCAGACTTATAAGAAATCTCATATCTATTCTTGTCAAGTATTTTTAACTCATTATTACTCAAATCACTTAAAAGAGAATTACTTCTTTTAGTGCAACATAAACAAGTGTTTTTTCTGTCATCCATGATTATTTGAGATGCACTTTAACAGTCAGTAAAAATGATAATTTACTTACATTATTTAATAAACTATGATATCTCTATTTTATTTAAGAGTTATTTTTAAAATGAGTAAAATGTAACTCTAAATTAAGCTTTTAAATAAGTAAAACCTAATAATGTTTAGTATGTTTTAAAACATATGAAAATATGCTTTAAAACATATTTATTTTTTTAAAAAAATTGTAATCTTAAAAATTGTGATTTTAACAATCATGAGTTTATCTAGGTGCTCAAGAAATAACAAATAAATATATATCAGAACTAAAAATTAATTAACATTAAAAGCTAAATGTATTAAATTAAGAACGTATTGTTTAACCAAAATATTAATTATGAAAAAACTATTTTTATCGATTGTTATAATAGTCTTCACTATTGTAAGTCTAAATGCTCAAGCTTCATTTGGAGCAAAAGCTGGAGTGAATTTCTCAAATCTTTCTGAAGATGATATGGATTGGAAATCCAAAACTGGTTTTAATATCGGATTATTTGTTGAAGTTGAAATCTCTGATTTATTATTTTTTCAACCTGAAATACTATTTTCAACACAAGGAGCAAAAATTGAAGAATCTGGTGCTGAACTTAAGATTAATACAAGTGTTGTAAATATTCCATTAATGATTAAATATAAAGCTGCCGAAAAATTTTATATTGAAGCTGGCCCTCAAATAGGGTTTTTAACAAAAGCAGAAATGGAATTTACTTATGATGGTGTTTCTGGAACAGAAGACGTCAAAGATGATGCTAAATCTATAGATTTTAGTTTAAATTTTGGTCTTTCAATTGATGTAATTGAAAGTTTGTTTGTTGGTGCAAGATATAGTTTTGGATTATCAAATATCTCTGATGATAAAGAAGATCCAACTGATATTAAAGCTTCCAATATATCAATAATGGTTGGATACAGATTTAATTAAATATTGCTTTTCTAAAATTTATCTTGATTTTTTTAATTAACTCATTTGAAGAAATCAAGATAAATTATAGATACAATAACTAATATATGAGATATAATTATGAAAAATTTAAAACTAATGTTATATGTAGCAATTATTTTTTTAATAAATAGTTGTTCACAAGACAAAAAGGAATGGAAAAATACATTGGAAATTAACTCTGTTCAAGCTTATGAGGAATATGTAGACAAATATCCAGATAGTAAATATGCCGATTCTGCTAAGAATAGAATTTGGAAAAACACAATAGCAATGGAGTCCATTAATGCTTATGAGGAATATATAGACAAATATCCAGATAGTAAATATGCCGATTCTGTTAAGAATAGAATTTGGAAAAAGACTATATCTATAGAGTCCATTAAAGCATTTGAGAAATATATAGACAAATATCCAAGGAGTGCATTTGTCGATTCTGCCAAGATTAGAATTAAAGATTTAACTTATACTCGTGGGGCATTATATGCTATTGGGGTAAGTTTTACTTTAGATGATGCCTTTAGTGGCGAGATTAAGAAATTGTATTATGAAAAAGATATAGTTCTTAAGAAAACTGATGGTAAAAAGATACGAGCTATTTGTCCTATTTCATTAATAAATGATCTCAAAGGAGGCCAAATGTTAGAAGTTGAATTTGATAAAGAATTAAATAAATATAAAGTCATAAAGGTTATTGAAGATCCCAAGTAATAACGTTGTCCATTATTATGTATAAGTAATAGAGGAAAAAAGCTAAAAAAAATTAAACATAAAATTGAAAAATATGAAAAAATTGTTTTTTTTGACTATTACTTTATTTTTTGCCATCAGTTCTTTTTCTCAAGGCAATTGGAAAGTTTATACAAAAGATGACGGATTGAGTACTAATAATATAACAGAGATACTCGAAGATTCAAAGGGTAATCTATGGTTTAATCCTCCTATTGATGACCTTAAAAAAGTGATGACGAAATTCGATGGAAAGGATTGGATGATTTATGGTACCTGGAACAAAAAATTTGACAATAGGTTGGCAACTGTTTCTGTTTTTTACGAAGATAATAATGGTGCAATTTGGTTTGGTAGTAGTTTTCTCGGATTAGTCAGAATAAAAGAGACCATATTCGAAAGAATAAAAATAGCGCCAACTAAATTCATTATTGAAGGATTTGATGGAAAAATCTGGTTTGGAGCTAGCAAACTATACTCCTATGATGGTGAAGCTGTTATTGAATATTCAAAAAAAGATTTAGGAGGTAAAAAGGTTACAGCACTTCACTGTGACAAAGCAGGAAATATATGGGTTGGAACAAAAACCGGTGTAGCTGTATATGATGGGATTACATGGGAAACATTTTCAAATGTGTCAAATTCTCCTGCAGAATTGGTTGCTTCCATCATATCTGATACTCAAGGAAATGTTTGGATTGGCGCTGAGGATGGTGTATTCAAATATGATGGGTTAACTTGGCAACATTTCACTACCAAAGATGGATTACTTGGAAACGAGACTTTGATGATAAGAATGGATTCACGTAATACAATTTTTGCTATAGCAGGTGTCCCTGCAAAAGAATATATCGGTCTTATAGGTGTTGGCTCTGCAATTAAACAGGATCGCACTAATAAGGGTTTGAGCATTTTTGAGAATGGACAATGGAAGGCATTTACAGATATTGAAGGAGTTCCTAAAGATATAATCTCAAAATCATTATTGTACTTGCAGTCTGTATTTATAGAAGATAACAGTGGGAACATGTGGTTTAATGGAAAAGAAAACACCATTTATAAATTTGACGGAAGTACTTGGAAATCATTTAATGAAAGTAATGGTTTTACGGGCAAACGGTTTTTCAAAATGCTTGAAGATAGTAGAGGGAATCATTGGTTTTCTATTGCAAAGGGTATCGCAAAATATAATGGTAAGAACTGGTCTTATTTCAATAAAGATACAGGCCTGCCAAGCAACAGAATTTCTTCAATCATAGAAGATAACCAAGGCAATATATGGTTTGGAACTTTTAGAGGTGTTGTCAAATACACACCTGAAAAAGTGTATTTTACCGAAATTGATTGACTAAAAATTAGGGTTAATTAAAAATATTATTACAAAAATCAAAATACGATGAAACCAGTAAGAATTTTGACTATCAGTTTAATTATCCTCTTTTCATTTAACAATTTATCTTTTTCCCAAGACCATTGGGAAGTTTTCACAAAAAAAAGTTCTTAATCAAAGCTTTAGAAAATAATGGCAAACCAGAATCTATAAATTATGGATAAGACTGGAGCAAATATGCTCTTATTTCAATGATATTTTCGCATACGTATTTCATTGT
>QMOV01000055.1 GCA_003650305.1 Bacteroidota bacterium | reverse complement strand
CTATATGGTAGAATGTTAAAATATGCTGATGGCCCAGACGAAGTACATATGTACCAACTAGGAAAACGAACCATAAAAGCGTTTAGCTAAAGAAATGAGTAAGATTTATTTAATAAGACATGGTCAAGCTTCTTTTTTGGCTGATGATTATGATAATTTATCAGATAAGGAATCTTACAATCTGAAGCATTAGGAACTCATTTTCTAAATAACAGTATTTATTTTGATAAAATATTTATTGGAAAACTTAAAAGACATCAGCAAACTTTTAATGGTTTTATGATTTACTGCATATTGTCCTGAAGCATAGGCTTTCAAAAATAATTCAAAGATTAGGATTGAATTTTTTCTTTTTAAGTTTGGGTCTTTATCAATTTCATTGAACAAATGATTTGCTTGGTCGTATTGATTGGTAAAATCTTTGTAATAAAAATTAAAAGCAGCCAGAGCGTGATGCTCGTTTAATTCTTCTAAATAAATGGGTTTAGGTAATCCTATGTCTTGAGTTGCGAATACTTGATTAAACCCATCAAATGTTTGCTGGTGTCTTTTTAATTTTCCAATAAATATTTTATCAAAATGAATGTTGTGCTTTAAAAAATATGTTCCTAAAGCTTCAGATTGTATTATGCCTTTGACTGATAAATTATCATAATCATCAGCCAAAAAAGAAGCTTGTGCGTGTCTAATCAAATAAATCTTACTCATCTAACTTTAGCTAAACTCCTTTATCGTTCGCTTTCCTAATTGGTACATATGCACTTCGTCTGGACCATCGGCATATTTGAGCATCCTGCCATATAAGTAAAATTGTGATAAAGGCACATCTTGACATACGCCTTTAGCTCCAAAAACTTGCATAGCTCTATCTACAACATTTAACAACATGTTTGGTGCTACAATTTTTATCATAGCAATAATATCTGTTGCAGCTTTGTTGCCAACAGTATCCATCATATAAGCGGCTTTAAGCGTGAGTAATCGTGCTTGTTCAATTTCACATTTAGATTTGGCAATATCTTGACGAATGCTACTATAGTCGGCTAATTTTTTACCGAAAGTAGTGCGCTCAGTAGAACGTTTGCACATCATTTCCATAGCGCGTTGTGCCATTCCAATCATTCGCATACAATGATGA
Organism: Bacteroidota bacterium; assembly: GCA_003650305.1. Classification (GTDB taxonomy): domain Bacteria; phylum Bacteroidota; class Bacteroidia; order Flavobacteriales; family Flavobacteriaceae; genus PRS1. The sequence goes on along the minus strand of QMOV01000055.1, from coordinate 16,105 downwards.
ATACGTCCAGGACCAAGACGACCTTGAGCAATCTCAAAACCTCGACCTTCACCTAATAATATATTTTCTATTGGAACTCTTACATTTTCTAAAAGAAATTCGGCATGACCTTCAGGAGAATCTAAATTTCCTAAGACAGATAATGGTCTAACAACTGTTAATCCAGGTGTATCCATTGGCACAATAATCATACTTTGCTGAGTGTATCGAGACGCATCAGGATCTGTTTTTCCCATAACAATAGTGACCTTGCAGTTTGGATCCATACCTCCAGAAGCCCACCACTTTTTGCCATTTATTACATATTCGTTTCCATCTCGAACTATTGATGTTTCAATATTTGTAGCGTCAGATGAAGCTACTTGTGGCTCAGTCATTAAAAATGCAGAACGAATAGTACCATCCATTAATGGCTTTAACCATTTTTCTTGCTGTTCAGGTGTTCCATATTTAGCAAAAACTTCCATGTTGCCAGAATCAGGAGCTGAACAGTTAAAAATTTCGGCAGACCAAGGCACACGTCCCATTAATTCAGCCATAGCAGCATATTCTAAATTACTTAATCCAGGGCTGAAAGTTCCATAATCCTTCGGAAGAAATAAATTCCATAAACCTGCGGCTTTGGCTTTGCTTTTTAGACTTTCAATAAATGGATGCGATGTCCATAAATTTTCTTGATTTGAATTATATGCATTCACTTCTTGCTCTATTGGATATATATTTTTATCCATGAAATCCTGAAGTTTTTTCAGTAATCCCTTTACTTTTTCTGTATGTTCAAAATTCATTTTTAAATTTATTTATCCTGAAATTAAAAAACCTCCATCAGCCACTTGTAAACTTCCTGTGATATAACTGCCAGCTTCTGAAGCTAAAAGCAATGCAACACTTGCAATTTCTTCCGATTGTCCCATTCTGCCAAGAGGTAATTTTTTATTAATTTGATGCATCACTTTTTCATCATTCCAAAGTGCAGCACTAAATTTTGTTTGAATCAATCCTGGACAAATCGCATTTACACGAATGTTATGTTTTCCCCATTCTTTAGCCTGATTTTTTGTGAGCATAGATAATGCAGCTTTGCTTGAAGAGTATAAACCCAGACCATAACCTGGATGCTCTCCTTCAATAGAACTAATATTAATAACACTTCCTCCACCTCGAGATTTCATGCTTTTTAAACATTTATTAGCTAAATCCCAAGGCGCTTTTACATTGATTTCCATTATTTTATCGAAAGCATCTGAATGTGCATCTTCAATAGGTCCATAAACAGGATTTGTTGCTGCATTATTTACCAAAATATCAATTCCACCACATTTAGTAATTGTTTTTTCTACTAATTTTTTTCTGCTGCCAGCATCACCAACATGACACGCAGTAGCAACAGCATTTAATCCTAAAGATTTAAATTCGTTTACTACTTTTTCGCAAGCCTTTTGTTTTCTGCTGCTTATCACTACAGTAGCACCACACTCTGCAAAAGCTTTTGCAATAGCTTTACCAATACCTTTAGAAGAGCCTGTAATTATAGCTACTTTACCTTCTAAATTAAATTTATCTTTTATAGTACTCATTAGTTTTCTTGCTTGTTATGATAAAAAATCTGGATTTTTATATTCAGGATTTGGATAAGTATAAAAACCTTCATTGGTTTTCATGCCAAGTTTTCCTTTATCTATAAAGTTTTTCTTGAAATATTCAGCTCTTGCTAATCCTAATTTATCATTTAATTTTTCACTCCACAGTTTTTCAATATTGTAAACGGTTTCTAATCCAACCATATCCATAATTGCACAAGGTCCCATTTTTGTTCCAGAAGTAATCATCCATGTTTTATCAATAGTTTCATAATCTGCAACTTCGTTAACCAATAGGTTTCCTGCTGCCTGAAGTAGTGGTCCAAGCAAAGAGTTTATGACGTAACCATGTTGTTCTTTACGAATAGGAATTGGAACCATGCCAATCTCTTTTGCAAACTCGACTACGCAATCAAAATATTTTGCATCTGTTTTTGGATGTCCCATGACTTCTCCAATATTGGCATCCCAAATCCAATTGGCAAAATGTAAGGCAAGAAATTTTTCAGGTCTTCCAGTTTCTTCAGCATATTGACTTGGTAATAATGTTGAAGAATTAGTAGTAAAAATTGTTTTTTCTGGAGCTACTTTGGCTAATTCAATATAAAAAGCTTTTTTTATTTCAAGATTTTCAGGAATGGATTCGCTTATAATATCTGCATCTTTTACAGCTTCAGCTAAATTAGTTGTATAATTTAATCGTGAAAAAGTTTCATCAATTTTTTCTTGTGAAACACTTCTTGAATTTAGAAATATTTTCGCGTATTGCTGATGAAATTGCTTACCAAGATCAACCCCTTTTTCGTAAATATCATAAACGGTTACATTAAATCCTTTAAAAGCAGTTTGCCATGCTATTTGTGAGCCTAATGTTCCTGCTCCAGCAATGGTTACGTTTTTAATATTCATAGTAGTATGTGCATATTTTTTAGTGTATAATTTGCTAAATCATAAATATAGCGAAATATTAAACTTCCTGAACCATTTTAATGAACTCTAAAGAAAAATTATAAATGTCTCCTGGCCATCTTGCAGATAAATAATTCTTGTCTTTTACTATAAATCCTCTTTTTAAGTTTTTATGGCTGTCTTTTAATAATGGAGTGGGACCTTTTATAAAGTTATTACTATCTGCCAAAACAGATTTAACTTCATCTTCGGTTGTAAGTCCTGGATAGGTAAGGTAATAATCTTTTAGCCAAAGGCGGGTGAGATTATAAGCCAATAGCTCTTGAGATTTTAACAAAGAAGTCGTTTTATAGTTGCGGATAACTGATTCTCCTGTATCAAAATCTATACTTCTAGCTACTAGTACAACACCATGACACACAGCAGCAACAGGTTTTTTAGCTTTAAAAAATGCTGAGATAAGCAGTTGCATTGTTTTAGATTCTAAATATTCTTTAGCACCTTTATCGTGACCACCTGGTAGTAATATAGCGTCAAAATCTTTTTCAAGAACATCAGTATATTTTAATGGTTTACAAAACAATTCATTTTGTTCCATTTCAAAATATGCTTCTACTGCATCTTTTCTTGCTCGCAATACTGATTTCCAAATACCAAGTTTCTTTCCGCTAACCATTAGTTTGTCAGCAGTGGCTTTTTTTCCATCAGGTGTAATAAAAATAATTTCAATATCCTTTTCTTTCATTAACTTCCAAGGAATTGCAGCTTCACTTGGATCGAATCCATAACTAGGTACTGGAATTAAAACTCTTTTCTTCACTAAAATAATTTTTTTAATACATAATCTGGGTTAAAGGTAGATTAGATTTTTATAAAATAAAAATGGCGATTGTAAAACAATCGCCATTTTAAAATTTTTAGTAGCAGCCTAATTAATTTGCTATTACTTTTAGTGTTTTTATGAAATTTTCGCCTTCGAGAACAATAAAGCTTAATTGGTTTTTAGGCAAATTAATTTCTTGAGAAAAGCTATTTTGTATTTGTATCTTTTCAATGTTTTGTAACAATCTTCCCGAAATATCAAATGCTCTAATAGATGCTTTTCCATTATAGCCATTAATTTTTAAGGTGTTATTAATATAGAACATGTTGATATTTTTGGTAACGTCGTCTAAACCTAATGATGATTCCGCAATTGAATAAGCAAATGTTTCTATATTAAAACTTATATCGTAATCTACACTTGAAGGAATTGCAATATTAGCACCTGTTGGAGAAGCTGTTCCGGTTAATCCTGGGCCACCATATGAGACAGCCCAATTTGCATCTCTTCTAAATTTTAACTCACCTCCACTTACTAATGAAACATTAGTGGCGGTGTAATTAATACCGTCTGCAGTAGTTAAAACAAGATCTGCGGCCCAACCATTAAAATCACCAATAATGCTAACATTTTGATCTGTCGCAGCAACTGTTGAAAAAACATAATCACCTGTGTCAATAAGAAATGCAATATCATAAAAACCAGCAGTTACAGGAATATTATTACCTGATGTAGCACCAGCAGGAAAAGTATCGCCTCCCCAACTATTTGTCCAAGCGTCATCTTGTCTAAATTTTAGTCCACCTGCGGAGATAAAATAACCTAATTTAGTATAAATTAAGTTATTTGTGGTAGTCATATCTACATCATCTCCCCAATTGCCAAAATCTCCTATAATGCCAATGCTTTGTGCAGTAGCAAATTGCAAGGATAAGATTAATAAAAAAGTAAAAAGTAGTTTTGTTTTCATAGTTTAAATTTTAAAATCAATCTTAAATATAACAATTTTAAAATAAAACAATGAATTTTAACAAACTACAACGTTTTAGTGTTAAAAACTTTTAGTTTCCAATCAAAAAAAAAGTATTTTACAATTAAGTAACACACTATTTATAGTTAATAATCGTTTGCTAATACAACTTGTATTATAGGTTAATATTAGTATTTTTGCTCTCACTAAAAAAGTTTCAATATATTATGAAAAATAGTATCCTAACTCTATGTGTTTTCTTGTTTTTTGTAATTTTTACAACGGCACAAATAAAAAAGGATGATGTATTGTTTACTGTTGAAAACGCTCCAGTATTTGCTTCAGAATTTTTGAGAGTATATAATAAGAATTTAGATTTAGTTAAAGATGAATCTCAAAAAGATATCGATGGATATCTTAAATTATTTATAAATTATAAGCTTAAGATTATTGAAGCTAGAGCTCTAGAATATGATAAAAATCCTCAATACATTAAGGAATTGGAAAGCTATAAAAATCAATTAGCAGAAAATTACCTTACCGACCATAAAGTAACCAATGTATTAGTTAAAGAGGCATACGAGAGAATTTCTAAAGATATAAAGGCAAGTCATATTTTGGTAAAAATTCCTGAACATGAAAAAGATACAGCAGTAGCATACGCTGCAATCTTGAAAATGAGAGACCGCTTTTTAAACGAAGATTTTGAAAGCGTACAAAAAGAAGTTCATAATGGTAATACAATATTTGCTGAAGATTTAGGATATTTTTCCGGATTTAAAATGGTTTATGCTTTTGAGAATGTAGCATTTAATACAAAAATAGGAGAGGTTTCTCAACCATTTAGAACTAAATTTGGGTATCATGTTGTTAAAATATTTGATAAACGAAAGTCGAGAGGAGAAGTAACAGTTGGTCATATAATGATTTCTAACAATCAAAAAGATTCTTTAATTAATCCAGAAATTAGAATTCAAGAAATATATAAACTCATTGAGCAAGGCGAGAATTTTGAATCTTTAGCTAAACAATTTTCAGACGATAAAAGTTCTGCTAAAAATGGAGGAAAATTAACTCCTTTTAAAAGCGGACAGTTAAGTTCAGTCGAATTTGAAGATTTAGCATTTAGTTTAAAGGAAATTAACGAAATATCTAAACCGTTTAAAACCAATTATGGTTGGCATATAGTGAAGTTATACAGTAAAAAACCTATTCAATCTTTTGAAGATATGAAGTTTGATCTGGAGTTAAGAGTAAAACGCGATTCGCGATCTAAACTTATAAATACATCTTTAATTAATACTTTAAAAAGCAAATATAACATCCAAAATACAAATCCAGAACTTACATATTTTGAATCGATTATTAATGATCAATTTTTTAAAAGAGGCTGGATAATACCTTCAGATTTAGAAAAGGGCAAGGTATTTCTAAAAATCGGAAATGAGCAATTAACTTATAACGATTTTGTTAATTTTTTATATAATTCACAACGAAAAACTACTGCTAAAAGATCAATAGTAGATCTTGTAAAAGAACAATATAGTGCTTTTCTTAGTGCCAAGTTGTTAGCTTATCACGAAGAAAATTTAGAATTTGAAAATTTAGAATTTGCTGAGATTTTAAACGAATACAGAGAAGGCTTATTACTGTTTGATCTTATGGAAGCTAAAATATGGAATGCTGTTAAACTGGATACTACTGGTATTCAAACTTATTTTAATAAGAATAAAGCAAATTACACTTGGCAAGAACGTATTAATGCTGTTGTAGCCACATCTGCTAAAGAAAAAGATATTAAAAAAGTAGAACAAATGCTTCAAAAAGGTGAAAACATAGAAGATATAAAAACACAAATAAACCAAAACGATTCTCAAAACGTTATTTTTACAAGTGCTATTATGAATGCCCAACATAAAGCATTACCTAAAGATTTTAATTTTATAAAAGGCGTTTCAGAAGTTTACTTTTACAATGATGCCTACCATGTTATAAAAGTAAAAGATGTATTGCCAGAAACACAAAAAACATTAGAGGAAATAAAAGGTAGAGTGATTAACGATTTTCAAGTTGAAGTTGAAAAAAAATGGTTAAAAAAATTAGAAAACACATATATAGTTGTTGTCAATCAAGATGTTTTAGCTAAAGTAAAAACGCAAATAAAAAATAATTGAAACCGAATTATTACATAGTAATATTAATTTTTATAATCTTATCTTCTTGCGATTTTTTAAAAAAAGTTGATAGCAAAGTACCTGTTGCAAGAGTTAATGATACTTATTTATACCAAGAAGATATAAAGGACTTAATTTCAAATGGCACTACAAAAGAAGATAGTATTTTGCGAGTGAGTAATTATATTACACATTGGGCAACACAACAGTTACTTATTAATGGAGCTAAAATAAATTTATCGGAAGGAAAACAAATTGAATTTAATGCTTTAGTTCAACAATATAAAAACGATCTTTTTATTAATGCCTATTTAGAGGCATTAGTAAAACGAAGCATAGACACATCTGTAACTCAACAAGAAGCTATAGAAGTATATAACCGAAATATTGAAACGTTTAAATTAAATGAAGAACTTATTAAGTTTAGATATATAAATGTAAGTGATAACAATATAAATTTAAAAGACATCGAAGAACGCTTTAAAAGATTTGATCAGGAAGATAAAGTGATTTTAGATTCAATAGCAATTCAATTTAAATCGTATTCACTTAATGATTCAATATGGATTCGTTTAGACCAAGCAACTTCAAAAATTCCTGTTATTAATTCTGACAACAAAAAAGAACTGTTAAAAAAATCTAATTTTATACAACTCAAAGATTCATTAGGATTATATTTGATGCAAATTAATGAGGTGTTACATAGAAATGATTTAGCACCAATAGAATATGTTATGCCAACTATAAAACAAATCGTCATTAATAAACGTAAGTTGGAGTTTATTAAGCAATTAGAAAAGGATATCACTAAAGATGCCATAAAAAACAAACAATTTGAAATTTTTAACTAAAGTGAAGTATTTAATATTAAGTGTTTTATTGTTGTTGCCATTTGTAACAATAGCTCAAGAAATTATTGAAGACAAAAAAGAAGTAATAGAAACTGTAAAAGAAATTGATTCTACACAACGAATAAAAATTGATGGTGTAGCTGCTGTTGTAGGAGATTTTGTGGTTTTAGATTCAGATATAGACAAAAAATTTCTTGAATTAGAACAAAGAGGTGTTTCTATAAATGATATTCCTAGATGTGAATTATTTGGCAGTCTATTAGAAGAAAAGTTATATATGCATCATGCCATTCAGGATAGTTTAGAAGTTAATGATGCCGAAATTAGATCTAGAGTAGATCAACAAATAAATGCCTTTGCCCAACAAATTGGCTCCATGAAAAAATTACTTGAATATTACAAGAAAGATGATGAGCAAGAGCTAAGGGACGAAATGTTTGAGCTTAATAAAAATGGGGAAATGGCAAACTTGATGAGAGAAAGTATTATTGAAGAAATTGAAGTCACTCCTGAAGAAGTAAGACAATTTTTTAATAGCATTCCTAAAGATGAGCGACCTGTTTTTGGTACAGAACTTAAGGTGGCACAAATTGTTGTAATACCTAAAACTACTGAAGAAGAAAAACAAAAAGTAATAAACAGGCTTAAAGAGTTTAAAGCAGATGTTACCGATAACGGAGCAAGTTTTACAACGAAAGCAGTATTATATACAGACGATGTACCATCAAGAAAAAATGGTGGTAAATATACATTAAACCGAAAACGTCCTCAAATGGTTAAAGAATTTAGAGCTGTGGCATTTGCGTTACAAGAAGGAGAAATTTCCGATCCATTTGAAACCGATTTTGGGTATCATATTATTTTATTAGAAAAAATAAGAGGTCAGGAATACGATGTACGTCATATACTATTAAGACCTAAAGTAACTCAACAAGCTGTAAATGAAGCCAGAGAAAAACTAGAGCTAGCTAGAAAACGTATTGTTGATGGTGAGATTAGCTTTGCTGATGCTGCTTTAGAAGTTAGTGATGAAAAGGAAACAAAGTATGAAGGAGGTTTGTTAATTAATCCTGAAACCCAAGATTATATTTTTCCATTAACAAAAATGGATCCTGAATTATATTCCCAAATTCAAAACTTAAAAGACAAAGAAGTTAGTCTTGTTCTTAAAGATGCAGATCGTATTAATCCAGAAAAGTTTAAAATATTAACGGTTACAGATAGAACAGATGAGCACGAAGCCAATTTTGCAAAAGATTACGTTAAAATAAAAGAATTAGCCTTGCGTAAAAAACAATTAAATGCAATCGAAAAATGGCAGGAAGAAAAAATCATGGATACTTTTATTAAGTTAAACGGAGAACATCGAGAGTGTAATTTTAATAGTAACTGGCTTAAAAATAAAAATTAATTATTCATGTCTGATGTTGCTGCAGTAGAAAAACTAGTTTTAAAATATAAAGCGTTAAAAACTGAAATTGCTAAAATAATCATTGGTCAAGACGAGGTAGTAAACCAAATATTAATTTCTATTTTTTCAGGAGGACATTCACTTTTAATAGGAGTTCCAGGTTTGGCAAAAACATTAATGGTAAACACTGTAGCTCAAGCTTTAGGTTTAGATTTTAAACGAATTCAATTTACTCCAGATTTAATGCCAAGCGATATACTTGGCAGCGAAATATTAGACGAGAACAGGCACTTTAAGTTTATAAAAGGTCCAATATTTGCTAATATAATTCTAGCTGACGAAATTAACAGAACACCACCAAAAACACAAGCAGCTTTGTTAGAAGCAATGCAAGAACGTTCTGTAACTATTGCAGGACATAATTATAAATTAGAGTTACCTTATTTTGTTTTAGCAACACAAAATCCTATAGAGCAAGAAGGAACATATCCTTTACCAGAAGCACAGTTAGATCGTTTTATGTCTGCTATTAATTTAGATTATCCAACATTTGCTGAAGAAGTAGAAGTGGTAAAGGTGACGACTTCAGATGTAGAAGTTAAAGTAAATCCTTTGTTTACGGCACAAGAAATTATAGATTTTCAACATGTAATTCGTCGTATTCCAGTAGCAGATAATGTGGTAGAATACGCAGTAGAGATGGTAAATAAGACCAGACCAGAGAGTAATTCTGCAACCAATTTAGTAAAGCAATATGTAGATTGGGGAGCAGGACCTAGAGCTTCACAAAATTTAATTTTAGCTGCTAAAACTCATGCTGCTATACAAGGCAAATTTTCTCCAGATATTGAAAATGTTCAGGCAGTAGCAAATAGTATCCTAAAGCACAGAATTATTAAAAACTACAAAGCTGAAGCAGAAGGTATTACCGAAGAACAAATTATTAAGAGTTTGTTTTAGTTAAGTAATTTTTTCTACTTTTTTAACTAACATTTCTATTATTAATTTAATAAATATTCAATTCTATTTTGTAGAATATTTAAAAAAACCATACAAATCAATCACTTTATTGAATTATGTTCATTATTAGCTCTAATCTGTTACATATATTCCAAAATCACTTTAAATTTTGTATTTTCACACCTCTGTTTACCGAAGCTTTGCCTCCTTCGCCGAAGTAAAAAGTTACGAAGGCTGAAAGCATAGGTGAAAGACTTTAAAAAATTAAAATTTTAGCATATGGCATTCGATATTGACATGATAAAAAATGTGTATAACCAAATGGCTGAACGTGTAGATAAAGCACGAGAAGTTGTTGGTAAACCACTAACACTTTCCGAAAAGATTTTATATTCTCATCTTTGGGACGGAAATCCAAATAAAGCTTTTACCAGAGGAAAAGATTATGTAGATTTTGCTCCAGATCGTATTGCTTGTCAAGATGCTACTGCCCAAATGGCTTTGCTGCAATTTATGCAAGCTGGAAAGAATAAAGTTGCTGTACCAACTACTGTACACTGCGATCATTTAATTCAGGCAAAACAAGGAGCAGCAAAAGATTTATTACGAGCAAATGATGTTAGTAGTGAAGTATTTGATTTTTTAGAATCCGTTTCAAACAAATACGGCATTGGTTTCTGGAAACCAGGATCTGGAATAATTCATCAAGTGGTATTAGAAAACTATGCTTTTCCTGGAGGAATGATGATTGGTACAGATTCGCATACTGTAAATGCAGGAGGATTAGGAATGGTAGCCATTGGAGTTGGTGGGGCAGATGCTGTAGATGTAATGGCTGGAATGGCTTGGGAACTTAAATTTCCAAAACTAATAGGAGTAAAGTTAACTGGAAAATTAAATGGCTGGACTTCAGCAAAAGATGTCATTCTTAAAGTTGCAGGAATTCTTACAGTAAAAGGAGGTACAGATGCTATTGTAGAATATTTTGGCTCTGGTGCAAAAGCATTGTCTTGTACAGGTAAAGGCACTATTTGTAACATGGGAGCCGAAGTAGGAGCAACAACGTCAACATTTGGATACGACGACTCTATGGAACGTTATTTACGTGCAACTGATAGAGCAGATATTGCTGATGCGGCAAACAATATAAAAGAACATTTAACTGGAGACGATGAGGTCTATGCAAATCCAGAGCAGTATTTCGATCAAGTTTTAGAAATAGATTTAGATACTTTACGTCCACATTTAAACGGACCTTTCACTCCAGATTTAGCAACTCCTGTTGGAGAACTTGGAGAAAAAGCTAAAGCAAACGGCTGGCCAATTAAAGTAGATTGGGGACTTATTGGTTCTTGTACAAATTCTTCTTATGAGGATTTAACACGAGCAGCTTCAATCGCAAAACAAGCCGTAGATAAAAAGATAAAAGCAAAAGCAGATTTCGGAATTAATCCAGGTTCAGAACAAATTCGTTTTACAGCAGAACGCGATGGAATTCTTAAGATTTTCGAAGATTTAGATGCAACAATCTTTACAAACGCTTGTGGACCTTGTATAGGACAATGGGATAGAAGCGATTTAAAAGGAGATGAAAAGAATACTATTGTGCATTCTTTCAATAGAAATTTCTCAAAACGTGCTGACGGAAATCCAAATACACATGCGTTTGTTGGTTCGCCGGAAATAGTTGCAGCAATTGCAATTTCAGGACGATTGGATTTCGATCCAATGAATGATACCTTGTTAAATGAAAATGGAGAAGAAGTAAAATTAGATGAGCCTAAAGGAATAGAATTACCACCAAATGGTTTTGCAGTTGAAGATGCAGGTTATGTAGAACCTGTTTTAGATGGAAGCGGAGTTACTATTTCAGTAAATCCAACTTCTGAACGCTTACAACTATTAACACCTTTTATGCCAATTGGTAACAAGATTGAAGGAGCAAAATTATTAATTAAAGCACATGGAAAATGCACAACAGACCATATTTCTATGGCTGGACCTTGGTTACGTTATAGAGGACATTTAGATAATATTTCTAACAACTGTTTAATTGGTGCTGTAAATGCTTTTAATATGCAAACTAACTTTGTAAAAAGTCAGATAGATAGTGAGTATGATTCTGTTCCTAAAACACAGCGTACTTATAAAACAGCAGGAATAAAAACTATTGTGGTTGGCGATCATAATTATGGTGAAGGTTCATCGAGAGAGCACGCAGCAATGGAACCTCGTCATTTAGGCGTTGCAGCAGTAATTGTAAAATCTTTTGCTCGTATTCATGAAACTAATCTCAAGAAGCAAGGTATGTTAGGTTTAACCTTTGCTAATGAAAATGATTATGATTTAATTCAAGAAGATGACACATTTAACTTTCTTGATTTAAATGAATTTACTCTAGGAAAACAATTAACTATTGAAGTTGTTCATAAAGATGGAAGCAAGGATTTAATTGTGGTTAACCATACTTATAACGATTCTCAAATTGAATGGTATAATGAAGGCTCTGCTTTAAATTTAATAAAGAAGCAAAACGCTTGATAATTAGTTTTAAAACTTAACTCCTTTGCATTTGTTTAAGGGAGTTTTTTTATGATTTATTTACAATACGCTCCTTGAGAAATCGATACTTCATAAGCGTTCTTTGCTCCACTTTTGAGTAAAGCATTTATAATTTCTTCTTTTTTTTCTGTTGGTGATAAAACAACAATACATCCACCACCACCAGAACCTACAATTTTTGCACCATAAGCACCAGCTTTTAAAGCAGTATCTATCATATTATCAATTTTAGGAACAGTAATATTCAATTTGTTCTTGAGTATGTCATGATGCTCATTCATTAGTTTTCCAACTTTTTCAACATCAATATTACCATCTTTAAATAAAGTTAATGCTTTGTTAGTAATTGTATGGTTTATAATTGCTGCATAAAAGTATGGTTCCAAATCTTGAGATATGTATTTTGAAAATATTTTGTAGTCATCCATTGTTGTAGCTTTCAAATTAAAATTCGAAACATTTTTCGAAACACAATCAATTGCCTTTGTAGCTTTTGATTTAATGCTTGAAAGTAATCCTAGCGTTTCTTTTGAAATTCCAGATTCGGCTAATATTAGTCCTTCCATAGATGTGCCAATAGTATTATAAACCAAATCTTGAGCTGTATCAATGTAGATGATATTTCCGATTGCGATTGTGAATTGATCCATTTTTCCACCAGGAGAATTATGTTCTAGAACTTCAGCTTCATAAGCAATTTGAGCAATTAATTGAGGAAATATTTTTTTAATACACCCAAAAGCTTTTAATAAAAAAAAGACCCATGCTACAACAATTGCAGACGAACTTGAAATACCTGCATTTATGGGTATATTACTTTCTAGATTAATTGTATAACCTTTATTAGGAATGCAACCATATCTTTTAACTACTCGTAGTGTTGATGCAAAATAATCTTGAGGCTTCAATATGTCAAAAGTTTCTGAAATTGGAATATGCCTCTCAGACTTAATGTTTGGCATAAGTATATGAAAACAGTCGTCATGATTTATTTTAGCAGAAAGAATCACTTGCCTATCAATTGCGCATGCAATCACAGGTAATTCTAAATAGTCCTGATGATCTCCAAAAAGACATATTCGCCCAGGAGCTACAATCGTTATATTATTTGAAGTAAGCAAAATTTAAAAGCTGTCTTTCATCCAATTGTAAGGCTTACGCTTTACCCAATTTCCTCTAGTAAAATCTGGAAAGTCTTGTGGCTCGCCATTATTTTCTATTGATACTTCCGAAAGAGGCGTGATTGCACTCCATGCAGCAGCATCATAAGCATCCAATGGTGGAGCAATGTTAAGTTTAGCCGATTCTACAAAAGCATGGATAACGAAAAAATCCATACCTCCATGACCAGCTCCTGTCGCAGTTTCTCCATATTTTTTCCATAAAGGATGATCATATTTATCTAACCATTCTGTTGCTTCATCCCAGCGATGAGGTTTTTTTGCTTTTCCTTCAATGTAAATTCTATTTCCATCTACTTCCCACAAACCTTCACTACCTTGAACTCTAAATCCAAGAGAATAAGGACGTGGTGAATTACAATCGTGAGTAACTATAATAGTTTCTCCATTTGAAGTTTCTATCATTGAGGTAATAACATCACCTTGTTTAAATTTAAGTTTTGCATTTGGATGATCTTTACCACCATTTTTCACAATGTAGTTATGGATGCCAACTCCTTTAGACGCGATAGAAGTTATAGATACAAATCGATTCCCACGATTTATATCACACATTGTTGCAATTGGTCCAACTCCGTGAGTTGGATACACGTCTGCGTTTCGCAAGAGTGAGTGTTGTGTTCTCCAAACTGATTCTGAAATTCCTTTTTCTCCAAATTCTACTCCTTTTCCGTAGGCAGTTTTTCCGTCATTTAATTTTACAAAACGTAAATCGTGTTGATAACCACATCTAAAATGTATTAGTTCTCCAAACACATTTTGACGTACCATATTTAGAACAGCCATAATATCTCTTCGGTAACAAACATTTTCTAAAATCATTAAATGTGAGCCTGTCTCTTCGTGTGTATTAACTAAATCCCAACATTCTTCCATTGTATTAGCAGCAGAAACTTCTAAACCTGTATATTTTCCAGCTTTCATTGCATCTTTCGCCATTCGAGTATGCCAAAGCCAAGGCGTTGAAATTATTACAGCATCTACTTCTTTTAATTCTAAAAGATTACGATAATCGTAATCGTTTTTACCAAAAACTTTAGGTTTGTTTTGTCCAGCTTTATCAATAATTTCAAGTGCAATAGTATTTCGCCTTTCATCTATATCGCAAATGGCAACTACATTTACATCATTTCGTAATAACACATTATTTAAATGATTAGTTCCTCTAAGTCCAACACCTATGAGACCAATATTTAATTTTTCTTTTGAAGTATTAAAATCTGCTCCAAATGTTAAATTTGGTGCTAGTGCTATTCCTGTGCCAATGATGGCAGTTTTTTTGACAAAGTCTCTTCTTGAGCTCATAATTTATTGTTTTAAATGGAGAAAACCTCCTTTAGAGTTGGTTTCAAACAAATTTAGAATAAATTTAAGAAGTTACTTGGTATTATTTTCATAAGTAAGATTAAATAACATTAATTATGTTAGTTTTAATTTAACTTGCGACATAAAATATTAAGTGAAAAATTTATTTATGAAAATTTCAAAATCACAGAGAAAAAATCTTATATTTTTAGTTGTAATTGCTTTATTAATTATTCCTCAAACTCGAAAACCAATTCAGGTATTTTTAAATAAAGGATTAGCATTGTTTAGTCCTTCGGTTATTGATTATGAAGACCGAAAAGTTTTAGATACTTACAATTGGCAGTTAGAAGATCTTGATGGAAAAACATTCGATTATGCATCTACAAAAAACAAAGTTGTTTTAATTAATTTTTGGGCTACTTGGTGTGCACCTTGTATAGCTGAAATGCCAAGTTTAGAGAAATTATACCATGACTATAACGACAAAATCATTTTTCTATTTGTATCGAATGAAGATGAAGAAAAAATTTCCATGTTTCTAGAAAAACATAATTATAGTTTTAAAGCTTATAAAGCAATATCAGAATATCCTGAAAATTTTAATGTGTCATCTATTCCCAGAACATTTTTAATCGATAAAAAAGGAAATATTGTTATCGATAAAAAAGGGGCTTCTAATTGGAATAGTGAAAAAATGAGAGCTGTAATAGATGAATTACTTTCAGAGTAACAATTTAAATCTATTTTCTAAAGCTACTTAATTATAATATTTACTTATCAAACTTAATTTATTAACTTCGTATTCTGAAAAAATAATATGTTATTTTTAATAGAAATAAGCTTATGACAGATATAGAGATTGCCCAAAGTAATATGATGGAGCATATTAGAGATATCGCTTCTAAATTAAACGTAAAAGAAAGTGATTTTGAAATGTATGGCAAGTATAAAGCCAAGCTTCCAATACGTTTAATCGATGAGGATAAAGTAACCAATAATAACTTAATATTAGTTACAGCGCTCACACCGACTCCAGCTGGAGAAGGAAAAACTACTATTTCTATTGGTTTAACAGAAGGATTAAATAAAATTGGCAAGCAAACAACTGTAGTTTTGCGTGAACCATCTTTAGGACCAGTCTTTGGTATAAAAGGTGGAGCTGCAGGAGGAGGATATTCTCAAGTTGTGCCTATGGAAGATATAAATCTTCATTTTACTGGAGACTTTTCAGCCATAGAAAAAGCAAATAATTTACTTTCTGCACTAATTGACAATAATATTCAATCACGTACAAGAGGTTTAGGGCTTGATCCAAGAACTATTGTTTGGAAACGTGTTATTGATATGAACGATCGTGCTTTAAGAGATATTACCAT
>QMOV01000054.1 GCA_003650305.1 Bacteroidota bacterium | reverse complement strand
TGGAATATTA
This sequence comes from Bacteroidota bacterium, assembly GCA_003650305.1. GTDB lineage: Bacteria > Bacteroidota > Bacteroidia > Flavobacteriales > Flavobacteriaceae > PRS1. The sequence goes on along the minus strand of QMOV01000054.1, from coordinate 17,582 downwards.
ATAAGCATTCTAAAATAGAATAAATACATCTTAACCAAAATAAATGAACTTCAACTATTTAACGAATTATTAAGAGTTTGGACTAATTTTTAAGTTTGTTTCCTACTTATTACATTATTTTTAAACTTTAATATTGCTATTAATCAATAAATTTAAGATTTAAATTATGAAAAAAAATATTATATTTTTATTTGGAATTTGTTTATTTTTTGTGTCTTGTCAGATAGAAAATTTAGAAGAAGAAGTCTCACTTTCATCGGTATCTTCTCTTGAACATAAGAAAGCAGATAACAATACTGGATGTATTCCAGACATTGAAGGATTAGAATTAAATTTACCTGACGTTGTAAGTGCACAAACTACAGCGAAACCAGGTGATAATTCTTATTTCACATTAGATATTCTAGATAGCAATTTAGCTGGCGTAAATATTCCAGCATGGTGCGCCGATGTTGACTTGAGTTTAGGTATTGAGGGACCATTTGATTTTGCGGTTTACTCAACTTATGAAGAACTTCCTGTTGGAAAATTTGAGAATCCGGATAATTTTGATTTGGTAAACTGGATTCTAAATCAATCTTTTATTGGTTCTGTAAGTCCTAGTGGTGGTAACTATACATTTGGGCACGTTCAATGGGCTATTTGGGAACTTATTGATGATGTAAATTGTGTAAATTGTATTTATTTAAGTGACCCAACAGGTGAATGGAATAATGATCCTGAAAATGTTACTAAAGGCCAAGAAATTGTTCAAGCAGCTATAGATAATGGCGATGGGTTTGTCCCACAGTGTGGAGAGCAAATTGCAATCGTTCTTATTCCTGAAGGGAAGCAATCAATTATTATTACAGTAGAAGTTCCAACTTTGGAATGTAATGAATGTAAAGGAAAAATTACCGAATTAGAATTAGAATATAATGGCCCTGCTACAGCAAATATTGTTGTAAAAGGTAAAGGTAAGAAAAAACAGACTCCTATCATTTTTGAAGGTACAGTTAATCCTGGAGAATCGTTTACCATTTATGGATATGATAAAAAAGGTACTTTAGGCACTGAAATTAAAATCTTTGTAGATGGCTCTATAAATGCAAAAATACACACAAGCTGTTCAGACCCTGATGTTGGTCCTGGCTATATTAAAGGTTACTTTACAGTAATACGAGGAGCTAGTAGAGAAGGCGGTGAATTATGTCCTTCTGACAATCCTGGAGGAGATGACTGTGGTGATTGTAAAGGAAAAATTACTGAATTAGAATTACAATATAATGGTCCTGCTACAGCAGATATAATTGTAAAAGGTAAAGGTAAGAAAAAACAGGGAGCTCCAATCATTTTTGAAGGTACAGTTAACCCTGGAGAATCGTTTACCATTTATGGATATGATAAAAAAGGTACTTTAGGTACTGAAATTAAAATCTTTGTAGATGGCTCTATAAATGCAAAAATACACACAAGCTGTTCAGACCCTGATGTTGGTCCTGGCTATACTAAAGGTTACTTTACAGTAATACGAGGAGCCAGTAGAGAAGGTGGTGAGTTATGTCCTTCTGATGCTCCTCCCGCAGGTAATGAATGTGATTGTAAAGGCAAAATTGTTAAAATGACAGTAGTATATGATGGTCCTGCTGGAGCAGAAGTAATTGTTACTGGTCAAAAAGGAGGATCAGAAACTATTTCAGGGGTAAATCCTGGAGATGAACTTACTGTAGAACTAGGTAATGTTGGTGTTTGGTGGTACTATTCAGTTAATGGAACCAGAGAAGCTAGTATTCATACAAGCTGTTCTGATGATATATTAGGAAATGTTAATGCTCACAAAAGTACTTTTGGAGACTTAGGATCTTACCCAGATCCAGTTGAAAATGACAACAATGGAACCTTCCTTGTGAAAAGTCATACTGATGAAAACGGAAATACTTGTAGTATTGAGGATGAAGATACAGGTGGCGGAGTAAGATAATAATTTAGATAGATAAATAAATTAAAAAAAGTGCTAAAAACTAAAGTTTTTAGCACTTTTTTTATCAAATTTTATTTGCAGATTAACTAAAATTTTAAATGTTAAATGTCAATAATTTGAATAAAAGTATCCATGTTATACTATCTATTTATGCTAATAAGATACCAATTTGGATTATTTATATTCGTCAAAACAATCAATTTTCTTTTCATAACTTGTGACAACATTTGTTAATTTCTTTAGCATTAAAACCTATTTTTGTTCTAAATAAATTCTACATATGCAGATTTTAAATTATTTAAGAAACCTTTTTTTTTGGACTAACGATATAATTAAAAGCGGAAGAATTAATCTTCATTTTAAAGAGGTTAATTTAATATTGAAAGAACCCGCTAGTGCCACTTCACTTGAAATTAGACAACGAAACTTGATTAATGTTTTGACACATGCTATAAACACAACACCGTTTTATAAATTATATAAAAATGGAAAGGAAATTACAGATTTTCCTATTATAAGAAAAACGGATATCCAAAATAATTTTGAACAATTTCAGTCAAAACTTTATAAAGATAAGCCTAACTATAAGCTTACTACTAGTGGGTCTACTGGTATTCCTTTTTTTTTGTATCAAGATGATAATAAAAGAAATAGAAATAGAGCTGATGTTATCTACTTTCTAAAGCGCTGTAATTTTGAAGTCGGCAATAGGCTATACCATCTAGCAGTTTGGAGAGAGTATAACCAAAAAGGGGTACTGAAATCTTGGCTCCAAAATGTGGTGCAATTTGATATTTCTCGGTTTACTGATTATAGAATAAACGAATTTATAAATCTCTTAAAAAAAGACACTAATAAAATCAAGACTATTCTGGGTTTAGCTTCTTCACTAGAAATGATTGCACACTATGTTGAAAAACATGAAATGAAATTTGATAATTTAAAACTAAATTCTATTATTGCTAATTCTGAATATTTAAGCTCATATACAAAAACGACTATAGGTAAATATTTTAATACTGAGGTTTTATCTAGATATTCAAGTGAAGAAATTGGTATTGTGGCCCACCAAACTATTGATTCTCCAAATAATTTTATATTAAATCATGCTAGTTATCATATTGAAGTACTTAATCTAGATAATGATAAACCAGTAAAATCTGGTGAATTGGGTAGAATTGTAGTTACAGATTTGTTTAATTATGCAATGCCAATTATTAGATACGATACAGGTGATGTTGCTAAATTAACCATTCTTGATAATGGAAATACGGAGTTTGAGCAAATTGAAGGAAGGAAAATGGACTTAATTTATGATTCTCAAGGTAATATTATATCATCTTATGTAATCTATGCAAAATTTTATAAGTATTATAAATTGTTGAAGCAATTTCAATTTATACAGCAAGATAAAAAAGATTACGAAGTAAAGCTAAATTTACAAGGTGATGAATTCGATTTTGAAAACGAGTTAATTGAAGATATAAAAAATGATTTTGGTAAAGACGCTAATGTTTTTATTACATATGTAGATGAGATACCATCGCTTGCTTCAGGCAAAAGACGAATAGTAGTTAATAATAATGTCAAAAATTTGGTTTAATAATTTTTATTTTAGGTTATTTGTTATGTCTAAAAGCTTCATTTAAACAATTAATAGCTAGTCAAATATCAACTAAAATATTTATTTTTCATATTTATTTTTAAAAAATATACTGCCATACTCTTACATTCAAATTCTATAATAAGTTTAAATAAATAATATGATTAGCTTTCTCTAAAGGTTATAAATTCTATTTTTGCTAAAAGCAAATTAAGTTATGGTAACTACAGATCAAATTAAAGATCTTATTGATCGCCTTGGTGCGTTAAGGAGGTATCTTTGACATTGATGCCAAAAATATAGAAATACAAAACGAAGAAGAACAAACCTTTAATCCAAACTTCTGGAATGACTCTAAAGCTGCCGAAGCAGTTATGAAATCTCTTCGCGTGAAGAAAAAATGGGTTGAAGATTTTAATACTTTAAAAACACTAACAGAAGATTTAGAAATTCTTTACGACTTTTATAAAGAAGGCGAATCAACTGCTGATGAAGTTGAAGAACAATTCCATAAAACTTCAACACTTCTAGAAGATATAGAGTTTAAGAACATGCTCTCTGATGAAGGTGATAGCTTAAGTGCCGTACTTCAAATTACTGCTGGCGCAGGCGGCACTGAAAGTTGTGATTGGACACAGATGCTATTGCGCATGTATTTAATGTATGCCGAAAAAAATGGTTATAAAGTTCGAGAACTCAATTACCAAGAAGGAGATACTGCTGGTATAAAAACAGTAACTATAGAAATAGATGGTGATTATGCTTTTGGTTGGCTAAAAGGCGAAAATGGTGTACATCGTTTGGTAAGAATTTCTCCTTTTGATAGTAATGCAAAACGACACACTAGTTTTGCGTCAGTTTACGTTTATCCTCTTGTTGATGATACCATAGAAATTGAAATTAATCCTGCAGATATTGAAATTGTAACAGCAAGATCTAGCGGTGCTGGTGGGCAAAATGTGAATAAAGTAGAAACCAAAGTACAACTCACACATAAACCATCAGGCATTAGAATTTCATGTTCTGAAACCAGATCGCAACAAGATAATAGGGTACGAGCCATGCAAATGCTTAAATCTCAACTCTATGAGATTGAGTTGCAAAAACAATTGACACAGCGTGACGATATTGAAGCTGGAAAAATGAAAATTGAATGGGGAAGCCAAATACGAAACTATGTCATGCATCCTTATAAATTGGTAAAAGATGTGAGAACAGCACATGAAACTGGCAATGTAGATGCAGTAATGGATGGAGATATTGAACCTTTTTTAAAATCATATTTAATGATGATGGGACAAAAACAAAAGAATTAAGATAAATTGATTAATAAAGTTAATACTATAATATTTGATCTAGGTGGAGTTCTAATCGATTGGAATCCTGAATATGTATATCTAGATGCTTTTAATGGAGATAGGAAAAAAATGCAGTGGTTTTTTGATAATATTTGCACAAATGATTGGAACGAAAATCAAGATGCAGGCTATCCATTAGCAAAAGCAACTGAAGAACGAGTTGCACTCTTTTCTGAATATGAAAACTTAATTAGGATGTTTTATGATCGATGGGTTGATATGTTAGGTAATTCTATAACTGAAACTGTAGAAGTTCTTGATAAACTTATAAAGTCTAATAATTATAAAATATTGGCCTTAACAAATTGGAGTCATGAAACCTTTCCTATAGCTTTAAATCGTTTCGATTTTTTACATTGGTTTGAAGGTATTGTAGTTTCAGGCGAAGAACAAACAAGAAAACCTTTTCCAGATATTTATAAAATTACTTTAAAACGTTATAATATAAATGCCGAGAATTCTATATTTATTGATGATAATTTAAGAAATATAAAAGCAGCTGAAGAATTAGGAATACGTGGTATTCATTTTAAAAATGCTATCCTTCTTCAAAACCAGCTAAAAGAATATAAAATTTATATCTAATAATGATTGTTATTTACCATAACCCAAGATGTAGTAAGTCCAGAGAAACATTAGAAATTCTTGAAACTAAAAAAGCTGATTATAAAGTAATAAAATATCTTGATATTCCTTTAGGAGAAGATAAACTTGGTAAAATAATAAAGCTTCTAAAAATAAAACCTATTGAGTTAGTTAGGAAAAATGAATCTATCTGGAAAGAAAACTTCAAACATTTAAATTTTAAAGATGAAGAACTCATACAAGTAATGGCAAAATATCCACAATTAATAGAGCGACCAATAATTATTAATGGCAATAAAGCAACAATAGGAAGACCTCCTATAAAAGTTATTGATATTATCTAAGTCTATTTTGTTTTTAGGAATAAATTCTTTTAACAGAACTTTAACCAAAGTCCCTAAACCATACTATATTTTTGTTTTTTTAATTATAATATTCTTATATGTCTAAATTTTTTCTAACCCTCTTTTTTACAGTATTATTTGTTTCTACATCAATTGCTCAACAAAGGCAAGGACAACGTGAAGAACAAAGAGATGTTACTATAACTGGAAAAGTTATTGATAAAGAAACAAGCCAACCTCTTGAATATGCTACAATTGCTTTCTTTAGCAAGCTTCAAAATAAAATAATTACTGGTGGAATTTCCGATATTAAAGGGGATTTCAGCATTCCAGTTCCTATAGGCATGTATGATGTTACCATTGAATATCTTTCTTTTAAAACCCAAACTATTCCAAGTAGAAGATTAACACAAAATGAAAACATTGGCACATTCTCATTAGAAATTGATGCTGAAGCCTTAGATGAAATTGAAGTTATTGCAGAGCGTACAACAGTTGAAATCAGGCTTGATAAGAAAATTTATAATGTTGGTAAAGACCTAACCGTTAGCGGAGGAACAGTTAGCGATGTGTTAGATAATGTTCCTTCGGTTTCTGTAGATGTAGAAGGTGTTGTCTCATTAAGAGGAAATGACAACGTTCGAATACTTATTAATGGAAAACCCTCTGCCTTAGTTGGCTTAAATTCTACAGATGCATTGCGACAGCTTCCTGCTGAAGCTATTGAGAAAGTTGAAGTGATTACCTCTCCATCTGCAAGATATGATGCCGAAGGTACTGCTGGAATTATAAATATCATTCTTCGCAGAAGCAAACTACAAGGACTAAATGGCGCTTTAACTACAAATGCTGGTCACCCAACTTCTGCTGGTATTTCTGGTAACATTAATTATAGAACAGGAGATTTAAACATATTCAATACTTTAGGATATAGATATAGAGAGTCTCCAGGGAGTTCATTTTCTTCAACAAAATATCTTCAAAGTCTTACTTATATTGACGAAACCAGAGAATTTGATAGAATTAGAAAAGGGTTTACCACAAATTTTGGTGTAGAATGGTATATAACCGATTCTGCCTCATTAACAACTTCGATAGTATATAGAGATAGTGATAATGAAAATAACTCTACTAATCACTTACTTCAATTTGATGAAAATAGAGTTTTAACAGGAGAAAGTATACGTTTTGATCCCGAACTGCAAAATAGCAAAACAGTACAATATTCGACCAATTTTACCAAAAATTTTAAAACCAGTGGACATAAACTTACTATGGAATTTCAGTATGAAGATAGTAATTCAGACGAGAAATCTGATGTAGTGGTCGATGGTTTATCTTCGGAAAAAGTATTAACTTTAGATGAGCAAAAGCGTATTTTATTACAATCAGATTATGTGCTTCCTATTGGTGAAAACATTCAGTTAGAATTTGGTTATCGTGGTAGTTTTAGAGATAAAACAACCGACTATATTGTAGAGATTTTAAATGAATCTACTGCTAATTTTGAAGTTGACACGGATTTATCAAATATTTTAAACTATAAAGAAAATGTAAATGCAGTGTATTCACAATATGGAAATAAATTTAACAAATTTTCCTTTTTATTAGGTTTAAGATTTGAACATACAAGAGTAATAATTGACCAGCCAACTAGTGGTGATTTTACAAAGAAAAATTATACAGGATTGTTTCCTACTGTAAACTTAAATTATGAGTTAAATGATAAAGAAAATATAACTTTAGGTTACAGTAGAAGATTGCGACGCCCACGTTCATGGTTTCTTAATCCCTTTCCATCAAGATCTAGTGTTACCAACATATTTACTGGTAATCCAGACCTTGACCCAAGCTATTCAGGTATTTTTGATTTAGGTTACCTGAATCGTATTGGTAAAACTACATTGAGTACATCTTTATATTATCAGCATGCAACTAGCGTTTTTAATTTTATAAGTTTTCCTACTGGAGAAACCGTAATGGTAAATGGTCAAGAAGTACCTGTAATCCAGAGATCACCAATAAACTTATCGACCAACGATCGTTTTGGATACGAATTAAATATAACCTATAGTCCTAACAGAAAATGGCGTATTAATGGAGATTTCAATGTCTTTAAATCGGTTACAAAAGGAGATTATAATGGTGTGAATTTTGATTCAGACAATTTTAGTTTGTCGGTACGATTAAGTAATAAATTAACGCTCCCAGGAAGTATTGATTGGCAAACCACAATGTCTTACAGAGGACCAAGTGAAACTTCTCAAACTAAACGCAAAGGTGTTTTTTCAACAAACATGGCTTTTAGTAAAGATTTATTTAAAGACAAAGCTTCACTTGCATTTAATGTAAGTGACTTATTTAATACAAGAAAACGTGAATCGGAAACCTTTACAGAATCTTATGAAAGTTTTGGCGAATTTCAGTGGAGAAAGCGTAGTTTTAATCTATCGTTCACATATAGATTTAACCAGAAAAAGAAACGCAGTAGAAACAGAGGCGATTTTAATGGAGGAGAAGAATTTGAATTTGAAGGCTAACATAAAAGCATTTACAAACAAAAAAGGAAGCTATTTAGCTTCCTTTTTTGTTTAAAATCTATAAATAACGCTTAATACGATAATTCTTCTTCACGCTTTGCTTTTTTGTTTGCTCTCATTTCTTTAAACCATTCTATTAACGAGCCTCCAATCCAATAAGGGATTACAAAGGTTAATAAAAATATCATTAACCAAAAGCCTAAAGTAAATATGGCTAAAAAAGCTAAAAATCCTAAATATTGATCAAAATCGAACATGAGTCTAAATGTCTTAAATAATTTGTGTCAAATATAAGATAACAAATTTTGTTATACAATAGAGATTTTAAGTTTTATTAACAGGATATTAAAAATAAAAAATCACACAATCTTATTAACAAGAACTGCTTATAAAAACTAACAAACCTCATAAAAAAGGGCGTTAAAAAGCGTAAATTTGTGGTTCAAAATCATTTAATAATATGAGCTTTAGAATAGAAAAAGATACAATGGGAGAAATTAAAGTCCCAGAAGATAAACTTTGGGGAGCACAAACTGAGCGTTCACGAAATAACTTTAAAATAGGCGCAAATGCTTCAATGCCTTTAGAAATCATATACGGTTTTGCTTATCTAAAAAAAGCAGCCGCTTATACCAATTGCGAACTAAATGTATTACCAATAGAAAAACGTAATCTAATAGCACAAGTTTGCGATGAGATTTTAGCTGGAAAACACGATGAACAATTTCCGTTGGTAATCTGGCAAACTGGGTCAGGCACACAAAGTAATATGAATGTAAATGAAGTGATTGCAAACAGAGCACATCAAATTGCTGGAAAAAATATTGGTGAAGGCGAGAAAACCATACAACCCAACGATGATGTTAATAAATCACAGTCTTCTAACGATACATTCCCTACAGGAATGCATATTGCAGCTTATAAGAAAGTTGTAGAAATTACTATTCCTGGTGTCGAACAATTAAGAAATACTTTAAAACAAAAATCTGAAGACTTTAAAAATGTTATTAAAATTGGTCGTACACATTTAATGGATGCAACTCCTTTAACACTTGGACAAGAGTTTTCAGGTTATGTATCGCAATTAGATCATGGATTAAAAGCTTTAGAAAACACTTTACCACATTTAAGCGAATTAGCTTTAGGTGGTACTGCAGTAGGTACAGGACTAAACACTCCAAAAGGCTATACAAAACGTGTTTCTGAATTTATTGCAGAATTTACAGGTTTACCATTTGTTTCAGCACATAACAAATTTGAAGCACTTGCTGCTCATGATGCTTTTGTAGAAACACATGGAGCTTTAAAACAATTAGCTGTTTCCTTAAATAAAATTGCTAACGATATACGAATGATGGCTTCTGGACCACGTTCTGGCATTGGAGAAATCAATATTCCAGCCAACGAACCAGGAAGCTCAATCATGCCAGGAAAAGTAAATCCAACACAATGTGAAGCATTAACAATGGTTTGTGCACAAGTTATGGGAAATGATGTCGCAATAACTATTGGAGGAACACAAGGACATTACGAACTAAATGTATTTAAACCAATAATTGCTGCTAACTTATTGCATTCTGCTCAACTGATTGGTGATGCTTGTGCGAGTTTTGATATAAATTGTGCGAAAGGAATTGAACCTAACCATGAGGTTATTAAAGAATTATTGAATAACTCGCTAATGCTCGTTACTGCATTAAACACAAAAATCGGATATTATAAAGCTGCTGAAATTGCCAACACAGCACATAAAAACGGAACTACCTTAAAAGAAGAAGCTATTAATTTAGGCTATGTTACTGATAAAGAATATGATGATTGGGTAAAACCAGAAGATATGATTGGTAACATAAAATAAAAAATATCTTAATCAACTAGTTTCACTTTTAATCCATAAAAAAAGCAGATGTAATACATCTGCTTTTTTCGTTGTTAGTTAGTTAGCTATTAATTATTGGGAAATCTGTTATGATATAACAAAAATATTACTACAAATTCATTTATTTCTTAACATATGTTAAAAACAAACAATTATTTTATATTTTTTCGTATTCTACTTAACTGAACTGGAGTAATACTTAAATAAGAAGCAATTTGAAACTGCGGTATTAAATCATCGATATTAGGAATTCGCTCTCTCAATTTTAGATAACGTTGTGTCGCGTTTAAAGAAAGTAATTCCAAACTTCTTTTTTCATATCCAATAAAAATTTGTTCTAAAATTCTAGAGTACAACATACTAACACTAATATCTGTATTACATAAATTTATTATCTCGCTATAATCAAATTCATAAAGTTTACAATCGGTAAGTGTTTCATAAGTTAGCTTTGAGGGATTTTTATTAATTAATGCTGTAAATGAGGCAACAAAACTAATAGGCGAAAAAATGTTTTTAGTAAATACTTTACCACATTCAGAATCATAATAGGCACGCATTAAACCAGACACTAAAAAGTAATATTTAGTTGGAATCTCTCCAGTTCTAGCAACAGTAGTATTTGCCTTTATTCTTTTAAACTTACCAAGTCTTTGAAGTTTATCAAAGGTCTCTTCAGATAAGTTAACAAATGAATTTAAAAAAACGAAATTTCGATTCATTATATCAAAATTAGTCCTTCTGAAACAAAAAACATAAACATTATACAATATATGTTAAATTAAGAAAAGTTGAAGCTATAAATTTCATATTTTTATCATTAAGAATTTATCATAATATTTTAATTTGTAAGTATGTCTATTTTAATTACTAACATAAAAGAATTGCTTCAGGTAAGGGAAACAAATATTTCTAAAGTTTCCGGAACCGAAATGAAGTATCTTCCAATAATAAAAAATGCCTATGTTTTAATTAAGGACGATGTCATTGCTGATTTTGGAAGCATGAATGACTGTCAAAATATTACTGTTGAACAAACAATTGATGCAACTGGTAAATTAGTGTTACCAACCTGGTGCGATTCTCATACTCACATTGTGTATGCTGGAAATCGTGAACAAGAATTTGTTGATAGAATAAACGGATTAAGTTATAAGGAAATTGCCAGTCGTGGAGGAGGTATATTAAACTCGGCTAAAACGCTTCAAAATACCAGCGAAGATGATCTTTATAAACAATCTGTAAAGCGTGTTAATGAAGTTATGCAATTAGGTACTGGAGCCATTGAAATTAAATCTGGTTATGGCTTAACTATTGAATCTGAACTTAAAATGCTACGTGTTATTAAACGCATCAAACAAAACTTCCCAATTAAAATAAAAGCTACTTTTCTTGGCGCTCATGCTTTACCAAATAAATATAAAGACAATAAGAAAGACTATATTGATTTAATTATAAAAGAGATGCTTCCAAAAATTGCAAATGAACAATTGGCGGACTATATTGATGTCTTTTGTGAGAAAGGTTATTTTTCACTAAATGATACCGATAAAATTCTTTCTGCTGGAAAAGAATATGGTTTGATTCCAAAAATTCATGTCAACCAGTTTAATACATTTGGTGGTGTAGCTCTAGGAGTAATACATAACGCCTTAAGTGTAGATCATCTTGAAGAATTAAACAATGATGATATTGTTGCACTACAAGGTAGTAATACAATGCCAGTATCACTTCCCTCCTGTTCATATTTTTTAAGTATTCCTTATACACCAGCTCGGCAAATTATAGATGCTGGATTACCATTGGCACTTGCAACTGATTATAATCCAGGTTCTACACCAAGTGGAAACATGAATTTTGTTGTGAGTACAGCATGTATAAAAATGAAGATGACTCCTGAAGAAGCTATAAATGCAGCAACTATAAATGGTGCTTATGCTATGGGAATAAGTGATTTATTTGGAAGCATTGCAAAAGGAAAAAAAGCAAATCTTATTATTACTAAAAAAGTACCTAGTTATAATTATTTGCCTTATGCTTTTGGAGATATTAATATTGATAGCGTTATAATTAATGGAAAATGTGTATAAGAAAAATATTTTCATTTTTTCTTATTATCTCTTTAGTAATATTTAAATTTAAAAATGAACCGTAAAGAATTACAGAACATATATAAGATAATTGAAGATGAAATAGATAAAACAAAAACTACTATTTTAAACTACAAAGAGCTTACCAAACCAATAGCACCTGAAAATGCTATCGGCCGAATTTCTAGAATGGATGCGATTAACAATAAAACAGTTAATGAAGCAGCTCTTAGAGAAGCTGAACAAAAACTTACAAATCTTAAAGTTGCCTTATCCAACATTTATGATCCAGATTTTGGACTCTGCTTTAAGTGTAACAGCCAAATACCAATAGGTAGAATTTTATTAATGCCTCACACAAGATATTGTGTGCATTGTGCTCGTTAGTTGTACAATCTTAATGCATGCTTTTTTATAAATTCTAAAATACTCTGACACTAGTTAAAAAGGGTCTCACTATCAATTTTAAATAATGATAAGAAGTTAACCGATTTCATAATATCTTCATGTAAAATTCTATCTTCATTTACAAAAGGAACATCTTGTCTAAATAGATTTAAAAATGATTCTATAAATTTTGAAGATTTTAAAGGCCTTCTTAATAATAATGCTTGAGACCCATTAAATAATTCTATTGCTAAAATGCGTTCAACATTATTTATAAGTGTAAATGCTTGGGTTGCAGCATTTGCTCCCATACTTACATGATCTTCTTGACCGTTTGAGGACACAATAGAATCGACACTTGCAGGAGTTGCTAATTGCTTATTAGCACTTACAATACTAGCTGCAGTATATTGAGGTATCATAAAACCCGAATTTAATCCTGGATTATCTACCAAAAAATTTGGTAATTCTCTAGATCCCGAAACCAATTGATAGGTTCGTCGTTCAGAAATATTCCCAAGCTCTGCCATTGCAATTTTTAAATAATCTAAAGCTAATGCTAATGGCTGACCATGAAAATTACCTCCTGATATAATTTTATCTTCACCCACAAATATATTTGGGTTATCTGTAACCGAATTGATTTCGGTAATAAATGTTTTTTCAACAAACTTTAAAGTATCTTTAGTTGCACCATGTACTTGAGGCATACATCTAAAGGAATAAGGGTCTTGAACATGGCTTTTTTGTTGATAAATAATCTCGCTTCCTTGCAAAAATTCTCTAATACGTTCAGCAGTTTTAATCTGCCCATTATGAGGTCTTACTAAATGAACTAATTCATCAAATGGTTCAATTCTACCATCGTAAGCATCTAAAGATGTGGCTCCTATTAAATCTGCTAGATATGAGAGCTTATATGATTTTAATAATAAATTAATTCCGTAAGCACTCATAAACTGAGTTCCGTTTAATAATGCTAAACCTTCTTTAGATTTAAGTGTAATAGGTTTCCAATTAAATTTGTTTAGAATTTCTTTAGTTTCAATAATTTCCCCTTCAAAACAAACTTTCCCTTTTCCTATAAGTGGCAAGGACAAATGTGCTAATGGAACTAAATCTCCTGATGCACCAAGAGAGCCTTGTGTATAGACAATTGGTAAAATGTCATTATTATAAAAATCGATAAGACGATTGATTGTATCCAGTTGAACTCCACTATGTCCATAACTCAAAGATTGTATTTTTAACAATAACATTAGTTTTACAATTTCTTGAGGAACAACATCTCCAGTTCCACAAGCGTGTGACATCATTAAATTCTCTTGCAGTTCTGTAAGGTTAGTTGATGAGATTTTTACATTATATAAAGAACCAAACCCAGTGTTAATGCCATAAATAGGTTCTTTGTGGCTTTCCATGGTTTGATCTAAATAACTACGACAATTCTGGATTTTAGTTATAACGTCTTCAGATAATTTAAGCGGTTTATCTGTTATCACTAAATCGTTAATCGCTTTTAAATCTAATGAGTTAGTCGATATATAATGATAGGTTTTCATAGCTGTAATATTACGCTTTCAAAATTCAACATTCATATAGTTATATCCAAATAAATGTTAATTTATATCAATACAAATCTTATTCTATTAAATTAAAAAAAATCATTAAAACAACAAAATTACAGTAATTCCAAAGTTTCTTTTAATCAATCCTAATTGAAACATTAACTAACCAAGATTGCAATAGAAAATACTTAAAACGCAGAAAAACTAATAATATTAGTCACTAAATCCCTAAAATATGGTCGCTCCACTCTCCTACCTGTCCTCGAAGTTTACTCAGGAGGATTGTTTTAACCAAAACTTTATGAGGCCAATCTTAATAACATATATTTTGCCTAACTAACCAAAATACATCTGTAACATCAGAATTGTATCCATATAAGCATGCGCAAAAATTAATACCCAGATTCTTCTTTTAAGGAATATATAACAAAACCCTAGAGCTAATCCCATAAAACCAGTTTGAACAATCCCCATTAATCCCCAACTATAATGGGCTAAACCAAAAATTATTGCGCTTATTATTACCGTTATGACTTTACCTGTTTTGGTGCTTAAGCCTAATTCAGAAATACGGTTTATAAGAAAAGCTCTATAAATAACTTCTTCTCCAATTGAAGAAACTATATAAACGCCACCAAGTGTTAAAAAGAGCATCCAGATATTATCCTTCAAGTAATCATAATTACTCATGTCGGAGCTTTCAGGAATACCTGTGATGTTTGCCATAATTATGGAGCCAACAATAAAACCAGCCAATGCTAAAATGAACACAATAATAGATTGAAAAAAGGTTTTCAATCCAAATTTCCAACTAAATTTTTTAAAACCAAAGCCAAAATGGATCAAGTTTTCCCCCCTTAATTTTAAACCAATAAAAACTATTGAAAGCATGATGATATTAGCAAACCATATTACGGCTTGATTGTATAAAAGGTCTGAATCTTCATTAGAACTAAATACTATAATAAAAAGGAAAGCTGCTAAAAACACTACAATGATTTCTATAATTTTAGCTAGTTTATTTGTTTTTAATTGATGGCAAAGTTGAATATAAAAGCCATTTCTTGGTTGATTTTTGGAATGATGTTTTAATTGCATAATCTGTTATTTTAAATGATTTATAGTGCAATAGTATACCATTCAATATCCATAACAGACCGAAATCATGAAGTCGAACCCTTTTGTAAAGTATTTTTAAATTGTGTAGGTGTTAAATTAGTAAACTTTTTAAAAGCTGTATTAAATGATGATTTAGAATTAAAACCAGAATCGTACATGACTTCTTGTATGGTCAATCCTTTATCTGCTTGATTTGCAAATATAGATTTTGCAACCTCTATCCTAAATTTATTTACAAAATCAAAAAAGTTGCAAGCATAACCTTCATTAATTACCTGTGATAAAACTTTTGAAGGAATATCTAACTCAATTGACAAATCATTAATGCTTAGTTCGCTATCCAAGAATCTTTCATTCTCTTTCATATGAGTTCTCAACTTATTCATAAATGCTTTAAGATCAGTTTGGGATAAACTTGAACCAGCGTATTTTTCTTTCTCTTTAAAATTAGTCATGGTAATAGCACCACTTTCACTTGATGATTGATTGAGCATCTTCATTAATACTGAATTAATGAAATAAAACATAAATAGAATCATTGACAACAATGCAATTAACAATCCACTTTTAATTCCGACAAAAGGTAATATCGAAAGAATTAATGACAATGAAAATAGTACAATGAAAGAGTTTAAAATAAATTTTAGAAGTTTAAAGTTATCTTGATTAAAGGTTGAATATAGACTTTTAACTTTACCGATAACTTTTTTAATTTCTTGCTTAGATTTAAATAAATAATAAAAAACATGAACTAACATTAAAGTTCCACCTATACGAATAAATATGGGAATTTGCAGATTCTTTATTTGATTTGTTGTTTGAGAGAAAGATTCAGTATCAACAAATGTTATAATTCCAATTAATACACAAAGAGAGACAATAAAAGGAAAAAAATGAACTAAGTGTTTTTTTTGAACCCCATAATTTTTAAATAACACAGATTGTGTAAAAAGATAAAGCAAAGGGCCATACGCAAACATAAACGTATCATCTATGAATAGTAATTGTGGTGTATTAATTTCAACTCTAAAAACTATTAAGTACAAATTAATTACAACTAGAGAAATCATAAAAAAAACTGTAGCAAGCAGTTTATTACTTAAGGCTTTTCCTTTTTTATTTTGAACTAAATAAAGTGAGACAAACAAGAACTGGAAACACAATATGTAAAACAATATTTTCAATAAAGTAATGTCCATGCAGAATTTGTATTTAATGTTTAACACAAATTTATTAAAATATATAAAAATGACTTAATTAGATGATGAAAACTTATGTTTTAAGTTTTCCCATTCCACACACATTCCACTACACTCCTATCGTCGTTTCGTAAAAAGAGTGTTCCATTAACATTGTAGAGAAACATTTGAGAAGAAAAAAATAAGAGAATGAAGTAGTTTAAACTTCGCTTTTACCAAATCGAGGCATTGAGATTCGCGAACACCTCTAAAACAATTTTAACGAGGAGAGCAAAGCAAAGTTACATAACGCGGAACATTATAGTACGTTTTCATAATTATAATTTGACATTGTGTAAAATTGCATTGTAACGTATATAAAATATGTGATTTATTGCTTTCTTTAAATCAGGAATAACGAGAGAAGTAAATTACCTGCCTATTTCTCGACTTCATTGACAAACTGCTAATCCTTGTTTCACTATGGTCACTCCTTCATTAATAAAAATATCTCCATTGGCCAGCTTGTAGAGCGGGTAAAACTGCTGGTTCCCATTGGTAGCCGCATAAAAGATACCGTTGATACCGTCTTGGCTAGTGATTTTCCAACTGCCATATTCCTGCCAGTTTGTTTTTTGTTCGTTCCCAAGCACAGTTCGCTTTACTGTATTTCCGTATAAGCCATAATACCCATTGGCGCAATAATGAATTTCTATAAAATAATAGGTACCATACAAAACTTCGCCTTCTCGATAAGTGTGGAGTAACTGTTGATTGTTAAAGTAGTTATGCAATTCATCAATCGAAGGGTTGACCTGGGCATTAAGCGTTGTACTACCGCCTATCTCTATGATAAGGAAGAGTCCCAATATAATATGCCATTTCATTATAGAAGGTTTTTATAACTGTAAGTTACTAATTATTAATATAGATAGTTATCATTTTAGATATAAATGTTAACTAATTCCATT
>QMOV01000053.1 GCA_003650305.1 Bacteroidota bacterium | reverse complement strand
TCTTTTCATAATACAATAATTGGTATTATTAATAAGACGTAAAATTTAAAGAAAACTTAACAAAAAACTTTAATGAACTTGAGGTTCATTTTTTAATGAAGTTATACTATCCATTCCCATAGTAATGGCTTCTTTATTTAGCGGAATTAAATGATGATAACGTTCAGACAGCGATTTTTTTAAACCTTCAATAACATTTTCAAGTTTAACGATAGGTTTTACTTTTAAATAGCCACCTAATATCACCATATTGTATATTTTTTTATTTCCCATTTCAGCAGTTAATTTAGCACCTTCAACTGTGAAAATTTTAATATCAGTTCGAGTAGGATGATGAGAAATTCCGTTTGGATCATAAATTAAAACACCTTCTGGTTTAACAGAGTCTTCAAACTTATCCATCGACTGCTGATTTAAAATAATAGCAGTATCAAATACTTTTAAGTAAGGAGAACTTATATTATCGTCACTTAAAATAACAGTTACATTTGCAGTGCCACCACGCATTTCTGGGCCATAAGATGGCATCCAACTTACTTCCTGGCCTTGCATTATACCAGAATAAGCTAATATCTTACCCATCGATAAAACGCCTTGACCACCAAAACCTGCAATTATAATTTCTTCTGTCATAACATAGTTATTTTAATTTACCATTCACTTTTATATCGCCAAGAGGGAAATATGGAAACATGTTATCTACCATCCATTCATTAGATTCAATAGGATTCATTTTCCACCCAGCATTACAATTAGAAACTATCTCAACAAATGAAAGTCCTTTATTTAGACGTGTATTCTCAAATGCTTTCCGAATTGCTTTTTTAGCTTTTCGAGCGTGTTTATGAGTATGAACAGCATGACGTGTTACGTAATAAACACCAGGAAGATTAGCTACTAACTCTGTTATTTTTAAGGGAGAACCCATGGTTTCTATTTCTCTGCCATAAGGCGATGTAGAAGTCTGCATACCTGGCAATGTTGTTGGTGCCATTTGTCCTCCAGTCATACCATAAATACCATTGTTAACAAATATGACAACTATATTTTCACCTCTGTTGCATGCATGTATGGTTTCGGCTGTTCCAATAGCAGCTAAATCACCATCACCTTGATAGGTAAACACATATTTTTCTGGCCAAGTTCTTGTAATTGCTGTTGCAACAGCAGGTGCACGACCGTGCGCTGCCTGTGTCATATCAATATCCATAAACTCATAAGCTAATACAGAACAACCAACAGGAGCAACTCCAATAGTATCTTCTACAATACCCATTTCTTCAATAACTTCCATAATTATATTATGAACAGTACCATGTCCACAACCAGGACAATAGGACAATGCCGTATCTGTCATCAGTTTTGTTTTACAGAATACTTGATTTTCAGATTTTATGATATCTAATATTTCCATGTTTTATAATTTTTTCTTCTAATGCTTCTAAAATTTCATCTGGAGTATGAATAATACCTCCTGTTCTACCAAAATGTTCAACAGGAACTTTATGTTCAACTGCAAGTCTCACGTCTTCTACCATTTGTCCAGCACTTAACTCAACACTTAAAATTCCTTTTACTTGATTTGCTAACTCAAGTAATTGATGTTTAGGAAATGGGAATAGCGTTATAGGTCTTAATAATCCAACTTTTATTCCTTTTTCTCTGGCTAATTCAACAGCCTTTTGGCTAATTCGTGCACTTGAACCATAAGCTACAATTAAATAGTCAGCGTCCTCACAATCAATCTTTTCAAAGCGTAAGTCTTCTTTCTCCATTTGTTCATATTTTTTTACTAGTTTATGAACTTTTGCTTCCATTTTTTCTGGTTGTAAATCAAGTGATGTAATAATATTACGTTCTCTATCTGTTTTACCTGTAGTTGCCCAATCTCCATATTTTTTAATAATCTCTTCATCTGTCATTCTCTCTTTTTGATTTTTGAGGGTTACTTTTTCCATCATCTGACCAATTAATCCATCAGATAGAATTAGTACTGGAGCTCTGTATTTAAAAGCGATATCGAATGCATCCTCAACAAAATCTGCCATTTCCTGAACTGATGCTGGAGCAAGGACATATAATTTATAATCGCCATGACCACCACCTTTAACTGACTGAAAATAATCGGCTTGAGAAGGTTGTATCGTTCCTAAACCTGGACCACCACGTACTACATTAACTATAACAGCAGGTAATTCGGCACCAGCCAGATAAGATATGCCTTCTAATTTTAACGATATTCCAGGACTGGATGATGAAGTCATTGCACGCTTGCCAGTACTAGCAGCTCCATACACCATATTAATTGCAGCAATTTCGCTTTCGGCTTGTAATACAATCATTCCTGTTCTTTTTTCAGGACGTTCGGTCATTAAGTATTCAATAACTTCGGATTGTGGTGTAATAGGATAACCAAAATAAGCATCTACACCAGCTCTAATTGCAGCTTCGGCTAGTGCTTCGTTACCTTTCATTAATTTTAATTCTGACATTATAATACTATTAAAACAGATTATTTTAAACTTTTACTCTATAAACAGTTATTGCTCTATCAGGACAAACAAGGGCACAGTTAGTGCATCCATTACAAGCTTCTGGGTCGCTCATATATGGATAATGGTATCCTTTACGATTAACTTCTTTAGACATACTTATAACGTTATCAAGACAAACAGGCATACAAATTTCGCAGCCTTTGCATATTTCTGTATCAACAACTATAGCTCCTTTTACTTTTGCCATTTTGATAATTTCTTATACAATTACTTCATTAGAATTTCACAATTCTCAAAATTATGAGTTATTTATTGAATAAAGTATGACAAATGTCAACTATTGGAGAATGTTCTGGCATTTTGAAACGCTTCATTTTCAAGTTACAATTAATATTATTTATTGCTAACATTTTCATTTTTAGTACTATCTGCCAAATTCGTTATATTAGTAGGTTGTATGCCGTTATTTATTTCAATCATTCAAATGATAAATTTTCCATGGAAATGGACTCCGATACAATTCTGCTATATCTCCTATTAGCATCTTATATTGTTCAATATCATAATCCTGTTCATTCATATAAGTTGACACTAGATTATTTGCCGAATCAGAATCTGGTACAATAATGGCGTAATTTTCAGAGTCAATTTCCAACTCATTTGTCTGAATTCTCCATTCTCTTTCCCATGTAAAATCTATGGGCGGTTTTAATATGGGATTATAAGTTACATGCCTCCATTTATTCTTATCAAATAAGTCACTATATTGTTTTTCAGGTTGATAAATAACAGGTCTGCCACCTTTAGAGAATAGCCACTTTTTTGAAACTAAAATACCAAATGGAGAATATCTTGAGAAGTTATCCATATTAACTAAACCTGATTTTATTAAATCAATTGGAGCCTCTGAAAAACAAACACATTTGTGTTTTCCTTTGATTAAATTATCACTTCCGTAGATAATTTCATTTGAAATAATTGACCAGAGATTTTTAAACGCACCTTCAGAATCAATACCTTTGGTAAAGTGAACTAAATTATTTGAAATATCTGTTCTATATGTCATTTATGTTTTTTGTAATGGCATACAACCTACTAATATAACGAATTTAGTATGATTTACTAATAAGTTTAAATCTCAATTTGTAGTTTCCTCCATGGTGTGATACACGTTTTGTACATCATCGTCTTCTTCAATTTTTTCTAGGAGCTTTTCAACATCTGTAACAGCTTCAGCAGATAGTTGTCTTGTGACTTGTGGTATGCGTTCAAAACCTGAAGATAAGATTTCTATATCACGTTTTTCTAATTCAGATTGTATAGCTCCAAAACTTTCAAAAGGTGCATAAATTAAAATACCATCATCATCGGCAAAAACTTCTTCTGCACCAAAATCTATAAATTCTAATTCTATGTCTTCAGCATCCAATCCTTCACTTGGGATTCTAAAATTGCAGGTATGGTCGAACATAAAAACGACAGATCCAGAAGTACCCAGACTACCATTACATTTATTAAAATAGCTGCGCACATTAGCAACAGTTCTTGTGTTATTATCGGTTGCAGTTTCTACAAGTATGGCAATGCCATGAGGTGCATAGCCTTCAAATAAAACTTCTTTATAATCGCCTTGACTTTTATCGCTGGCACGTTTTATAGCACGTTCTACATTATCTTTGGGCATGTTAACTGCCTTTGCATTTTGAATAACTGCTCGTAAACGAGAGTTACTATTGGGATCTGGACCACCTTCTTTTACAGCCATTACAATGTCTTTACCAATACGCGTAAAGGCTTTACTCATTGCAGACCAACGTTTCATTTTACGTGCTTTACGAAATTCGAAAGCTCTTCCCATAGTTTAAGTTAAAAAGTTATAAGTATTTAAAGTGTCTAAAGTTTATAAGTTACATTGACAACAACAACAATGCAAAATTAAAAAAAGAAGGGAGAAATGAAAGTCTTAATTTTGTACATTTATATTAGACAAGAATTCATTTTTACGCTTTAATTAATTATGGATTAGCTTCGCTGAACCTAAAGGTTTGTCTGCCTTGGCAGGAATGACAAAGAAAAAAAATTAATCTTCTACCTCTACAATTGCTTCAATAGCTTCGGCGAGTTTAAAGTCTTTTTCGGTAACGCCTTCGGCATCATGAGTTGATAACGAAATGTTTAACCTATTATAAACGTTTGTCCAGTTTGGATGATGGTTTTGTGCTTCGCACTCGAAAGCAATTCTGCTCATAGCACTAAAGCAATCTTTAAAATTATCGAATTCAAATTCGGTATGAATAGCGTTTTCATAATAATCCCAATCAGGAAATCGTAATAAGCGTTTTTCTATATCTTCTTCAGAAAGTTTTTTCATATTATTTATTATTAATCACTTTAAATTTAAACATTTAAAAGTATTTTAATCAATTATATTTCTAAATCAGAAAAAATCTCCTGACTATAAAGCTGCAAATGTTTTGGTAGAAGATTGCTTTTAGGTAAAACGGCAAGGTATCTATCTTCATTAGTTGTATAGACATGCTTAAATACAGGTTTATAGTTTCCGAGTGTTTTAATAATTTCTTTGATGAAATCGTCATGGTGCACCAAATCCTTGCTTCCTAAATGGAATATTCCTGATTTACTTCTATTTATTATATAATGAATTTGTTGCGAGATTTTGTTATCTGTGATGACATTCATTATTAAATTTGGAAAAACTTCAATAGGCTTTTTTTCTTTTAGATGAATTTTAATGTCTTCAATTCTTGGAGATAATGCACCAAACACCATTGGTAATCTTAAAATAGCATATTTACGTTTAGGTAAGCGTAGCATCATATTTTCAATTTTAATTTTTAATCGTCCATAGATGCTTTCGCTTAAGGTTTTATCCAATTCATAACTAGGATATTTACTATAAGCATCAAAGACGTTTGCTGATGACAAGAAAATAAGTTTGCATTTGTGAGTTATTAAATATTCTACAATATGTTGATGTACAATTATTTGTGCAAAAAAATCACCACGAAGCGAAGAAATAATTATAGTTGGTTTTACGGCTTCTAAAATTTTGAAAATACCGTCATCTTCTATATTATATTGAAAAAAATGATGGTTGCCATTAAAGGAAATATTGTTTGTATTATACGTCCCAAAGGTATTGAAATAGGAGCAGAGCTCTTTATAAATGGCATTGCCAATAAAACCACTTGCGCCTAAAATTAAGATTCTATGTTTGCTGTTTATCTTCTTCTTCATAACATCACTTCATGAACAGTAAAATATTTTTATCCCTTATAAAATGGAAGCTTTATTAAAGTTGCAGGAACAGCATTTTTTCGAATTTGGATATTAATCTTGCTGTTAATACTTGCGAAAACTGTTGGTACATATCCTAGCCCAATACCTTTACCAAGAGAAGGCGACATTGTACCAGAAGTAACTTCTCCAATCTTTTTTCCGTTGCTATCAACAATGTCGTAACCTTGTCGTGGAATGCCACGTTCGTCTAGTTCAAAAGCAACTAATTTGCGTTTTGTTCCACGTTCTTTTTCAGCTTTAAGAGCTTCACAGTTTGTAAAATCTTTAGTAAATTTTGTAATCCAGCCTAAACCAGCTTCAATAGGTGAGGTTGTATCGTCTATGTCATTTCCATATAAGCAGTAACCCATTTCTAAACGTAAAGTATCACGAGCTGCAAGACCAATAGGTTTAATACTATAATCTGTTCCAGCTTCAAATACTTTATCCCAAATTTGTTTTACTTCACTATTCTTGCAATAAATTTCGAATCCTCCGCTTCCTGTATAACCTGTTGCTGAAATAATAACATGCTCAATTCCAGCAAAATCGCCAACTATAAAATTGTAGAATTTTATTTCAGATAAATCATGACTACTCAACGATTGCATCGCTTCAATAGCTTTGGGACCTTGTATGGCAAGTAACGAATAGTCGTCACTTAAATTTCTCATTTCTGCGCCAACATCATTTTTTGATTGAATCCAGTTCCAATCTTTTTCAATATTACTTGCATTAACAACCAACAAATAGGTTTCTTCTTTAATTTTATACACAATTAAATCATCAACAATGCCACCATCATCATTTGGGAAGCAACTGTATTGTGCTTTACCTACGGTTAATTTGCTTGCATCATTACTCGTAACTTTTTGGATTAAATCTAAAGCATGTTCGCCCTCAATTAAAAATTCGCCCATATGTGAAACATCAAAAACACCAACAGCATGTCGCACGGTTTCGTGTTCTATATTAACACCTTCGTATTGCACAGGCATATGGTAACCAGCAAAAGGAACTAGTTTTGCACCAAGCGCTTTGTGAGTAGAAGTTAAAGCTGTATTTTTCATTGAATTATTTTTAATTCATTCCCTCGAAGGAGGGAATCTCTTTATTCTAATTAAACCTAAATAATTAGGCGCAAAACTACATAAATTTTGTTTCATTTCTTTTATAAAAGTTGTGTTAAAAATTAATTTTCCAATAGATATTTATGTAATTTCGCTTTCATAAAAATTCTTTACAATGAAATCTATTTTTTCTACAATTTTTTATTTATCATTTGCTGTTTTTATTTTTTCACAGGACGGTTTACCACAAGATTACTTGTCTTCAGAATTTCATAAGAATAGAAGAGAAGCGCTTCGCGATAAAATGCCAAAAAATAGTGTGGCTGTGTTTTTCGCCAATCCTGTTCGTAATCGTGCAAATGATGTAGAATATGTGTACCATCAAGATCCCAATTTTTATTATTTAACAGGGTACAAAGAGCCACATTCTGTTTTAGTTATTTTTTCTGAAATACAAACCAATGCTGAAGGTAAAACGTATAATGAAATATTATATGTTCAACAGCGAAATGCACGCTGGGAAATGTGGACAGGTCGTCGATTAGGAACAGAAGGAGCAAAGAATGAGCTAGGTTTTAAAACGGCTTATAATGGAAAGGAATTTTTGAATTCTGGAATAGATTTTACAACATATGATGCCGTTTTATTTAAAGACTTTAAAGACGATTACAGAGATAGTAAACGTAATAAAGCAGATATGCATGATTTGGTTGCATCTTTTAAAACCCAAATTGGTTATTATTTGGAAGAAACTGTTGATGAAACCAACGATAAGCTAAGAATTGAAATGAATCAGGATAGTAATATTGCCACAAAAAAAGCTAAAATTGACACTAAATTGCTAACTACTTTTATGGCTGGATTACGGCAAATAAAAACTCCAGAAGAAATGAAACTCTTAACTAAAGCTATAAGGATTTCTTCACAAGGACAGATAGAAGTGATGAAAGCTATGCATCCAGGAATGTCTGAAACCGAGCTGCAAGGTATTCATGAGTTTGTTTATAAAAAATATGGTAGTGAGTATGAAGGGTATCCATCTATAGTTGGTGCAGGAAATAATGGCTGTGTTTTGCATTATGTAGAAAATAATAAGATGCAAATTGAAGGCGAATTGGTGCTAATGGATTTAGGTGCTGAATATCATGGTTATACTGCAGATGTGACACGAACTATTCCAGCAAATGGAAAATTTACTCCTGAACAAAAGGCAATTTATGATATTGTTTACCAAGCCCAAGAAGCCGGAATTGCAGCAGCAATTATTGGCAATAATGGAAGTTCGACACATAGTGCTGCAAAAAAAGTGATAAATGAAGGGTTAGCAGAATTGGGTATTATAAAATCGGTTGATGAAAGGCACATGTATTTTCCGCATGGAACATCGCATCATATTGGATTAGATGTACATGACTTAAATTTGCGTGGGAATTATGAAGCGAATATGGTAATTACAGTAGAACCTGGAATTTATATTCCTGAAGGAAGCGATTGCGATAAAAAATGGTGGGGAATTGCTGTACGAATTGAAGACGATATTTTAATTACTGAAAATGGTCCAGTAAATTTATCGGCTGAAGCACCACGAAAGTCTGAAGAAATTGAAGCACTAATGACACAAAAAAGTGCTTTAGATGATTTTAAATTACCGAAGTTGGATTAACCTATTTTAGGTTGTAATCCAATTTTTTTTTTTGGAGTTACGCTTATCGTCTCGGCTATGATTTCGTTGTGGAATCATCCGCAGGACGGTTCTGCCGAAATACAACCGTTTAATTTATACATTTATTTTGGTGTGGCACAAAACCACAATGAATTATAACCTTTGTTAGGTAACCTAATCTCCCTATCGGTCAAAAATTACACCTCTTCTTATTACTGTATTTATTCTCCTGATATTTTGCATATTATCTAACGGATTGGCATTTAATAATACTAAATCAGCAATTTTTCCATTTTCAATTGTGCCGATTTCTTTATTTCTCATTGCTATGGCTCCATTTTTTGTTGAAGATACAATAACCTCCATTGGACTTAGACCGGCTCTAACCATTGCTTCCATTTCATTATATGTTCCTGTGCCATGTAACGTTAAGGGCGCACCTGCACTAGAACCAGTAGCTACTATTATTTTAGATTCATGAATTAATTTAAGATTTTGCGTTCGAATACTGTCCTTGATATTGGTTTTCTGTGGTTGAACAGTTCTTAAATCCTTGTTATTAGCTGTCGTTATGTCTGATTTGGGATAGCTACTTAATGAACTAACCTTACTTCTTGTTAGCGAATCAATACAATCCGAAAAAATAGATGATTCTTCAAATGATCTGTTTTTTACTAATTCAAATCCTGAAGTGACATTAATGGTGGGTACATATATTAAATTATTTTTCTTGGCTAACGTTACGAATTCATCATCTACAATTTTATCCTCAATTGAGTAAACAAGCATATCGACCCCTATTTTTAATGCTTCTTTTGCAGATGCAAGTGTTGGGGCATTTGCAATTAATCGAAGATTACTATTTGAGATAGCCTCTTTAATCCATTGAAGTCGAAGTTTTAGACTGTCATTATCTACCACGTCTAAAGCATGTAACTTCATTGCGTCAGCATTGTTAGCTATAAGTTTTTGAACACCATTGACTATAGATTTTCTGTCTTTCAAATGAACTATTAAATTTTCGGCATAGGGTTCATTGAAAATACTTGGTAACATTGACATCAATGGTCCTGTGGCATAATAAAAAGGCGCATTATTACTGTTCCTTGCCTTGTCACGAACGTCAAAGGACCAATCATAACCACCTACATCGAATATGGCCGTAATACCTGAGCAGAGATATGTCTTGTGAAACCTTTCAGCGTTATTTTTCAGATCATTTTCGACTTCTTCATACGGATATTTCTCATCCAAATCGATATCAAGTATTCCCGGAAAAGTGTCCACCCATCCATTTGCCATATAATGTACATGGGAATCTGTTAATCCAGGGATCAAAAATTTTCCAGTCCCGTCTATTTTCTCTTCAACGAACGAGATATCACAATCTTTACCTATACATACGATTTTACCTTCTAAAATAACAACATTTGTATTTTCGATGGGTTTCCCTCCATTTCCGTCTATTAACGTAACGGAAGTTATAGCTATGCTATCAGGAAGTTTTTGGGATTGATTACAAGAAATTAATATAATTGCCAAAAAAAGTGTTATCGGTTTCATGTTTGTTTTTTATGTTACCTATTGTTTTGATATGGATTTTTTCAATTATCTATATCAGACGTAAGCGAAGATAGTTTTTTAAAATTTTAAAATCAAATTAAAAACAAGCAGTCTAGTTATTTATTTTTAACAATTTTTAAGTGAATAGTTAGATAATTACTTTAATAAATATGTTTTCAATTGTTCATAATTTTCAATCTTAATAGACACTTTCTTCTTATCCATAACAGCT
This sequence comes from Bacteroidota bacterium, assembly GCA_003650305.1. Taxonomy (GTDB): domain Bacteria; phylum Bacteroidota; class Bacteroidia; order Flavobacteriales; family Flavobacteriaceae; genus PRS1. The sequence continues at coordinate 7,454 of QMOV01000053.1, read as the reverse complement.
TTAATTTGTGCAAGTAATTCTTGTTTTTGTTGAAGAACCTTTTCTACTACATCCAAAAATTTGGTTGGATGTGCAGTTTCTAAAAAGACACAATGAGTATCAGGATGCTCTTTTAAGTAAGCTTTTGCTCCCAAATAACCAACTGCTCCATGAGGATCGGCAACGTAATTATAATCTTCATAAATTTCTTGCATTGCTTCTTTAGTTTCAGCATCAGTAAAACTATAAGAGGATAAGTGATCCTTTAAAGTTTTAAAATTGTTTTTATAAATTTCTTTAATACGAACAAAATTACTTGGGTTCCCCACATCCATCGCATTACTTATCGTTTGCACTGATGGTTTTGGCTTATAAAGTTGCGTTTTTAAATACTCGGTTACCACATCGTTTTTATTGTTTGATGCTACAAAATGATGGATTGGTAAACCCAACTGTTGAGCCATCATTCCTGCACAAATATTTCCAAAGTTTCCGCTTGGTATAGAAAACACAATTTTTTTATGTTTGTTATGTAATTGTTTGTAAGCAAAAAAGAAATAGAACATTTGTGGCAACCATCGTGCTATATTAATGGAGTTTGCAGACGTGAGCTGCATTCGGTTAGTTAATTCAGCATCTAAAAAAGCAGTCTTAACCATATCCTGACAATCATCAAAAGTACCATTTACTTCTAATGCTGTAATGTTTTGTCCAAGAGTAGTGAGTTGTTTCTCTTGGATGTCGCTCACTTTTCCACTTGGATACAAAATCACAACATTTACACCTTTCACACCTAAAAAACCATTAGCGACTGCTCCTCCAGTATCTCCAGAAGTAGCAACAAGAACAGTAACTTCTTCATCATTGTCTTTATTGAAGTAACCCAAACATCTTGCCATAAATCTAGCACCAACATCTTTAAATGCCATTGTTGGTCCATGAAAAAGTTCTAATACTGAAATGCTTTTGTTTAACTCTATGATTGGAAAATCGAATGATAAAGTTTCGGCAATAATCGTTTTTAAAACAGCTTCAAGAATGTCTGGTTTTACAAATTGTTTTATGGCTTCAAAAGCAATCTCGTTATAGGATAAATTATCGATGTTTTTAAAAAATATATCACCTAAAGGAGATATTCTTTCTGGGAAATATAAACCTTTGTCTGGTGCTAATCCTTTATTAACAGCATCACGAAATGATGCGTCTGGTGCTTTTTTATTGAGAGAGTAATATTGCATTATTAGTATAAATATTTACGAATTGAAATAGGTTGATGAGGTTTTTCATATTCATTCGAAATGACATAACTTTCATTATTCATTATTCATTATTCATTATTCATTATTCGTATTCCTTCAGTATTTATTTTAGACACATAAGTTTCAAATGCAATATTGGTTTCATAATATATATTTTGCATTGCAGATTCAACTTTTTTAGCAGTTTCTATGCCTTTACTTAAAGTAAAAATTGAAGGTCCAGAACCTGAAATACCACAGCCCAAAGCTCCTGCGTTAATTGAAACTACTTTAATTTCATTATAAAATGGAATGAGCTTGCTTCTGTGAGGTTCTACTATTACATCTTGTAACGATCTGCTTATAAGTTCGTAATTGCTAGTATGTAGCGCATGGATTAAGCTCCCAACATTTGCCCATTGTTTGATGGCATCTTGCAAAGGAATTTCTTTTGGAAGAATTCCTCTTGATTCGGCTGTTTTAATTTCAATTTGTGGATGAATTATAGTTGCATACAAATCGTTAGGTGTCGGAATTTGTAACACTTCTAAAGGATGAATACTCTTAACTAATGTAAAGCCTCCAAAAATTCCTGGTGCTACATTATCGGCATGCTCGCTTTGGCTTGCCAATTTTTCGCCTTGCATTGCAAAGTAGGTGAGTTGTGTTTTGTTAAAAGGGCGTCCTAATAATTCATTAATTGCAAATACACTTCCAGAAGCACTTGCCGAACTGCTTCCAATTCCGCTTCCAGGTTTTATATGTTTGTAAATTTCTATTTCGAATCCACAATTTGGATTGGCTTCTTTAATTAATGCTAAAGCAGATACTCCTGCCACATTTTTCTCAACTTCAAACGGAAGGTCATAGCCTTCAATTTTTGTAATATGATTTCCTTTTTTATCAACTTTTCTAACAAGCATTTCGTCACCAATGCTATCCAAGCAAAAGCCAAGCACATCAAATCCGCAAGACACATTTGCAACAGTTGCTGGTGAGAAAATTCTAATCGTTTCCAAATTATTTATTTTTTTTATTCAAAATCTTAATTCCAATCCTAATCTCGCAGAACAAAGAAAAAAGACCGCTTCTCTACTAGAACAAAGAAAAAAAATTGTCTTAATTCTTTATTCTTTATTCTTTAATTCTAGATTCTAGATTCTACATACTTAATCATTTCCAATTCTAATTATATCTGCAAATAATCCAGAAGCCGTAACGTCTGCTCCAGCTCCAGCTCCTTTAATAATTAATGGTTGCTCTGGATAACGCACTGTAAAAAACATAACGATATTGTCTTTGCCTTCTAAATTATAAAAAGGATGTCCGTTGGGTATTTCCTGTAAACCAACTTTTGCTTTTCCATTGTTTAATTTGGCAACATACTTCAATTGACAATTATTCTTTTTAGCTGAAGCAACCAGTTTTTGAAAATGCGCTTCATCTTTAATTAATGTTTTGTAAAAACCTTCAACCGTATCACTTTCTAAATTAGAAGCTGTTAAAAACGAAACATTATCAATATCGTTTAAATTCATTTTTAAACCACTTTCTCTAGCTAGTATTAAAATTTTACGCGCAACATCTACACCACTTAAGTCAATTCTTGGATCTGGTTCGGTATAGCCTTCATCTTGAGCTTGTTTAACCACATCATGAAAATTTTTGTTTCCATCATAATTATTAAAAACAAAGTTTAAACTTCCAGATAAAACCGCATGAATGGAAGTGACTTTATCTCCTGAAGCCATTAAATTGATAAGCGTATCTATTACAGGCAATCCTGCACCAACATTGGTTTCGAATAAAAATGGAGCATTGTATTTAAGCGATAATTTTTTAAGCCGTTTGTAATCTTCAAAAGCGTTAGAACATGCAATTTTATTACATGCCACAACTGCAATGCTATGCTTAAGATATTCGGGATATAAATCTGCTAAACCGGAATTTGAAGTGACATCTACAAAAATACTATTGCGCAAATTGAGTTGTTTTACTGTATTAAGAAAACCTTGTAATGTTGCTTTTTCACCATTTAATAATTGTTCTTTCCATGAATCCAAAGCTATACCTTCTTCATTAAAAGTCATGGTTCTAGAATTAGATAATCCAACGACTCTCATATTTATCTTTAAATTATCCTTTAAGTATTCGTTTTGCTGTTTTATTTGCTCAACTAATTTTTCTCCTACATTTCCAACTCCTGTAATAAACACATTGAGTCGTTTTATGTTCCCTTCAAAAAAGACTTCGTGTAAAGAGTTCAATGCCTTTTTAACATCTTTTTCTGCAATTACAGCAGAAATATTTTTTTCGGAAGCACCTTGTGCAATTGCTCTAACGTTAATATTATTTTTTCCTAATGTACTAAACATTTTACCACTAATACCTTGATGATTCTTCATGTTATCACCAATAAGTGCGACTATGGATAAGTCTTTTTCTACAACTAATGGATCAATTTTATGAAGCGAAATTTCATTTTCAAACGTTATATCTATAGAATCTTTTGCGACATCTGCATCTTTTGTATCTATTCCGAAACATATAGAATGTTCAGAAGACGCTTGAGTAATTAGGATTACATTAATTTTTTCTTGAGCTAAAGTCTCGAATAAACGTTTAGAAAATCCCGGAATTCCAACCATTCCATTACCTTGAAGCGTAAAAAGTGCAATATTATTTATATTGCTAATACCTTTAACTGGATTAATTCCATTAACCGGAGTTTTATTATTCGTATCACGTTTGGATATTAGCGTTCCACTTGCATTTGGGTCAAGTGTGTTTTTAATTATAATAGGAATATTTAAATCTAATACAGGCTGAACTGTTGGAGGATATAATACTTTAGCTCCAAAATGAGACAATTCCATAGCTTCCTGATACGATATTGTTTTAATAGGAAATGCTTGTTTTACAACTTTTGGGTTTGCTGTGTACATACCACTTACATCTGTCCAAATTTCTAGTTGCTTAACCTTTAAAGCTGCTGCAACTACTGCTGCTGTAAAATCGGAACCACCTCGACCAAGAGTTGTTTGCTCACCAGAAATAGATCTGGAAATAAATCCAGGTAGAATTGTAATTTTCTGATTGACTTTATTAAAATAATCTTGAATTTTAGTATTTGTGATTTCGTAATCGATATCAGCTTTTGTAAAATTTGAATTTGTAGTAATAAGCTCTTGCGAGTTTTTTAATACTGAATTAATACCTCTACTTTTCAATGTTTCCGAAATAATATAAGAAGACAACAACTCTCCAAAACTTAATAATTTATCTGCTGTTTTTGGAGAGATTTCATTTATTAAATAGATGCCATCAAGTAAGCTTTTGAGTACTTGTAATTTTGTTTCAACTTGAACTTTAATATCTGCATTTTCTTTCGGAATTAATTCATCTATTAAATCAATATGAACTTGTTTTATAGCTTCAAATGCATTGGTATAACCTTCGTTTTTAGTTTTGGCTAATTCTCCTACAGCAATTAGTTTGTCAGTAATACCACCAACAGCAGAAACCACACAAATAATAGTATTGTTTTCAGCATAGACTTTTAAAATGCCAATAACCTTATTAATATTTTTTGTTGAACCTACAGAAGTTCCTCCAAATTTTAAAACTTTCATTGTTATATGTTGATATAATTTAATTGAGATTTATAAGCTGTAATTTTGTATAAATTACAAGGTTTTCTAAATGGTATATAATTAATAACCCAAAAGGGTAGTATTAGTTACAAATGTAAGAATAGAAGGTGCACCTTTTACAAAAATAAAAGAAGAAAAGCGGTAATATTTTTTAAGAGTGTTAGTCATTTTTATATGCTATACATAATCAAATGTATTACTTTTACTCTAATAAAAAAATTTAAGATATTTTTTTTGCGCATAATTTATAATTTGATGTTTTTTTAGAATATTCTAATATTTAATTAAAAATAGTATCATATTAACAATAGGTTTTAGTTTCTAAACAGATGAAGATACTTTCAAAAGAACAAATCTACGAAGCAGATAAGATTACAGTAGAAAGGCAAAATATTTCTTCAGCCGATTTAATGGAACGTGTAGGCACACAAATTTTTAATTGGTTGCACAAGCGTATGCAAGGAGATCAAGTGCCAATTTATATTTTTTGTGGTATAGGAAATAATGGTGGAGATGGTTTGGTGTTAGCGAGACATCTAGTAACTCATGGCTATAATGTAATTACTTATGTTGTTAATTGTAGTGATAAGCGGTCTAAAGATTTTTTGGTTAACTACGACAAAATTAAAAATGTCACAAAAGATTGGCCAACGCTTTTAAATTGTAAGGAAGAGTTTCCAGAAATAGGTCGTGACGATATTATTGTTGATGCCGTTTTTGGTGTTGGATTGAATAGACCAGCAGATGATTGGGTTAAGGAATTATTTAAGCATTTTAAAGCATCAAAAGCATTTACATTGTCGATAGATATTCCTTCAGGATTATACACAGATATACTACCAGAAGATGAAGATAACGTTGTTTGGTCAGATTTTACCCTAAGTTTTCAAACGCCAAAATTAGTCTTCTTTTTGCCGGAAACAGCAAAGTATATAAAACAATGGGACGTATTAGATATTGGCATTGACTCTGAATATTTGTTAGCTACAGAAACTGAAGCAGATTTCATTGGAAAACCAGAAGTCTTTTCAATGTATAAACCACGAGAACGATTTTCTCATAAAGGAGATTTTGGTCATAGTTTGATAATTGGTGGAAGTTATGGTAAAATTGGAGCTGTTACTTTAGCGAGTCGTGCTTCATTAACTATAGGCTCAGGTTTAGTAACAGCTTATGTGCCTAAATGCGGATATACTGTTTTGCAAACGGCACTTCCGGAAGCAATGGTTTTAACTGATGTTGATAAAAATATAATTACAGATATCGAATATAATATTGAACCAACAGTTATTGGTTTTGGTGTAGGTATTGGGACAGACAATTTAACAATTTCAGCTTTTGAATCTCTTTTAAAACAAAATAAATTGCCATTGGTTATAGATGCAGATGGTATAAACATATTATCTAAAAAGAAATCACTTTTAGAATTGTTACCAGAGCAAACTATATTAACGCCACATCCTAAAGAGTTAGAGCGTTTACTTGGCACATGGAAAGATGATTTTGATAAACTTAAAAAGGTAAAAAGGTTTTCCAAAAAACACAATGTCATCATTGTAATTAAAGGCGCAAATACCACAACAGTTTTTAAGGATAAACTGTATATTAATTCCACAGGAAATCCAGGATTAGCGACAGCAGGAAGTGGTGATGTGTTAACAGGAATTATTACAGGATTGCTAGCTCAAAAATACTCGCCACTTAATGCGACAATTTTTGGGGTGTATTTACATGGCAAAGCTGCAGATATTGCTGTTGAAGATTTTGGCTACGAGTCGTTAATTGCAAGCCATATTATAGAATATTTGGGTGAAGCATATTTAGATATCATTAAACAGATTGAAGAGCCACCTAAGGAAGATAATAAAGATACTTCTGATGAAGAAGAAGAATTATATGTCTAAAAAAATTATTTGCAAAAAACTAAATTGTAATTGAAAAGTGTAATAATTCTATTTTTTACTTTACAATACTTGAAGTCTTTTATTTAAGCTCTTTTGCAATTAGAGCTGCTAGTTTTGCATTATTATAAACCAATTCTATATTAGCTTCTAAACTTAAACCATCAGTAAGTTCTTTAACTTTTTTGAGTAGAAATGGAGTGCTATCTTTTCCTTTGATGCCTAATTCTTTTTCTTCGATTAGTGCTTTATCAATAGCACTTTTCATAACATCAAAATCCAATTGTTTGTCTTTTGGAATTGGATTAGCAATAACAACACCACCTTTAAGATTAAGATTCCATTTGGTTTTTAAAAGTTCAGCAATTTCAGAAGTGCTATCTAGTTTATAATTTACTTTAAAGCCACTTTTTTGAGTGTAAAATGCAGGTAATTCTTCGGTTTGATAACCAAGAACTGGGATCCCAAAAGTTTCTAAATACTCAAGTGTTAAACCTAAATCAAGAATTGCCTTTATTCCTGCACAAACTACAGCAACATTTGTATTTGCAAGCTCTTGCAAATCGGCAGAAATATCAAAAGATTCAGAGGCTCCTCGATGTACACCACCAATTCCTCCTGTTGCAAAAACACGTATTCCTGCAAGATTAGCAGCAATCATTGTAGAAGCTACTGTTGTGGCT
>QMOV01000052.1 GCA_003650305.1 Bacteroidota bacterium | reverse complement strand
TACAAAGAATCATATATGGACTGTTGTTTATCAGAAGGAGATGGTGGATAGACTTTCTGCGAGAAAACAAGAGAAGTATTTGAAATCTGCTGCAGGTAGAAGATATTTGCAGAAAATTTTGGCCTCGTAGCATAACTGAATAGTGCACTTGATTACGGCTCAAGAGGTTACAGGTTTGAATCCTGTCGAGGTCACTTAAAAAAAGAAAAGTTCACACCTATATGTGAACTTTTTTATTTGAGTTTAAAATTTAACCAACTAATATACTCAACTTTTATTAATTCTCATATGAGATATGTCATATGATACTAAACAAAATATTTCTTTATTTGTTTCATATAAAAATCTCATTTTTATATGGCTGAATTACCTTTAGTTTTTTAATAAAATTGAATGTATTTAGTTAGTTAAACAAACCTACTAGGGAATAATCATTAGTTTTGATTATTCCCTTTTTTTGAACTAAAAAGCATCACTGATTTTTTCTCTTTTGTAAATTTAAATAATTTCTGCACTTAAACCAGCTTGAAGTAGTTTTGAACAACGTGGTTTTAAATCTTTTATATCTCCAGTTTTGACTGTACATTTTCCGTTATGATGTACAATAATTGCACATTGTTCTGCCTGTTCTGCAGTATGTTCGCAGGTACTAATAAGCATTTCTATAACATGATCGAATGTATTTACATCGTCATTATATAACACAATCTCATTTTGATTAACTAATTCCTCTTCAAAAAGTATCTTTTCCTTTATTTTTTCCTTTGTGCTCATTCACAAATTTTTATCTAATTTATAAATTTTAAAGCAACCCATCGTTTCTTTGCATTTTTTTCGACTTAATAACTCATATTAAACGCATTAACAATAGCAAAAAAATCTTCTGCATTAAGAGCTGCACCTCCAATTAATCCTCCATCTACATCTGGCTTTGAGAATATTTCTTTGGCATTACTAGGTTTTACACTTCCACCATACAATATGCTCACATTTTCTGCAACGTCATTATTATACTGGTCTAAAACCAAGCTACGAATAAAAGCGTGCATTTCTTGTGCCTGTTCTGGTGATGCAGTTTCTCCTGTTCCAATTGCCCAAACTGGTTCGTAAGCTAATACTATATTGTTCCAAGTACTTTCAGGTAAATGAAAAAGTGCGTTTTTAATTTGACTCTCAACAATATCAAAATGATTGTCTGTTTTTCTATCATTCAATTCTTCTCCAAAACAAAAAATAATATGCATATTATTTTCTAATGCAGCATCTACTTTTTTGGATAATAATTCGTCTGTTTCATCAAAATATGCACGACGTTCGCTATGACCTAAAATAACAGTTTCTACACCTACACTCTTTAACATATTAGCGCTAATCTCACCTGTATAAGCTCCATTATTTGCAAAATGCATATTTTGTGCAATGACTTCTATTTTATCAAGTCTTAATGCTTCAAAAGCAGCATAAAGGCTAGTATATGTTGGTGCAATCATAACTTCAGCTTTAGAAGTTTGGGTTTGCTTTTTAAGGTCTGTGATTAGCGCATGGGTTTGCGCCAAATCATTATTCATTTTCCAGTTTCCTGCTACTATATTTTTTCTCATTTTCTCATCCTAACCTTCCCAAAGTGAAGGAACTTTTATTTGATTAAAATTTTATTTTATGCGTTTATTATTAACTTTTACAGCTTTAAATCTTCTAAATCGTTCCAATGCAACTTTTGAAGTATGGTTCCTTTATTTAGCTCTAATATTCCAGGGTTTGAACGCACTATAGTTTTTAGTGCTGTTTCATCACAAAAATAAAAGTCGAAATTAAGTCCGTATTGTTCAGACAATAATTGCTGTTCTTCTAATCCTGAAGCTGTAAGTCCAATTACTTTATACCCTTTTTTTACTGCTTCATTTGCTATTGCTTTCAACTTATTTAAGCCGTCTTTTTCAGCTTTTGCTAAATTATAGGATATAAATATTACTAATTTATTTTCATTTAATAAATCTTCTGTAAAGTCTTCTCCTTCACGTTCCATAGAAAAATCGTGAATTGGAGTTTCGTAACCTTCTTTAATAGTTTTAGTTTCTACACTAATATATTCACCTTCAACACTTGGATAGCTACCTCTTGTAGTGATTATTTTTTCTTCTCCATTAACATTAAATTTCCAATAATAATCGATTATGGCTTTTGGAGCATCGTCTGGTACATTCATGTTTTCTTGAATGTTATTACCAATTTTATAAGGTCTGAAATCTTTTGCAGGCAAATGCATTAACACATAATAAACAAATCCAAAACAAAAGATAAAACTAGCTAAAGACACTACTGTTAAGCCTAATTTACCTAAAATGGGTTTAATGTGCTTTACTCCAAAAAACAATACTAAAATAAACACTAGTAAAATGATGTCTTTAGTAAAGGATTCCCAAGGTGTTAGTTTTATGGCATCACCAAAGCAACCACAATCGGTTACTTTATTAAAGTATGCCGAATAAAATGTTAGAAATGTAAAGAAAACTATCATTACCAATAAGCTCCAAACTGTAAATTTAGGTTTATAACCAATAAGCAGAAACACACCTAAAAGCACTTCGAAAACAACCACAAAAACTGCAATTATTAGTGCATAAGGCTCAAATACTGGAAGGTTTAAAACGGTTACACCAAAATACTCTTCGAGCTTAAATGAAAACCCAATGGGATCGTTTAGTTTAATAAGTCCAGAGAATATAAATAATGCTCCGACAAATAATCTGCTAATGTGTATTAAATATTTCATGTGTTCATTTCTTATTGTTTTGAAGTATTATGCATAAAGTAAATTGAATTTTGCGTAAATTTCGCATAAAAAAGTTTAATGTTCAAGGTTTCAGGTTTAAAGTTTTAAAACTATAAACAAACGACAAAAATTTAGTTATTAATGGTCATAAATTGCAAAGGAAAACTCGTTGATTTATCATCGCCAAAAGTTATGGGAATTTTAAATATTACTCCAGATTCCTTTTATGATGGTGGACACAATAACAATGAAATAAATATTCTTTTACAAGTTGAAAAAATGCTTAACGAAGATGCCACATTTATAGATGTTGGCGCTTATAGTTCTCGTCCAAATGCAAAGCATATTTGCGAAGATGAAGAGTTAAAACGTATCATTCCTGTAGTTGAATTAATCCTGCAACAATTTCCAGATACTTTGCTGTCGATTGATACCTTTAGAAGTAAAATAGCCAAAAGTTGCATTGATGCTGGAGCTTGTATTATTAATGATATTTCTGCTGGAAATTTAGATGATAATATGATGACTACAGCAGCGAGTTTAGACGTTCCATATATAATGATGCACATGAAAGGAACACCTCAAACTATGCAGCAACAAACTAATTATAATGATTTGTTGAAAGATATTTTGTTTTATTTTTCTGAAAGAATTGTCGTAGCAAGACAACTCGGCATTGTTGATTTAATTATCGATCCTGGTTTTGGATTTGCAAAAACTCTAGAACAAAATTATGAATTACTGAATAAATTAGAACTTCTTAAAATGATAGAATTGCCTCTATTAGTTGGTCTATCCAAAAAATCTATGATTTATAAACCTTTAAATAGCACAGCAAAAGAAGCACTTAATGGTACGACAGTTTTAAATACTATTGCATTACAAAAAGGATCTAAAATTTTAAGAGTACATGATGTAAAAGAAGCTATTGAATGTATTAAACTAACAAATCAATTTCATTAAATGAAAAGAATAATTCTGATTCTATTTTTAATTATTTTTCTTGTTACTTGTTCTAATAAAATTGTACAACTTCCAGAAACATACAACTCAAATATTACCGAAATTACAGACGTTTCGGCTGTATATCTCTTTTATGATGAAACCAAAAAAGATAGTGTTGAGTTAAATAGGAAAAACTTAATAGGCACTACCAATTGGCTTTTTAATGTAGATAAACGTTTAACGCTTAAACAAGTAATTCCTTCAATTGTATTTTTACAAAATAAAAAACGCAACGCAGAACTGCATAAAAATGAAAGCGCTAAAAACTATTTTACCTGCTCTAATCCAGAAATACAAAATTTAGCTTTTATAGAGTTTACAGATGTGGTTTATCATGAGGAATCACTTGAAGAATCAATATCTAAAAACTATAATTTTATTTTTTCAGAAAACAGTATTACAATTAATTTCAACCTCAATAATGAAATCACAATTCTAAATCCTAACACAAATCAAATCATATTAAAAACTGAAGCTGATTATTTGTTTATTAAAATTGAACAAGTAATAACTCTTGAAAATATAATCTATTTGAGCTACAACAAAAACCTATCGTTTCAAGATTATATTAGTTATAAGTCACTTTTATTAGAATTAGAATTAGATAATGTTATCATAGACAATAACGAGTTTATTTATAATTAGCATTATTTTATTAAATTTACCAAAACACCTTTCAATTGGAACTACTCGAAACCTTTAAATTTAATGTTGTAGATGTTATAGATATTGTTCTTGTAGCATTTTTAATGTATTACATGTACAAACTCGTTAAAGGAACGGTTGCTATAAACATTTTTATTGGTATTGTAATGGTTTATCTTATCTGGAAACTTACACAAGCCCTGCAAATGCAACTTTTAAGCAATATTCTTGGTGGTTTTATAAGTGTAGGTATGTTTGCCCTAATTGTTGTGTTTCAGCAAGAAATAAGAAAGTTTTTATTAATGATTGGTTCAACTAATATTGGCAATAGAAAAAAATTCTTTAAACAACTTAAGTTTTTAAAACCTGAAGCCATTTCTGAAACTAACATAGACGCTATTGTTGCTGCCTGTAATAAAATGAGTGCTTCAAAAACAGGTGCTCTAATAGTTTTAGAACGCAACAATAATCTTGATTTTTTAGTTACGACTGGTGACCAAATGAATATTAAAGTTACTCAGCCTATACTTGAAAGTATCTTTTTTAAAAACAGTCCTTTACATGATGGTGCCATAATAATTGCAAGTAACACTATAAAGGCAACAAGAGTTATTTTACCCATAAATAACGAAAAAGATATTCCCTTACGTTTTGGATTACGCCATAGAGCAGCAATTGGTATTACCGAAAAAACAGATGCTCTGGCTTTAACTGTATCAGAAGAAACTGGACAAGTTTCCTATATTAAGGATGGAGAATTTGTATTGTACAAAAACACTAAGGAATTAACACAGCACATAAAAGAGGATCTTGAATAATGAATTGTAAGAATTGTGATGCTAACTTAAACCAAAACAGCAATTACTGTAATGATTGTGGCGCAAAAGTAATTAGAAACAGGCTTACTCCAAAAAATTTATTTGCTGATCTAAGTGAACAATTTTTAAACTACGACAACAAATTTTTACAAACCCTTATTAATCTTTTCTCTAAACCAGAAGATGTTATTGGCTGTTATATTAATGGAACAAGAAAAAAATATGTTAACGTTATAAGTTATTTTGCGATTGCAATTACTATTTCAGGATTACAATTATTTATACTAAACAAATATTTTCCAGAACTTGTAAATCTGTCGTCTGTTACAATAGAAGGCCAAGAGGAATTTGCTAATAAAAATCTGGAATTTCTTCAAGAATACCAATCTATTGTCATGATGATTTCTGTTCCTATTTATGCGCTTATATCAAAAATCGTTTTCTTCAATATTAAGACTTATAATTACACCGAGCACCTTGTATTGTTTATGTACATTTTTTCACAAATAACAATTATCGGAGCTTTATTTCAATTATTTAGTGCCTTTTTTGGAATTTCAATAGGTACTACAGGTGTTATTTTACTGCCGTTTCAAATATTGTACTCTTCATATTGCTTAAAGCATCTTTTTAAATTGAGTCTTAAAGGCATTATTTTAAGAACATTATTGTTTTTACTTGTTTGCATTGTTCTATACATTGTTGCTCTTATTTTAATAATTGGAATTATATTTTTAACTCAAGGTCAAGATTTCTTTAAAGAAATAATTGAAGCACAAAATGCAGCAAAAGAAGCTTCTGGTGGTTAAACCATTTCTTCTTGCATAAACTGCACTTGGTATAAATTTTTGTAGTAGCCATCTTCCCTTTTAAGTAATGTAGCATGTGTGCCTTGTTCTACTATTAGTCCTTCATCCATAACAATAATATTATCAGCTTTTTTAATTGTTGCCAAACGATGTGCAATGACTATGGACGTTCTTCCTTTGGTAATTTTATCGGTAGCTTCTTGTATTAATTGCTCGGAATACGAATCGACAGAAGACGTTGCTTCATCTAAAATTAAAATACTAGGATTTGTAACATAAGCTCTTAAGAATGCAATAAGTTGCCTCTGCCCTGAAGACAACATAACACCTCGTTCTTTCACATTATAATGATATCCATTTGGCAAACTCATAATAAAATCATGAATCCCAATTTGTTTTGCAGCAATATGAACTTGTGCTTCTGATATATTAGGATTCTTAAGTGTAATATTATTCAAAATAGTATCTGCAAACAGAAATACATCTTGCAAAACCACAGCAATTTGGCTTCGAAGGGACTCTAAAGTTACGCTCTTAATATTAATGTTATCAATTAAGATTTCACCAGAATTAATATCGTAAAAACGGTTTAATAAATTAATAATGGTTGACTTACCTGCTCCTGTTGCGCCAACAATAGCAACAGTTGTTCCCGCTTTTACATTAAAGGATAAACCTTTTAAGACTTCTTCGTTTTTTACATAGGAAAAATGCACATTGTTAAATGTGATATCTCCCATAAAGTTTGAAACTACCTGTTTTCCAGAATCTTCAATATTTGATGTTGTATCTAAAACTTTAAAAACTCTATCGGCAGCAACCATTCCCATTTGTAACGTATTAAACTTATTTGCAATTTGATATAATGGTCTAAACATCATAGGAATCATCATAACAAAAGCTGTTAAATCTCCCAATGTAGCGGTTTGATCTAAAACAGCATTCAAGCCTCCATACCAAACCACTAATCCTAATGTTAAAGAGGATAAAACCTCTGCAATTGGAAAGAAAATAGAATTATACCAAACGGTTTTTAACCATCCTTTTTTATGTCTTTCGTTTATAATTTTGAAATTTTTGTATTCGGTTTCTTCTCGTGTAAATAGCTGAAGGATTTTCATTCCGGTAACACGTTCTTGTACAAACGAATTTAAATTAGAAACTTCGTTACGCACTTCTTCAAAAGCTTTTTTCATATACCTCTGAAAGATTTTTGTTGCAAAAAGAACAATAGGAAGCGTTAAAAATACTATGATGCTTAAGTGCCAATTCATATATACCATAACTCCGCCAACAAACATCATTTTAAGAATATCGCTAAAAATCATAAATAAGCCTTGACCAAAAATATCGGCAATACGCTCCATATCTGTTACAGCTCGAGTAATAAGAACTCCAACCGACGAGTTGTCGTAATATTTCATTTTAAACCCAAGAATGTGTTTAAATAATTTTACTCTAATATCTCTTACAACCGATTGTCCTAACCATGTTGCATAATAAATAAATAATAGTTGAGTTGTGACTTCTAAAATAAGCAACACAAGCATTGCAATGATGTAAACAAAAAATCCTTTAGCAACTTGAGTAGCAATATTATTATCGATAGCTTGTTGTAAAACCAAAGGTCTAAGAGCTCCAAAAACAGCAAGACCAATAACTGCTGTAAGTGTACCGTAAAACACCCAACGATAAGGATTTATAAATTTAAGCAGTCGTTTAAAAAGACTTAAATCAAAAATATTCTCTTTTGTTTTAGACATTTATTTTTTAATAGTTTTAGGATATTCAATTTTGGTTAAATATAATGCATATCCAGGAACAGAAGCTCCAGCTTGCGATCTGTCTTTAGATTTTATAATATCATGTAGCTGCCCAACTTCTATTTTACCTGTACCTATATTAATCATAGTACCAACAATAGCTCTTACCATATTTCGTAAAAAACGATCAGCTCTTATTTTGAAAACTAATTCATTGGTTTCAAAAGTCCAAGCAGCTTTCAATATGTTACAATTAAATGTTTTTACATCAGAATTGCTTCTGGAAAAACATTTAAAATCTTCATAGTTAAATAAAATTTTGGCTGCTTCATTCATCTTGTCGACATCTAATTCCTTTTTAAAATAATAGGAATTATTATATGAAAATACATTTTTATATGACGAAATCCTGTATATATATGTTCTGCTAATCGCATCAAAACGTGCATGAGCTTCATTATTTACTATAAAAATATCATGAACAGCAATATCTTTTGGTAAAAATGAGTTCAGTTTATATTTTAATTTTTCAAGAGAAAATTTAGTCAAAATGTCAAAATGCGCAAACATTTGTTTGGCATGAACTCCAGTATCTGTACGTCCTGCTCCAACAATAGCAATCTTTTCTTTTAACAAAGTTGACAAGGATTCTTCTAAAACTTCTTGTACAGAAATAGCATTTGGTTGATTTTGCCAACCATGATATGCACTTCCGTTATATGATAATTCAATAAAAAATCGCAACTATTATATTATTTTTGTTTTTTTGAATGAACAAAGATAAAGAGATTTGTCTTTCTATGAAGTTATGCATCTTAATTATATATTAAAAGATTTCCGTTTGCACGGAAAATAAATATGAAAAAAATCCTCTTACTTTCTGACACACACAGCTATATTGATGATAAAATATTAAAATATGTAAAACAAGCTGATGAAGTTTGGCATGCTGGAGATATTGGAGATGTAAAAGTAACTGATGCAATAAAAGCACTAAAACCGCTTCGTGCAGTTTATGGTAATATAGATAATGACAAAATTAGAGTTGAATTCCCTGAACACAATAGATTTTTTTGTGAGGAGGTTGACGTTTGGATTACACATATTGGAGGTTATCCTAATAGATATGATTTAAGAGTAAGAGAAACTATTAAACAAAAATCACCCAATCTATTTATATGTGGCCATTCTCATATTTTAAAAGTAATGCAAGACAAAAAATTAAATTTGCTACATATGAATCCTGGAGCCATAGGAAAATATGGCATTCAGAAAGTAAGAACAATGCTTCGTTTTGAAATCGATGGCAAAAAAATACAAAACCTAGAAGTTATCGAGTTTAATAAAAAATTAAAGTCCTTCCCTTTGTGAAAGGTTTAGGATTGGCTTAAAACAAAAACCCAAAGCTTTTACTTTGGGTTTTCTCGCACTAATACTACTAAGATGATTAGGTTTATCTTAATCGATCTACAGATTTTACGAGATCTTCATCCTTTTTTATGGCTTTATTGGCTAAAACCAAAAATACGATAGAAAAAATAGGTAGAAGCATCCCAATACCTTTCTCAGAAACATCTGATATTTCTCCAGATAAATTTAGTGATCGATACACAAATAATCCTAGTAAAATAAAGTTTAATATGATGTTAAGACGACCCAATACAAATTGTGTCTGCCTGTTTTTATACATAAATATTGCAATCAACGATAACACTACAGATCCTAAAAACAATCCTAAATATAATAACTCTTCCTTAGCATAAAATTCAGTTTCATTTATAGTTGTCCATAAATGGAATACAAAAATTAAACCTCCAGAAATACCAGCCGAAGTAAGTAAGTATATAGTTTGTATTCTTTGTAGCATTTATATTAATTGAAGTTCAAAAATAATAGTTTCTTTTTTATTACAAATATTATTTATTGAAAATAAAGTTGTATAATTGCATTATATATGTGCAACACCCTAATGATGTACATTATAATCTTCAAAATAAACATAATTCAATTTTTCCCTAGATTCCTTTAAGAAGACACTGAAAAATTTAATTTCGTAATTAAAATAATTATTCTATTCAACAATGTTTGAAATTTCACAATTAAAAGAAAAAAAGCTACCTGAGTTACAGGAAATAGCAAAAGAACTTAAGGTCTCAAAGTATCGCTCATTAAAAAAATTAGATTTAGTATATCAAATATTAGATTATCAAGCCGCAAATCCAGCAACACATAGTGCTAATAAGGATGAAAGAAAGCCGCAAAGACCTAGAAGAGAACGTGTTCAAAAACCTAGAGAAGACAATGCGCAGAAATCGATTGACTTTAAAGATAAGCCTAGACCACAAGTTAAAAGTCCTAGTAGCACAAATGAAAACCCTAAAGAGAGTGGATTAAAAAAGGATGCTCCAAAAGAGGACAAAAATCGTCCACATGGAAAGCCTCAAAACAAACATCAAAAAGATAATAAGCCTCAGCCTAGACAACAAAAAGATAGTCAAAGTCGTCCACAACGAGATAATCAAAATAGACCAGCACAGAAAGACAACAAAGCTCAAGATAATCGAAATCAAAAAAGTAACGGAAACAAAGATAGCAGGAATCGCTATCGCGAACCAGATTTTGAATTCGATGCCATTATAGAAAGTGAAGGCGTTTTAGACGTTATGCAAGATGGATATGGTTTCTTGCGTTCTTCAGATTATAACTATCTATCATCTCCTGATGATATTTATGTTTCACAATCTCAAATTAGACTTTTTGGATTAAAAAAAGGAGATACTGTCCTTGGTAATGTTAGACCTCCTAAAGAAGGTGAAAAATATTTTCCTCTAATTAGAGTTACAAAAATTAATGGTTTAGATCCACAAGTTGTAAGAGATCGCATTTCTTTTGAACACCTTACACCTCTATTCCCACAAGAAAAATTTAATCTTGCTGAAAGGCAAAATACAATTTCAACACGGATTATAGACTTATTTTCACCAATTGGAAAAGGACAACGTGGCATGATTGTATCACAACCAAAAACTGGTAAAACCATGTTGCTCAAGGATATTGCTAATGCCATTGCAGCAAATCATCCTGAAGTTTTTCAAATGATTTTATTAATTGATGAACGTCCAGAAGAAGTAACAGATATGCAACGTAACGTTCGTGGTGAAGTTATTGCATCAACATTCGATAAAGAAGCACATGAGCATGTGAAAATTGCAAATATTGTTTTAGAAAAAGGAAAGCGTTTGGTAGAATGTGGTTATGATGTTGTTATTTTATTAGATTCTATTACACGTTTGGCAAGAGCATACAATACAGTTCAACCTGCTTCAGGTAAAATATTGAGTGGTGGTGTAGATGCGAATGCATTACACAAACCAAAACGCTTTTTTGGTGCTGCACGTAAAATTGAAAATGGTGGCTCTCTAACAATTATTGCAACAGCATTAACCGAAACAGGTTCTAAAATGGACGAAGTAATCTTCGAAGAATTTAAAGGAACTGGAAATATGGAATTACAGTTGGATAGAAAAATTTCTAATCGTAGAATCTTCCCAGCTATCGACCTTACTTCTTCAAGTACACGTAAAGACGATTTATTATTAGATGAAAATACCATTCAAAGAATGTGGGTAATGCGAAAATATCTCGCAGACATGAATCCTGTAGAAGCTATGGAATTTATTAATGATCGCTTTAAACAAACAAGAAACAATGAAGAGTTTTTAATTTCTATGAATAGTTAAATATTCTTTATAAAATAAAAAAATTCGAAAATTAAAGTACAAAAAAACCTTTCAAAACTGAAAGGTTCTTGAATATTATAAATATAAGCCTCTTAAATTATAAAGAAGCTATATGTTTGGTTAAACCAGATTTTAAGTTAGCAGCTTTATTATCATGAATGATATTATTCTTAGCTAACTTATCTATCATAGAAGCAACAGATGGAAATAATTTTTCAGCATCTTTCTTTTTAGTCAACTCACGCAAATTCTTAATCGCATTACGTGTAGTTTTATGCTGATATTTGTTTCTTAAACGTTTAGTTTCGTTACTTCTAATTCTTTTTAATGCTGACTTGTGATTTGCCATTTGCTTTTTTTATTAAATCTGTAGCCCGTAGGGGAATCGAACCCCTCTTACCAGGATGAAAACCTGGCGTCCTAGCCGATAGACGAACGGGCCATTATTTTTTAAAGTAAAAATTTAGAATCTAAATCTTAAATCTTCAAAATTTCAATACTCCCTACAAAGTTTCCAATGCGGATGCAAAAATACAACTATTTTTAAATGTTGCAACTTCTAAATGCTTTTTTTGGAAAAATTTGGCTAATATGCTTTTGCGAATAAAACTCTACACTTTGAAGGCTTTCCTGAATACACACATTTACCATCTTCAGCAATGTTATTTACAGGAATACAACGTATAGTCGCTTTGGTAATTTCTTTAATTTTTGCTTCGGTTTCAGTTGTTCCATCCCAATGCGCTGAAACAAATCCTGTCATATTTTCTAACACATCTTTAAACGCTTCAAAAGTATCTACTTTAGTAATATGTGCATTCCTAAAACCTAATGCTTTTTGATATAAGCAATTTTGAATTTCAGTCATTAAATTCGCAACCTTCTCAACAATACTATCAAGGGTAACTATTTCTTTTGTAAGTGTATCTCTTCTTGCTAATTCTACTGTTCCATTCTCCAAATCTTTAGGACCAATTGCTATTCGCAAAGGTACACCTTGTAATTCGTGTTGAGCAAATTTGGCTCCAGGTCGAAAGGTTGTTCTATTATCAAATTTTACTGAAACTCCTTTTATTCTTAAATCTTTCATAAGATTATTTGCAACTTCTGAAATTGCTTTAAGTTGTTCATCATTTTTATAAATAGGAACAATTACAACTTGATTTGGAGCAAGATTTGGTGGTAACACCAAGCCTTTGTCATCGCTATGAGTCATAATTAAAGCTCCCATTAAACGTGTAGAAACTCCCCAAGATGTTGCCCAAACATAATCTTGTTTGCCTTCTTTATTTGTAAACTTTACATCAAAAGCTTTTGCAAAATTTTGACCTAAAAAGTGTGACGTCCCTGCTTGTAAAGCCTTACCATCTTGCATTAATGCTTCTATACAAAACGTTTCTTGAGCTCCTGCAAAACGCTCACTTTCTGTTTTCACGCCTTTTATAACCGGAATTGCCATAAAATTTTCTGCAAAATCGGCATATACATTATTCATTAACTCAGCTTCAACCATCGCTTCTTCTCTGGTTTCATGAGCAGTATGTCCTTCTTGCCATAAAAATTCTGTGGTACGCAAAAATAATCGTGTACGCATTTCCCAACGCACAACATTTGCCCATTGATTAATTAGTAATGGTAAATCTCTATACGATTGAATCCAACCTTTAAATGTATGCCAGATAATAGCTTCGCTGGTTGGTCTTATAATTAATTCTTCTTCTAATTTGGAATCCGGATCTACTCTTAACTTGCCTTCATTTTCTGGGTCATTCTGTAATCTATAGTGTGTAACAATCGCACACTCTTTAGCAAAACCTTCAGCATTTTTTTCTTCAGCTTCAAACAAACTCTTTGGCACAAAAAGTGGAAAATAGGCGTTTTGATGACCTGTTTCTTTAAACATTTTATCTAATTCGGCTTGCATTTTTTCCCAAATTGCATAACCATAAGGTTTAATAACCATACAACCTCTAACTATTGAGTTTTCGGCTAAATCGGCTTTTACAACAAGTTCGTTATACCATTTTGAATAATCTTCGCTCCTACTAGTAAGATTTTTACTCATATATCGTAATTTGGCACAAATATTGTGATTATGTTAAATAATAAAATAGTTCGACAAAACTAACTATTTTTGTTATGTTCAACAATTAATTTACAGAGATATGCAATTAATTTACAACCAAAAATCTAAAATGCATCTGATAGGTGCTTTAGGTTTATTATTTAGTTTAGTTTCTTGTGGTTCTTATCAATATGCAGGTTATGATGATGGTATTTATGCAACTTCAGAAAGAAATGTTGAATACCAAACAGAAACTTCTCGAGTAGCTACTACATCACAGAATTCGAGTTATTATCAAAATTATTTCAAAGAAAAAGCTCAAGAGTTAGATTACTTATCTCAAGATGATGTGATTTTTACTGATATAGATTCTTATGAAGGTAATTATGAAGCTGAAAATGATACTTTAGTATATGCACAAGAGAGTTATGCTGGTTGGGGACAAAACACAACTGAAGTAAGTATAAACGTTTACAATTCGGGATATTTATTTAATAATTGGTGGTATAGACCTTATTATAGTTATGGTTATGGTTATGGTTATGGCTATTATAATAATTGGTATAATCCTTATAGGTTTTATGGCTATTCTAATTGGTATAACCCTTATGGTTATTATGGATTTTATAATTGGCACAATCCTTATTATTATGGTTCCTATTATTCAAATTATGGTTATTATGGGAATTATTATAACAGCTACTACAGTAGAAGAGGAATTGCTTACAATGCTGGAAGAAGAGGTGCCATTTACCAAAATTCTTATACTTCTCGTTTAAATAATAGAAGGTCTTTAACTAATTCGAGAAATACAACTACATACAGACCTCGTAGAGCAACAAACTCAAATGTTAGAGCAAATACTAATACTGTAACAAGACCTAGAACTACAGCCAGAAGGAACATTAATAACACTAGACGTCCTAATATAAATACTAGAACAAGAACTAATAATAGAAGTGTTTCTCCAACTAGATCTTCTACAAGAACAAGAAGTTATACTCCTTCTAGAACTTCTACAAGAAGTAGTTCTCCATCTAGTAGGTCTTCTACAAGAAGCTCTAGCCCTTCCAGATCTTCTTCACGAAGTTCTGGTAATACATCTAGACGAAGAGGTAATTTATAAAAATAGAATCACAAAAAAATTGATATGAAAAAGTTATTATTTCTATTCGTAGGCGTTATATCTATGTCAACAATATACGCTCAAGACATTACTGATGCAGTTAGATATTCTACCGATGGAATTTATGGCACGGCACGATATAAGGCCATGAGTGGAGCATTTGGAGCATTAGGTGGAGACATGTCTGCTGTTAGTCAAAATCCTGCTGGCTCTGCTATTTTTAATAAAAGCCATACTTCGTTTTCTCTATCAAATTTTGGCATAGATAATACGACTGAATATTTTGGAAACACAAACAGATCAAGTAATTCAAATTTCGAATTAAACCAAGCTGGTGCTGCATTTGTTTTTAATAATACAGATGAAAACTCTCCATGGAGAAAATTTGTTTTAGCATTGTCTTATGAACAAATCCAAAACTACGATAATGATTTTTTTGCTACTGGAACAAATACAACATCTATAGATAGTTACTTTTTAGCTAATGCTCAAGGCTTAAGGCTAGATGAAATATCAGCTTTTCCAGGCGAATCGATTACGGATGCTTATGGTGAAATTGGAGCTTCTTTTGGCTTTACAAATCAACAAGCCTTTTTAGGTTTTGAATCTTATATTCTTGAGCCTGATGTTGATGATGATGCAAACACATTGTACACATCAAACATTGCTCCAGGTACTTTTAACCAAGAGTATTTCTATGCTTCAACAGGTTACAATGGCAAGTTTACTCTAAATGCTGCCATTGAGTATCAAGACAATCTTTACCTAGGTATAAATCTTAATTCTCATTTTATTAATTATGAGCGTTCAACATATTTATTCGAAGAAAATTCTAATATAGGTTCTTTAGTTAGTGAAGTTGGATTTGAAAACAATCTTTCTACAGTTGGAACTGGTTTCTCATTTCAACTTGGAGGCATTGCAAAATTAAGTGATGTAATAAGAGTTGGTCTTACTTACGACTCTCCAACTTGGTTCACAATTAGTGAGGAAACTACACAGTATCTAGCTACTTTAAGAGATGATAATGGTTTGAACGTTACTGAAACATTAGATCCACAAATTATTAATGTATTTCCTGATTACAAATTACAAACGCCTGCAAAAATTACTGGAAGTATTGCGCTAGTAATTGATAAACAAGCCATAATAAGTTTTGATTATTCAAGAAAAGATTATGGAAACACTAAATTTAAACCTGAATCAGATCAGCATTTTTCTGCTCAAAATAATTTAATAAGTAATAGTTTAAAAGCTGCTAATACTTATAAAATTGGTGGAGAATATAGGCACAATAAAACGAGCTTTAGAGCTGGTTATAAATTGGAAGAAAGTCCATATAGCAATACTAATTTTTATGGAGACTTAAAAGGGTTTTCTATAGGATTAGGTTATAACTTCGGTAGCACAAAAGTAGATTTTGCTTACGAAAATTCTAAAAGAATAATAGATTCTCAATTGTATAATGTTGGTCTTACAGATGCTGTTAGAATCGATTCTGATAATTCAAACTTCACCATATCTTTAAGCTTAAATTTATAATTATTTTTATTTATTCATATCTAAAACTAAAATAGATTTTCTCAAATTATAGTTGTACAAATTCATTATCTTTCCGTTATTAAATCAGTACTGAATTTAGTAGGATAGTTAAGTCCTAAAATACTATAAATTGAATAAAAAAAGTGAATTATAAACTCCATTCCTTAATAATTCTAAAAAAACTTTGGGCTTCAGTAACTGATCTCATTCCGATTATTGTTGTTGTAGTTTTTTTTCAAACTGTAGTAATCCAGCAACCCTTTCCACAAATTGGAGAAGTAATTTTCGGTATTTTGCTAGTAATTGTTGGCTTAATGCTTTTTATTGAAGGTCTTGAAATGGGATTATTCCCAATAGGTGAATCAATGGCTTTTGCCTTAGCAAAAAAGGGAAGTCTGTTTTGGTTAATGGTTTTTTCATTTCTACTTGGCTTCTCTACCACTATTGCAGAACCAGCATTAATTGCAGTTGCAAAAGAGGCTTCAGTAATATCTTCTGGAGCTGGTCTAATTGAAAATAACCAAGAAACTATGGAGACCTATGCTATGGGATTGCGACTTACTGTTGCCTTTTCAGTTGGTCTTGCAATTGTTATAGGAGTATTACGAATTTTAAAAGGTTGGCCTTTGCATTATTTAATAATTGGAGGATATGTAATGGTTATGTTAATGACAATAATAGCTCCAGAAGAAATTATAGGACTGGCTTATGATGCTGGAGGAGTTACTACTTCCACAATCACTGTTCCGTTAGTAACAGCTTTAGGAGTAGGACTTGCTACTGTAATTAAAGGAAGAAGCCCATTGCTTGACGGTTTTGGCCTGATTGCTTTTGCTTCACTATTGCCTATGATTTTTGTTATGGCATATGGCTTGTTTTGGTTTTAATATAATAAATTTGAATGATGATTGATTATTTTACAGATTTTGCTTTAATCTTGTTTTATACTCTAAGGGATGTATTGCCTATTCTTGTATTAATAATTTTCTTTCGGTTAGTAGTTTTAAAACAACCCATTCCGCATTTTAAAAGGGTGACACTAGGAGGAGTTTATGTAGTACTGGGACTTGCTTTATTTTTAATGGGCTTAGAAAAAGCGCTTTTCCCGGTGGGAAATATAATGGCTACCCAATTATCTGATCCATCATTCTTAGGGGTTACTGGAGCAGAACTCAGCAATTGGAAATCTTATTATTGGATATATATATTTGCTGCTATGATTGGCTTCTCCACAACCATAGCAGAGCCTTCACTTATTGCTGTAGCAATAAAAGCTGATGAAGTTTCTGGTGGTACAATAAAACCATGGGGACTTCGAATAACTGTTGCAATTGGAGTCGCTTTTGCACTAGCATTAGGTACATTTAGAATTGTGACCGGAACACCACTATTTGTTTATATTATGGTAGGTTATATTATTGTGATTATTCAGACTTTTTTTGCTCCAAAAAAACTTATTGCTCTAGCTTACGATTCGGGTGGAGTAACCACTTCAACGGTAACCGTTCCAATTGTAGCTGCATTGGGCTTA
>QMOV01000051.1 GCA_003650305.1 Bacteroidota bacterium | reverse complement strand
TCTGGAAATAAATTTTTAAGTTGATCTTGTAAATCCATGATCCTTTTTTAGTACAGATGGCAAAGATACAGAAATTGTAAACTAAAATTCATTTATCACACAACGCATTTTAAAAGTAAAAACATCTAATCTATAACTAATATTTTTAAAAGTTTTATAATCATTCAGCAACCTGAATTTCTTTAGCCACTGCTTCAACTTCATCTAACACACGAAGCAAATTGCCACTCCAAATCATACTTATTTCTTCTTCAGTGTAACCGCGTCTAACAAGTTCTAGAGTGACGTTAAAAGTTTCGGCTGCATTATTCCAACCTTCAATTCCGCCACCACCATCAAAATCGCTGCTAATACCTACGTGTTCTATACCAATCTTTTCAACAAGATAATCGATATGATTTATAAAATCTTGAACATTTACAGCGGGAGGAAAGTCTGTAATTGTACTGGCTTTTCCATTTGCCAATGTCATAACTTTTCTACGATTTGAAATGAATTCCAATATTGATGAATCATTTAGAGAGCTAATCTCACTACGCTCATACCATTTAATTCCTAAAGAATCTACAATTTTTTCTCTAATAGTTTTTAAAGCAGTATTTCTAGCTTCGTATTTTTCTGTGTTTAAATAAGATTTAAAAGCAACCGTTTGCACAACACCACCATTTTCTTTTAACCATTCTAATTGCTCATCGTCTAGATTTCTACTGTGGTTACACAAAGCTCTTGCTGAAGAATGTGATGCAATAATTGGTGCTTTACTTAATGCAATCATTTGTTTCATGGCTTCTTTTGATGGATGAGACACATCAATCATAATTCCCCATTTATTCATTTCTTTAATTACTTCTTTACCAAAATCGCTTAAACCATTGTGCAGCCAAAGACTATCCTTTTCACCAGTATTACTATCACTTAACTGACTGTGTCCATTATGAGCCAGAGACATATAGCGTCCTCCTAAATCGTAAAACTCTTTAACCTTATTTATATCTAATCCAATTGGATATCCATTTTCTATACCAATCATAGCCACTTTTTTACCTGAAGCAATAATACGTCTAACATCCGCCGAAGTTATTGCTAATTCAATCTCATTTGGTGCAATTTCTTCGGTTAACTTACGGATAGCATTAAATTTTGATATTGCTGTTTCATAAGCTTTTGCATAGCCTTCATCGGTTAAAGAATCTTGTCCTGTATAAACAATAAGCCAAGACACATCGAGTCCTCCTTTTATCATTTTAGGAAGATTTACCTGATTGTTTAATTCTTGTGTATAATTAATAGAATCGGTAAAGTTTTTTATACTAATATCATTGTGAGTGTCCAGTGTTATTACACGTTCGTGAATTGCTTTTGCTTCAGCAATAAGTTGATCTTCGGTCATAGAATTATCTTTACAGGAAATTAATATAATTGATAATGTAAATAGAAATAGTAATGTTTTTTTTGAGTTGAATAGTAGTTTTTTCATCTGTTAAAATAGATTGGTTTGTAAAACAATCAAATATAGTAATAAAAGTTATTAATTATTTTTTGTTTCTTTATGGCACAAATTTATATATATATAAACATATTTCAAATGAAAACTACTTTCTATTTTATGCTAATATTTACTTTAGTTTTTACAAGTTGTAAGAACAATGACAAACCAAAATCACACCTTTTAGTTGAAGCTCCTATTGCTAAAAAAATAGCAAAGGAATTAACAATTCATGACGACACTCGAATTGATGATTATTTTTGGATGCGTTTGAGTGATGAACAAAAAAACGCTGAAACCCCAGATGAACAAACTCAGGATGTTTTAGGGTATTTGAATGCAGAGAATGACTATTTAGACAAAACAATGAAGCATACTGAAGAGCTTCAGGAAAAGCTATACAATGAAATTGTTGGTCGTATAAAGAAAGATGACCAATCTGTTCCAGTAAAAAATAACGGTTATTTATATTATACACGATATGAAGAAGGTGGTGATTATGCATTGTATTGTAGAAAACAAATTGAAGGTGATAATAAAGGCAAAGAGCAAATAATTTTAAATGGACCAGAAATGGCTAAAAATTATGCTTACTACGGCATTGGCAGTCGATCTATAAGCATGGATAATAAGTTAATGGCTTTTGGAATTGATACCGTTTCTAGACGGCGCTATACAATTCATTTTAAAAATTTAGAAACAGGAGAATTATTGCCAGATAAATTGAGTAATACTACTGGTAGTGCCACTTGGGCAAATGATAATAAAACAGTTTTTTATACTACTAAGGACTCAGAAACATTAAGGTCAAGCAAAATATATAAACATATATTAGGCACAAATCAATCTGACGATGTACTAGTTTTTGAAGAAACAGATGACACATTTTCATGTGGTGTTTATAAGTCTAAATCGGATGCATATTTAATAATCTGGAGTTCTCAAACCTTGTCCTCTGAACGTCAGTTTCTAGATGCAAATACCCCAAGTGCAAAATGGCAAATTGTTCAGCCAAGAGAAAAAGATTTATTATATGGTATTGACCATTATGAAGACTCATTTTACATTCGTACAAATCTAGATGCCAAGAATTTTCGTTTGGTAAAAACACCTATTACGGCAACTACTAAAGAAAATTGGGCAGATGTTATTCCACATAGAGAAGATATATTTTTACAAAGTTTCGATTTATTTAAAAATCACTTAGTTGTACAAGAGCGTATAAATGGCTTAAGAGCGATTAGGGTTTTAAATTGGAATGGAGATGAGCACTATATTGAATTTAATGATCCAGCCTATTTAGCATATACAACGTCCAATTTAGATTTTGATACCAATATTCTTCGTTATGGCTACACCTCATTAACAACTCCAAATAGTACATATGATTATGATATGAATACCAAAGAGCAAACGTTATTAAAACAAGAAGAAGTAGTAGGAGGTGATTTTTCGACTGATAATTATACATCAGAACGTTTATATGCCACAGCAACAGATGGTACAAAAATTCCAATATCATTGGTGTATAAAAAGGGAATTGAGCGAAATAGTGAAACGCCCCTATTATTATATGCATATGGATCCTATGGTAGTAGCAGAGAACCAACATTTAGTTCTAGTAGATTGAGCCTTTTAGACAGAGGTTTTGTTTATGCTTTAGCTCATGTTAGAGGAGGACAAGAAATGGGACGCTATTGGTATGAAGATGGAAAACTCCTTAAAAAGAAAAATACATTTACCGATTTTATAGATTGTGGAGAATTTTTAGTAGAAGAAGGATTTACAAGTAGTAATCATTTATATGCCTATGGAGGAAGCGCTGGAGGATTACTTATGGGAGCCATTTTAAATATGAAACCAGAACTATGGAATGGCGTAATTGCAGCCGTACCATTTGTAGATGTAATATCAACAATGCTTGATGAAACCATACCATTAACTACATTTGAGTTTGACGAATGGGGAAATCCAAAAAATAAAGAATATTACGATTATATGAAATCGTATTCACCTTACGATAATGTGGAAACAAAAGACTATCCGAATATTCTAATTACAACAGGCTATTGGGATAGTCAAGTGCAATATTGGGAACCAGCCAAATGGGTTGCAAAACTACGTGATATGAAAACCGATGATAATCTTCTTATAATGGATACTAATATGGATGTTGGTCATGGAGGTGCTTCAGGAAGATTTGAACGACATAAACGAACAGCTTTAAATTATGCTTTTATGCTTGATTTAGAAGGTATAACTGAATAATTAAAAAAGCAGTAAAAAAAGAGAAACACCTTGAACAGTAACACAGGGGTTAATCAAAAATTAAAAAAATAGTTTTTGTGGGAGTTGCAAAATATTAAAAACTTGTGGCTTTTCTTATTCATCATTAGGTTTTTCATTATGAGTATAGCTATGAACAAACAAATAATATTTCAAAAACGTCCTTTAGGAATACCAGAATCTGATACTTGGAGATTAGAAGAAAATACAATTCCCGAATTAGGAGATGGAGAAGTATTAATTCAACAGAATTACATTTCTTTAGATCCAGCAATGAGAGGTTGGATGAATGATGCCAAATCATATATAGAACCAATAGCCATTAACGATGTTATGAGAGCAGGCTCTATAGGTAAAGTAGTTAGAGTAAACAACCACAAATCGTTTAAAGTAGGAGATTGTGTAACAGGTTGGGGAGGTGTGCAACAATATGCTGTTACAAATGGAGATAATTGGTATAAAGTAGATGATACTTTAGCACCAATGCCAAAATATATTGGCGCATTAGGTATGCCTGGAATGACAGCTTATTTCGGGATTTTAGAAGTTGGTAAAATAAACGAAGGAGATATTGTTTTAGTTTCTGGTGCAGCAGGAGCAGTTGGCAGTATTGTTGGGCAAATTGCTAAAATAAAAGGATGTACAGTAATTGGTATTGCTGGAGGAAAAAGTAAATGTGATTATTTAGTAAACGAGTTAGGCTTTGATGCAGCTATAGATTATAAATCAGAAGACATATATGAGGCATTAAAAGAGAAATGTCCAAAAGGGATAGATGTTTATTTTGATAATGTTGGTGGAGATATTTTAAATGCCGCTCTTACAAAATTAAGAATGCGATCTAGAGTTGTAATATGTGGAGCTATTTCTCAATACAACAATAAAACAGCTATAAAAGGGCCAAGCAACTATTTATCTTTACTCGTAAACAGAGCATCAATGCAAGGTATGGTAGTCATGGATTACGCAAAAGACTATGGTAAAGCTGCCCAAGATATGGGAATGTGGATGATGCAAGGCAAGTTAAAAAGCAAAGAAGACATCTACAATGGCATAGAAAATTTTCACGATACATTCCAGCGTTTGTTTACAGGAGATAAAATGGGAAAATTAGTATTGAAAGTAATTTAGAGTTAATTAGTATAAGTTAGACTCTCATTGAAAAGCTTTCTACAAAAAAATATTATATTTGCATTATAAAAAAAATTACTATAACTGAATGGCAAAATCGCAACAGACTTTTAATAAACTTGAAAAAGAAAAAAAACGCTTAAAAAAGCGAGAAGATAAACAAAAAAAGAAAGAAGCTCGTAAAGCAGAAGCCAAAGAAAAGAATCAAGGTATTCAATTTGCATACGTTGATCATAATGGCAATCTAACAGATATTCCTCCTGATCCTTCAATGAAAATAAAGGTTGATGCCGAAAGTATAGAAGTTGGTATTCCAAAAAAGGAGGAAAGCGATATTGAAGATTTTGATCCAATACGCAATGGGAAAGTATCATTTTATGATACTTCTAAAGGCTTTGGATTTATTATTGATAGTGAGAATCAGGAAAAATATTTTTGTCATGTTAGTGGTTTATTAGATGAAATTACTGAAAATGACACAGTAGTTTTTGAGCTTGAGCGAGGCATGAAGGGTATGAATGCGGTTCGTGTTAAAAAAGTGTAATTTGTAACTCTCTTTTTTTGCTCAAAGTATTAGTAATTGTAAGAGATGCAAACACATTAGAAATTAAATATTGAACAAAAAGCTACTATAACATAGTAGCTTTTTTTTGTTAAAAGTAAAAATTATACACCTTTTTTAATAGCAGCTTGTGCAGATGCAATTCTAGCAATAGGAATTCTATAAGGTGAGCAACTTACATAGTCCATCCCAGTATTATAAAAGAATTCTACAGAATTTGGTTCTCCACCATGTTCTCCACAAATCCCCACTTTTAAATCTGGTTTAACACTTCTACCTTTTTCGATTCCCATTTTTACTAATTGTCCAACGCCTTCTTGGTCTAATACCTCGAATGGATCGACAGCTAAAATGCCTTTCTCTATATAGATTGGTAAAAATTTGCCAGCATCATCACGAGAATATCCAAATGCCATTTGTGTTAAATCGTTTGTTCCAAAAGAGAAGAATTCTGCACGTTGTGCAATTAAATCGGCAGTTAAAGCAGCTCTAGGAATTTCAATCATTGTTCCTAATAAATATTCGATGGTATCATTTCTTTCTTCAAATACTATTTTTGCAGTAGTTCTAATTATGTTTTCCTGTTCAATAAATTCGTTTAAAGTACCTATTAATGGTACCATGATTTCAGGTTTAGCTTCAATACCTTTTGCTTTTAAATTTAAAGCTGCTTCAATTATAGCTCTAGTTTGCATCTCTGTAATTTCAGGATATGTATTTCCTAATCTACAACCTCTGTGACCTAACATAGGGTTGAATTCTTCTAATTCTGCCACTTTACTTTTTACAGCTTCTAATGATATATGCATATCTTCGGCCAGGTCTTTTTGATGAGCTAATTGATGAGGAACAAATTCGTGCAATGGAGGGTCTAATAAACGAACCGTTACAGGCAAACCTTGCATTGCTTCAAAAATGCCTTCAAAATCGCTGCGTTGCATAGGCAGTAATTTATCTAAAGCTTCTTTACGACCTTTAACTGTATCTGCTAGAATCATTTCGCGTACAGCTTTAATTCTATCAACTTCAAAGAACATATGTTCGGTTCTTGTTAAACCAATACCTTGTGCGCCAAAGCTTCGTGCTATTTTAGCATCATTTGGAGAATCAGCATTTGTTCTCACTTTCATGTTAGCATACTTATTAGATAAATCCATGATTTGTGCAAATTCACCACTTAGTTCAGGTTCAATCGTTGCGACTTTTCCTTCAATAATATTACCTGTAGAACCGTTTAAGGAAATCCAATCTCCTTCGTGATATTTTTTACCTTCTACAGTTAGTGTACGATTTTTATAATCTATTTTTAATGCTCCAGCACCAGAAATACAACATTTACCCATACCACGTGCTACAACAGCTGCATGTGATGTCATACCACCACGAGCAGTTAATATACCTCTGGCAATGTTCATTCCTTCTAAATCTTCAGGTGATGTTTCAATACGAGTTAAAATTGAATATTTGTATTTGGCTGCTTCATCAGCAAAGAACACTAATTTACCAGTTGCTGCACCAGGTGAAGCTGGCAAACCTTGAGCAATTATATGTGCTTTTTTTAAAGCTTCAGGATCAAAAATTGGGTGAAGTAATTCATCTAGTTTATTAGGTTCGATTTTAAGTAATGCTTCTTTTTCATTTATTAAGCCTTCTTTTAACAAGTCTATTGCAATTTTTACCATTGAGGCACCTGTACGCTTACCATTTCTTGTTTGCAATATCCAAAGTTTACCTTCTTGCATTGTAAACTCCATATCTTGCATATCTCTATAATGCTTCTCAAGTTTGTTTTGATATTCATTTAATTCAGTAAAAATTGAAGGCATTAATTCTTCTAATGAAGGATAATTCTCAATTCTTTCAGTTTCTTCAACTTTAGCTAATTCTGCCCAACGTTGTGATCCTAGTTTTGTGATTTGTTGTGGAGTTCTTGTCCCTGCAACTACATCTTCACCTTGAGCATTGATTAAATATTCTCCATTAAATACATTTTCTCCTGTACCAGCATCACGTGTAAAACAAACACCTGTGCCTGAATTTTCACTCATATTACCATACACCATGGCTTGCACATTTACAGCAGTTCCCCAATCTGCAGGATAACCATGCATTTTTCTATAATACACAGCTCTATTACCATTCCAGCTATTAAAAACTGCCATTATAGCTCCCCAAAGTTGTTCCCACGGATTTGTTGGGAAATCATGTCCAGTACGCTTTTTAACAGCATCTTTAAAATCGTAAACCAAGTCTTTTAAATCTTGAACAGTAAATTCAGTATCTAATTCAATATTTCTTTTATGCTTAAGAGCTTCCATTATTTCTTCAAAAGGATCTATATCTTCTTTAGATATAGGTTTCATTCCTAAAACAACGCCACCATACATTTGAACAAATCGACGGTAGGAGTCCCAAGCAAAGCGCTCATTGTTAGTCTTTTTTGCTATTCCAATCACAGCTTCGTCATTTAAACCAAGATTTAAAACTGTATCCATCATGCCTGGCATTGAAACTCTTGCACCAGAACGTACAGAAATTAATAATGGATTTTCCTTATCGCCATAAGTGGTTCCCATTATATTTTCTATGTTTTCTATAGCGGTTTCAATTTCATTTTTGATTATATCTACCAAAGCATCATGACCAAGAAGGTTGTATTCTGTACAAGCTTCGGTAGTAATTGTAAATCCTGGAGGGACAGGTATTCCTATGGCACTCATTTCAGCTAAATTAGCTCCTTTACCACCAAGAAGGTTTTTCATTTTTCTATTTCCGTCTGCTGTTTTATTTCCAAATTTGTAAACTCTGGTTTTCAATTCTTTTAAGGTCTCCATATGTAAAATATTTTAATTCTAAAGACAAATTTACATATTCCCATTTAATAATTTAATGACTTATATCATGGAATATATTTAGTGGATTTTTGAAAACTCATCAAAATAAAAAAGCCGAATTTTAATCTAAAATTCGGCTTTTTATATTCTATCGGAACTCTTAATTTGCAAATCGCATATTTCCTGAAAGTATGATATCTTCATAATTTTTAAAATTTACTCTATTGTAGTTAATTTTGATTAATTTTTGGGTAATCCTTGTTAATCTTTGCTTATTGTGGTTAAATGTTCTCATAGTTCTAATTATTAATTGTTAATAATTTCTTGTTTTTAGTTTTTTACGGCTTAACTATAACGTCTTTTCTCATTCCAAACACGTGATTTTGCATTGCTCAACCTTTGTGGAATTCTAACTTTGTTTAAATATCTCATGATTTTAATTTTTAATTGGTTATTTAATGGTTTGTTTTAATAATCTTATACAGCTTAACTGTAACGTCTTTTCTCATTCCAAACACGTGATTTAGCATTGCTCAACCTTTGTGGAATTCTAACTTTTTTTAATGTTTTCATTGTTCTATTTTTTTATTTTGATTAGGTTATTTACTTTATAGACGACAATTAAATTGTTTTGTTACAGTACTATGTATAAAAAGGTATTATATTTAACAAATTTTAACATTTGATGTATAAAAAGAGGAGAGAGTATAAAGCATAAAACAAAGTGCACAATATTAAAAGGTTCGATTTTGTTCGATTTTTTAGTATATCGAGACTTTCGATCGTTTTGCTATGTAACCCCATTAAAAAACAGATTGTACAGTATAATTAAGTCAATTATTATATATAACAGCGTAATGTATTAGTTTACAAGATAATAAACACTTGCATGTTTTGTTTTAAATTTATGTACATTTTGTTTTAGGGATTACATAAATAATGATTCTAATATTATTTATTAGATATACTTATGGATTTAAAGCTTATCAGTGAATTGGTAAATCAGGCACTTAATTAAATCAAAGCCCTCTTAATTGGATGTCTTTTTTTATATTTAAGAAAATTAAATTAATGGATTTAATAATATATACTAATATTAATAGACAAGATTGCTCGAAAACTTGCTAATGGCAGTTTAAAACAAGAAGATATAAATGTGTTTATGGAGCAAGAATTGGGGCATAAATTTTCATCAACTCAAAGCTCCAATTTTGAAAGTATGGAGGGAGTTGATGAACAAGAAAAAATAAATAACTTTAATTTTAAATATAGATATTTGCAAGGAGCCATTATTAAACTATGGGAGATTTTTAGCCAGATACAAAAAAATCCATCTCCTTTTGCATTAAACATGAGTCAGTTATAGTAATCGAACTCTTTGATGTTTTATATACTTATAGAGACGATGATAACTATGAAAAAGTTATTTTAAAAACGCTTAATTTTGTTAAGGATCATAGAAACGATTTATTTATTTCTCCTGAATTCCTAGAAGTTTTAAAACGCAAATATTTCCCTACGGAACAATAAAATAACTTATGACTATTTCTCCTAGTAAACTAAACACCTTTTTACTGTTTAAATTACCTGCTGCCTATTTTTGTGGTATAAGAGCAAAATATTTAGATGATAAGAAATGTATTGTAAAAGTTAAACATAGATGGATAAATCAAAATCCATTTAATTCAATGTTTTGGGCAGTACAAGGTATGGCAGCCGAATTAACAACAGGAGCAATGCTTACATCAAAAATTAAGAAGAGTGGTAAAAATATATCTATGTTAGTTGCAAATAACAATGCAAACTTTACAAAAAAGGCAACTGGAATAATTACGTTTGTTTGCGATGAAGGTCACTTAATAGACAAAGCAATACAGAATGCAATTACAACTGGAGAAGGACAGACCATTTGGATGAATTCTAAAGGAACTAATGAAGAAGGCATACAAGTTTCCAGTTTTAATTTTGAGTGGACGATTAAAGTAAAGCAGTAATCAGTATTCAGTATTCAGTATTCAGATGCTCCAAATAGCTAGTTGGAATTTGGTACTTGAAAATTGATTATTTTTATTTGATTTGTAACAAAACTACAAACAAATCAACATATAAACATCTTAACAAAAAACAAATCAACAATTATGACAGCACACGAAATTGATTATAAAATTCATGGCGAAGAAATGCAATTTGTAGAAATTGCTCTCGACCTTAATGAAGGCGTTGTTGCCGAAGCAGGAAGTTTTATGATGATGGACGATGGTATAAAAATGGAAACCATTTTTGGTGATGGTTCAGAAAAAGATCAAGGCTTTTTAGGAAAGATATTTGGTGCAGGTAAACGGTTACTTACTGGAGAAAGTTTATTTATGACAGCGTTTTATAATATACTTTCAGGTAAACGCAAAGTGTCTTTTGCATCACCTTATCCAGGACAAATTATCCCAATAGATTTAACCCAATATAATGGTAAATTCATTTGTCAGAAAGATGCTTTTTTATGTGCTGCAAAAGGCGTAAGTATTGGTATAGAATTTAGTAAACGCCTTGGTCGTGGACTTTTTGGAGGCGAAGGTTTTATAATGCAAAAATTAGAAGGTGATGGTATGGCATTTGTACACGCTGGTGGAACAATGGCAAAAAAAGAATTGAAATCTGGAGAAACAATGCGTGTAGATACAGGATGTATTGTTGGTTTTACAAAAGATATTGATTATGATATCGAATTTGTTGGAGGAATAAAAAATACCATATTTGGAGGCGAAGGTTTATTCTTTGCAAAATTGCAAGGTCCAGGAACTGTTTATATACAATCTTTACCATTTAGCAGATTAGCCGCTCGTGTTTTAGCTACCGCACCAAGAGGAGGAGGAAAGGATAAAGGTGAAGGTAGTATTTTAGGAGGATTAGGCGATTTACTGGATGGAGATAATAGGTTTTAATTAAGCCATAATTTTAAAAATTTGTATTTTTTATAATAAAATAGTACTAAAGAAAGTTATAGTTATTATAGACGACTAAAAATCAAAGCTTTAAATTTTATTGACAGTTATTTCTTTGTATAAATTAAGATTATGTCATTTTTTTTTATAACTTTATTGAAACTTTAAATGGTATATATGGTATAAATCTACTTTTAATTTTTATTAATTAACTAAAGATTCCCTATGGCAAGAGCAATGTTTGAGTACACCAAAACAGTACTTAAAAAAGTTAGTTTTGATGTTAATTTGTTTTGCAAAGAGTTAGAAAAAGCTTTAAAACGCTTATTACCTTATGAGATTGAAGAGTTAAAGATTTTTATAAAATCTTTAATATTGCAAAACCCAGAGTTAGATAAATGTTTAATCTATTTACAACCTTAATATAAAGCGACTATTTAGTCGCTTTTTTTATTTTGGTAATGGGCTTATTATTTTAACGTCTTGAAATGCAATAGCACCACGAATTATTGCTGAAATAACATCTTGTAAAGCTTCAGTTATTTGTATTTTTAATTCACTTTTATGGTATATTATACTCACTTCTCTTGCAGGAGAAGGCTCATTAAAGTTATGTAAATTATGTCTTTCTTTTTCTTTAATATCAAGTGTGTGTAAATAAGGCAGCAAAGTCATTCCTAAACCTTCATTAGATAGTTTAACTAGCATTTCTATACTTCCGCTTTCTAACTGAAAATTATCTTCAGCATTGTTTTTAAAAGATTTACACAGGTTTATTACACCATCTCTAAAACAATGTCCATCTTCAAGCAAAAGCATATCATTTATATCTAAATCAGAAATATCAATTTTTTTCTTAACATTTAATCTATGATGCTTCGGAATGTATCCAACAAATGGTTCGTAAAAAAGTACACGCTCTTTAATGTCTTCATTTTCTAAAGGTGTTGCAGCAATAGCTGCATCTAAATGCCCTTCATTAATTCTAATAATTATTTCTTGGGTTGTGAGCTCTTCTATTTTTAGTTTTACTTTCGGATATTTTTTTATAAACGTTTTTAAAAACATTGGAAGCAAAGTTGGCATTACAGTTGGAATTATTCCTAATTTAAATTCTCCACCTACAAATCCTTTTTGCTGATCTACAATATCTTGTATTCTATCTGCTTCATTTACAATATTTTTTGCTTGATGCACAATTTTCTTTCCAACATCTGTAAGCTCTATAGGTTTTTTGCTTCTGTCGAAAATAAGAATGTTTAATTGGTCTTCTAGTTTTTGTATTTGCATACTCAATGTTGGCTGTGTAACGAAACATTTTTCTGCTGCCTTTGTAAAATTTTGGTGCTCTGCAACTGCTAAAACGTAGTGTAATTGTGTAATCGTCATGTGTATCAATTTAGGTTATAAAGATATAAAAACTATCAATAAAATTTATTGAAATACACTTTTATTATAGATTAAATTTGTAGTAAATAAAAAAGATAATTATGACATTTAATAGTATAGGATTAGACAAAAACACAACAAAACTTTTAGCTGAAGATTTAAACAATTTATTAGCAAATTATCAGATATATTATCAAAATTTAAGAGGCATTCATTGGAATATAAAAGGGAAGCGCTTTTTTGATCTTCATGTAAAATTCGAAGAACTTTATACAGATGCAAATTTAAAAGTAGATGAAATTGCCGAACGTATTTTAACTCTTGGGACAACACCTTTACATACTTTTGAAGATTATATTAGTAATGCTAAAGTTCCTGTTGGTAAAAATATATCTCAAGACGAAAACGCTGTACGATTAATTGTAGATTCATTAACTGAATTACTTAAGATTGAACGCGATTTACTTGATAAATCTGGAGAGGCTAATGATGAAGGTACAAACGCTATTATGAGTGGTTTTATAACTGAACAGGAAAAAACGGTTTGGATGATGAAAGCTTGGTTGAATGAAACGGTTTAGTTTGGTTGATTGTTTTTTTTGATTGCAAAAGAGCGACTTTTAAGTCGCTCTTTTTTATTAAAATTTTCAATACTCTTTTATTCACTAGGGACAGGAAATCCACGATCTCTCATTAAGGCTTCCATTTTTGCATCACGACCTCTAAATAGTTTATAAGCATCTGCAGGCTCCATAGAGTTTCTAGGCGCAAACAAGTATTTTACTAGTTTAGCAGAAATCTCTTTATCATAAAACCCATCAGGAGCTTCTACAAAAGCTTCAGCAGCATCAGCAGTTAAAACATCTGCCCACATATAACCATAATATGCTGTGGCATAACCCTCACCAGAAAACACATGACCAAATTGAGGTGTTCTGTGTCTCATTGGTAATTCCTTTGGCATATTTAATTCGATTAAAGTTTCGCGTTCAAATGTATCAACATCAATATTTGATGGATCAGCCAGATGAAGTTTCATATCCATAATTGCCGAAGCTAAATACTCGGTTGTTGCAAACCCTTGATTAAATGTTGAAGCTTTTTTGATTTTAGTTACCAAATCGGCAGGAATAACTTCTCCTGTTTCATGATGCACTAAAAACTGATTTATTACTTCGTCTGTAGAGAGCCATCGTTCTAACAGTTGTGATTGAAATTCAGTATAATCTCTTACACCACCATTTAAAGTTGGGTATTTTATATTAGAAGAAAAGAAATGTAGTGCATGACCAAACTCATGAAAGAAAGTAGTGGCATCATCCCAAGATACTAAAACAGCTTCTCCTGGAGCTGGTTTTACAAAGTTTGAGTTATTAGAGGCTAAAACAGTTTTCTCTCCATCGTATGTAGAATAACTTCTGTAAGTCGTTGCCCAGGCACCAGAACGTTTTCCTGTTCTTGCGTAAGGATCGAGATACCATAAACCAATATGTTTACCAGAATCTTTATCTGTTACTTCCCAAACGTTTACATCTTCTTGAAACACAGAAACACTACCATCTGGAACTGGACTAAAATTAAAATTAAATAGTCTCCCAGCAACATAAAACATAGCTTCTGTTAACTTGTCTAATTGTAAGTATTGCTTAATTTCATCGCTATCTAAATCGTATTTTTTCTTCCGAACTTTTTCGGCATAATAGCGATAATCCCAAGGCTCAATTGTAATATTATCACCATTTTCATTGGCTACAGTCTGCATATCTGCGACTTCTTCATGTACTCTTGCAATAGCTGCTGGCCAAACCGCATTCATTAACGCCATAGCATTTTCTGGATTTTTTGCCATTCTATTTTGTAAACGCCAATCAGCATAATTTTCGTATCCTAATAGTTCCACACGTTCGCGACGTAGTTTTAAAATTTTCGCAATAATCTCATTATTATCATATTCGTCTCCATTGTCGCCACGTGCATAATAATTAGTCCACACTTGTTTACGCAATTCTCTTTTGTTGGAATAGGTAAGGAAAGGATCCATAGATGATCTTGTGTTGGTAACAGCATAGCTGCCTTCCTGACCTTTATCTGTTGCTATTTTTGCAGAAGAGCTAATATACGAATCAGACAATCCACTTAATTGGTCTTTGGTTAAATAGGTTACATAATTTTCTTCGTCGTGTAAAACGTTATTAGAAAAATCGGTATATAAAGAAGATAATTCTTTATTAATTGCTGCATAACGCTCTTTTTTTACTGCATCGAGATTTGCACCATTCATTTCAAAACCTTTATAAACTAGATCTACAACTCGTTGTTGATCTGCTTCTAAAGGATTTTCTTGCGAAGCATCATAAACAGTTTTAATACGTTTAAAAAGTGCTTCATTTTGAGAAATCTTTGAAGAGAACTCTGATAGTTTTGGAGCTAATTCTCCTTGTATTTTTCTGGCTTCAGGACTCGACATATTACTTCTTAAAATGCCATAATATGCAAATACTCTGTTTAATTCTTCTCCAGAGCGTTCCATTTCTACTATAGTATTTTCAAAAGTTGCTACATCAGCATTGTTAGCAATAACATCAATTTCGGCCAAATTTAATGCCATGCCTTTTTCAACAGCAGCTTTTAAGTCTTCTACTTTCATTTGGTCAAAAGCAGGAGTGCCATTATAAGGACCTGTCCATTCTTTTAAAAATACGTTTGTTACCATTTCGTTTTCGTTTGTGGCTTTGTCTTGTTTACAACTTATTAACGTTACTAAAGCAATTAAGCCTATCAGTTTAGGGTAATTAGATAAAAATTTAGATATCATCAGATTTGTTTTTAATATTAATATATGAAGTTTTATTATGATTTTTAGTAGATATAAAGGTATTGAAAATTAGAAGATCAGAGATTAAAAAAAAGTTAATATTAGTTAATAATCTCAACTTTTTTGATATAGATATTTTTTAAAGGCCAATCTGCATTGTCTGTATCAACAGCAGCAATTTTGTCTATAACTTCCATGCCTTTTATTACTTTCCCAAAAATGGTATAATCACCATCCAGAAAATGAGAACCACCAAGTTGTTGTACAATAAAAAATTCGTAAGGCGATGCTAATTTATATGGATTATCGATTTCGCCACTTGGCATACTAATAACACCTCTATCGTGTTTATAACCTCGTTTTGTATCTGTTGGGAGTAAATATTTACCTATATGTTTACGCTTTCTAGCTGTTTTTTTATCATCGCTATTTCCAGCTTGTACCATAAAATTATTAATTACTCTATAAAACTGAGTGTTGTTAAAATAATTCTGTTTGGTTAAAAATATGAAGTTAGCACGATGGAATTTAGTTTTATCAAATAGCAAAATATCAATTACTCCAAAATCGGTTGTTATTCTTACTTTGTTTTCTTTGTTATGCTTTTCGTATTCTAAAAAGAACTCCATTGCATTTTTACTTGTCAGTAATGGAAATTCTCTTTCAGCTTCTTTGTTAGAAATAATTTTTATTGGTTGCTCTTGTTTTGGTTTTACTTGTAAATTTGTAGGTTCAGATTTCTTTTTGGATTGTGTATCTTCACAATTCAGAAATAGAAGAGGTAAGAAAAAGATAAATGAAAGTCTCATTAATATATTGGTTTAATAATTAAATGCCCATTATGGGTCGCATAGATGGATTTTAATAAATTTATAATATCAATATCAAAAGTAAAAAAATTACCGCTTCCAGCACAAGCATCTCAATTTAAAATGTCGCCACCTTTTCGATTGGAATTGATAGAAATGCATAAAGAGAAGATGAAAAACGCAAGTAGAGCAGGAGTAATGGCGTTATTTTATCCTGATAAGCAGCAGCAAACAAAAATGGTTTTAATTTTACGGAATACTTATAATGGAGTTCATTCTGCACAAATTGGTTTTCCTGGAGGTAAATTTGAAGCTCAAGATGATTCACTAGAAAAAACTGCAAAAAGAGAAACTTTTGAAGAAATTGGTATTCCAGTACAGGATATTGAAGTTTTTAAGCAATTAACCGAAGTTTATATTCCGCCAAGCAATTTTTATGTACAACCTTTTTTAGGGATTATAAAGGAGACTCCAACATTTAAAAAACAGGATGATGAGGTAGAAGAAATTATTGAGATTTTACTCTATCATTTTATTAATGACGATAATGTAATTAGTACACCTGTTGAAACATCTTATAATATTAATGTAGAAGTCCCTGCATATAAACTTAATGGACATATAGTTTGGGGAGCAACCGCAATGATGTTAAGTGAGATAAAAGACTTGTTAAAAAATGTAATGTAATTTCTATTTTGTTATTTTTGCAATCCTAACTAATAAAACATTATGGGAATATTTAAAAGAAATCCTTTTGGTCACATACTCTTTTTAAAAAGATGGCTCATTAGAATTTTAGGTGTTTTAACTCATCAACGTTTTAGAGGTTTTAACGAATTACACATTGAAGGCTCAGAATTTATAAAGGATTTACCAGACACCAATGTACTGTTTATTTCTAATCACCAAACCTATTTTGCAGATGTTGTAGCAATGTTTCATGTATTTAATGCGAGCTTAAGTGGTCGTGTAGATACAATAAAAAATGTAGGCTATTTATGGAATCCAAAGTTAAATGTGTATTATGTGGCAGCAAAAGAAACTATGCAATCTGGGTTATTGCCCAAAATTTTAGCGTATGTTGGTTCTATAAGTATTGAGCGTACTTGGAGAGCTGAAGGGAAAGATATAAATCGACAAGTAAAAATGAGCGATATTTCTAATATTTCTAAAGCATTAGACGATGGTTGGGTCATAACATTTCCTCAAGGTACAACAACGCCATTTAAACCCATTAGAAAAGGAACTGCTCACATTATAAAGCGTTATAAACCAATAGTTGTACCCATTGTTATAGATGGTTTTAGACGTTCTTTCGATAAAAGGGGTTTGAGAATTAGGAAAAAAAATATTTTTCAATCTTTTGAAATTAAAAAGCCTTTAGATATAGATTACGACAATGAAACTATTGATGAGATTGTAGAGAAAATAGAATTTGCCATCGAGCAACATCCTTCTTTTTTAAAGGTGATTTCTCAAAAAGAATTAGAAGCCAAAGAAGAACAGAATAAACAACGCAAGTGGTAAGCCCACTCTCCTTCGGACATT
This sequence comes from Bacteroidota bacterium, assembly GCA_003650305.1. GTDB lineage: Bacteria > Bacteroidota > Bacteroidia > Flavobacteriales > Flavobacteriaceae > PRS1. The sequence continues at coordinate 129 of QMOV01000051.1, read as the reverse complement.
TGATTCATCAAATCTATTTTTAGTGTTTTTGTTTTGTCTAATCTTCGATTTCTCCCAAAGGGAGAGAGTTTAATTCTAAACTATTTATTTTTAATTTCATCTAGCATCTAGCATCTAGCATCTAGCATC
>QMOV01000050.1 GCA_003650305.1 Bacteroidota bacterium | reverse complement strand
AACCCAATTTTCGAATCGTTTGCCTTTTAAATTAAGATGACTTGGTTTATCACCAAGCCCATAATAACCTTCTCCATCTTGGGAGGCTTTGCTCATTTTAACGATATTGCCACCAAACTCATAACTTTCTTCCCAATGAAAACCGAGTTCATCTTGACTAATTAAAGTATTATCTTTAGCATCAAAAATAGAAATCTTTAAATCTGATTTAGAAATCTTACAAATTAATTTCGAAGTAATAACATTATAACAATCTTTTTCATCTTCAATTTGTAAATGATTATAGCCTTTACTGGCATATTTAGTTATTGCATAAGAAAAATCTTTACTAAAAGTACCTGTAGTTGTATATCTAAACCTCAATACACTATCCCTAAAAACTGTAAGTTGTAACACAACATCATTATCAGTAGAAAAATATAAAGTATCTATATCTTTTTTAAATGCAATTATTTTTGATGGAAACAAATTTCCTTTTTTATCCAATTCTGTATTAACAATCATACTTATATTATTTATCGCAACGTAAAAAAAGGCATAAGTTTAGACATATAAAACATTAACTTAAATGTTTTATTAACTATAACGTTTTCGGAGGGTTATTATATAAAAGTGATAAAAATTATTTCTATTAAAATGGATTTATTTTTTAGAAATTTGATATTTAAACGCAACCATTCCTAATGGTGGAATTGTAATTACGGCAGAATAATTTCTAGATTGCCATTCTTTATTATCGGAAGCAACTATTTTATTTTTAAAATTTCCAGTCCCAGAATATTTCTTTAAATCACTATTAAAGATTTCTTTTAGCTTACCCGTTTTTGGTAATCCGATTCTATAATTTTCTCTCGGTATCGGAGTCATATTACAAGCTATAATAACATCATCTGAAGCTTTCTTTCCATGTCTTATATAAACCAAAACCGAATTTTCTGCATCATTATAATCTATCCATTCAAAACCTTCTGCACTAAATTGTTTTTGATGCATAGCTGGTTCTTTCTTATAAAATTTGTTTAAATCTTTTATTAGAGATTGTATGCCTTTGTGTAGACTATAATCTAACAAATGCCAATCTAAGCTTTTTTGAAAATTGCATTCTTCGCTTTGCCCAAATTCTGCGCCTTGAAACAATAATTTGGTTCCAGGATGGGTAAACATATAACTGTATAATAAACGAAGATTAGCAAAACTTTGCCATTCGTCTCCTGGCATTTTTCTTAACATTGAAGATTTACCATAAACAACTTCGTCATGAGAAAAAGGCAGCATAAAGTTTTCGGTAAAGGCATAAGTCATACTAAATGTTAAATCGTTTTGATGATGCTGTCTATAAATTGGTTCTTTAGCAAAATACTGTAAAGTATCATGCATCCAACCCATCATCCATTTCATACCAAACCCTAATCCACCTAAAAACGTTGGTTTAGATACCATTGGAAATGATGTGGATTCTTCCGCAATTGTTTGTACATCTTGAAACGATTTGTAAATTTCTTCATTAAGCTCTTTCATAAATGCTATGGCATCCAAATTTTCTCTCCCTCCATATATGTTTGCTTCCCATTCGCCTTCTTCACGCGAATAATCTAAAAACAGCATCGACGCAACAGCATCAACTCGCAATCCATCGGTATGATATTGGTCTAACCAAAAAATGGCATTGCTAATTAAAAACGATTTGATTTCGTTTCGTCCATAATTAAAAATTAAACTTTTCCAATCTGGATGGTAGCCCTTTCGCTTGTCTGGATGCTCATACAAACATGTGCCATCAAAGAAACCCAAACCATGTGCATCTTCTGGAAAATGTGATGGTACCCAATCTAAAATAATTCCTATATCGCTTTGATGGAGTTTATCAACTAATAATTTAAACTCTTCAGGATACCCAAAACGTGATGTTGGCGCAAAATATCCTGTGAGCTGATAGCCCCAAGAAGGGTCGTAAGGATATTCCATTATTGGCATTAGCTCTACATGAGTAAAATTCATTTCCTTTACATAGGCAACCAATTCATCTGCTAATTCGGTATAAGATAAAAATCTATTTTCTTCAATTTTACGTTTCCATGAACCCAAATGTACTTCGTAAACCGAATATGGTGCATCTAAAGCATTATTCTTTTTGCGCTTTTTCATCCATTTGGAATCTTTCCACACATAATTATCATCCCAAACTACTGAAGCAGTATTTGGAGGATGTTCGCAACGTCTAGCATAAGGATCAGCTTTTTCAGTTTTAACATCTCCATTATTACTTTGTATTTTGTATTTGTATGTACTTCCTTTACCAACATTAGGAATAAAACCTTCCCAAATTCCGCTTTCGTCCCAACGTACATTAAGTTGATGCTCGCCTTCCATCCAATAATTAAAATCGCCAATTACAGAAACTGACTTCGCACTTGGTGCCCAAACTGCAAAATAAGTGCCTTCTACTTCGTCAAGAGTTATGATATGCGAACCGAATTTTTCGTAGAGCCTGTAATGCTTTCCTGATTTAAAAAGATTGATATCAAAGTCCGTAAATAAACTGTGTACTATAACTTCTGCCATATATTAATGATTAATAATATTTGATATTCCTTTAAGCGGAATAACTGCCCAACGTGGACGCGAATTGAGCTCATAGCCTAACTCATAAACGGCTTTTTCGAGCATAGCATATTTTAATAAGAAAATACGTTCCTGATGATAACCAATATTAATATTAGCATTTTGTATTTCAACTATATAAGTGCCTAAAAAGACCCCTTTTATATATTGATATAGAATTTCTCCAGCTTCAAAAAGTTCTTGTTGCTCGTGTTTATATATATCTATATTATTAAAAATAGTAGCATAAATTGCATAGTGAAACGACCTAAACAAACCTGCAACATCTTTTAAAGGTGGTTGTTTTACTTTACGATCTCTAATGGTACTTTCTGGTTCGCCTTCAAAATCGAGGATATAAAAATCATTGTCATTTACCAATATTTGTCCTAAATGATAATCGCCATGAACTCTAATACGTTCGCCTTTTAGTTTTGTCCAATCAAAATTTACAAAACGCTTTCTAATCAAATTCTTTTTATCTAAAAACTCATGTGCCAATTCTAACGCCAAACCATCAAGTTTATTCAGACTATTCTCTACAATATTCAATCTATTTTGAAACTGATAAAGCAGTCGGTTTTTTAGCCAAACCGTATAATCTCCATTAAAATGTGTAGGTGTAAATGCAGTATCTTCAAACTCTGAACCTAAAGTAATATGCATTTCAGCTGTTCGTTTTGCCAAAGTTTGAACTTTTGTAAATACATTTAAACCAACCCAATCGATAATTTGTGGAGGTACATCTGTAATATCTAAACGTCCAAAATCTTCAGTTTTTGGCAATGAATTTATGGCTATGTGTTTATGTTCTAAATTTAAAAATACTTTATGAAACTCTTTTAACATATAATCCCAAGCATCACCTTCGTTTGATATCATTTCCTGCATTAAACCAATTGTAATATTTGTATTCTCATGGTCTTTTATTTGAATGCTTCCTAGATAAGCTGGTGTGTTTTTGTAATCTTTCTTTTCTGATAAAAAACGACTCATTTCATAATCAGGATTTTTATCGGCATATATTCTTCTAAAGAACTTTAAAACATATTTTTCGTTATATACGATGGATGTGTTACTTTGCTCTAAACCCATAAATCTTGAAGACTCATAGATTGCATTTTTAAACAACTGGCTTTTATGGTATTGTACTCTTGTTTTATCTTTTGGCAAAGCATTTAAAATACGTTCAAAAACCAACTTTCTAAAAGCTTCAAGATTAATGGCATCAATAATAAATCCTTCTTGACCCTTAATACTAATAGGAAGAATTCTATCTTTTTTAGCAAAATTCTCATCGGAAACAAATGCTATTGGCAGGAAGTAATGCTGATAAAATGCTTCTTTAAAATTAACTTCTAGAATTAGACCATAATATACTTCGTCGTTTTGCTGAATTCTAAAATATTCGGCAAGTTCTATATATTTTAGCTTACTTGCCTTTCCACCATACCAGCGCTGTTTTATTATATAATCTTCTAAAATATCGGAAAGGAAAATCTTAACAAACTCTTTGTTGTCGAGCAATTCTTCCCACTTATCTTCAAAATTATAAGGAGGCTGTATTTTGGTATTTGTCACTTTTTTCGACATGCTATTTGTTTATCTTAAATATATGAAATGGCAATGTAGGATGCAACTCCACAAAATTCCATTCATTTTGCCATAAATAACTGCTTCCTGTAATTAAATCTTCGGCTTGCACATGTTGACCAGACATTAAGCTTAAATCTCTTAAAGGTAATTGAACATTACCTTGCTGCATATTATCTGAATCTAAACTGATAATAATTAATAACTCATTGGTTCTATCATCATTCCATTTATAAAAGGCTAATAAATTATCGTTTTCTAAATTACAAAACTTAATATTGTTGGTTTGCTGAAGTGCTTCATGCTCATTTCTAATCTCATTTACCTTTTTTATAATTGTTGTTAGTTTATTTTCTTGAGACCAATCATAATCACAAATTTGAAATTTTTCAGAATTAAGATATTCTTCTTTCTCTGGAAGTGCATCGCTAATCATTTGCTCAAATACAGGACCGTAAATACCAATATTAGAACATAACGTAGCAGCCAAAGCATAACGCTGAATATATTTAGACTCGTTAGCTCCTTGTAAATGAAACGGATTAATATCTGGAGTATTTGTCCAAAAATTTGGTCGCATATAGTCGCGTTGGGCTGTTTTGGTTAACTCTTCCATGTACTCAATAAGTTCATGTTTAGAATTACGCCAAGTAAAATAGGTGTAAGACTGTGTAAAGCCTTGTTTTGCTAATTGTTGCATTACTTTTGGACGTGTAAATGCTTCGGCTAAAAACAATACATCTGGATGCTTTTTTTTAACTTCTGAAATAATCCAATTCCAAAAATAAAAAGGCTTTGTATGCGGATTATCTACTCTAAAGATATTGATTCCGCAATCAATCCAAAATAGCAGAATATCTAAACATTCTTGCCACAAGTTTTTATAATCTTTGCTTTCCCAATAAATTGGTAAAATGTCCTGATACTTTTTTGGAGGATTTTCGGCATATTGAACCGTTCCGTCAGGTCGCCATTTAAACCATTGCGGATGCTTTTTTACCCAAGGATGGTCTGGAGCTGCTTGCAAGGCATAATCCATAGCAACTTCAATACCTAAATTTTTGGCTCTTTTCACTAAAGCTTTAAAATCTTTAATCATTCCTAATTCTGGATGAATATTTTTATGTCCTCCTTGTTTAGAACCTATTCCCCAAGTTGAACCAACATCTTCTTTTAAAGCTGTTGTTGTATTGTTTTTTCCTTTTCTATTTACTTCTCCAATAGGGTGAATTGGCGGAAAATACAAGGTATCAAATCCCATTTGGGCAACTCTTGGTAACAATTTTTCACAGTCTTTAAATGTTCCATGTTTACCCTTTTTTTGTGAAGCAGAACGCGGAAAAAATTCGTACCAAGTACTAAATCGTGCCTTTAGTCTATCGACATAAACTTTAAAATCTATTGAAGAATTTACCAGAACCTTCTCTGGATATTTTACAAATATGTGGTGCAATTTTTTGCTTGTAGCTTCAGTAATAGCTGCATTATAATTAGACTCTTCTGGAAAAAGTCTTATACATTTCGTCAAGTATTCCTTTTCAGATTTATTAACCTTCTTTAAGAGCGGTTTCAAATGTTCAATACCTTCTAATAATTCGGAAGAAACATTCTGGCTGTCTTCAATTTTTCTTGAAATTCCATGTTGCCAGTTCAAAGCATAATCTACCCAAGCTTCAACTTTATAAGTATAAAATCCTTGCTTTTTAACTGTAAAAGCAGCTTGCCATTCGTCGTTTGTAAGATCTTGCATTCTTACGTCTTTCCATTTTCTTTCGTTTTCATGTTTATACAATATAGATGCTGCAATAACATCATGTCCATCAACAAGTATATGAGCATCAATATTTACAATCTCGCTTATAACACGTTTAATAAAAAATTCTCTATTATTTAATTGTGGTGAAACATAATCAATCACTACTCTTTTTTGATTCTGCATTATTTAGTTGATTTTGAAGACTGCTAAAATAAAAAATAAAGCAGTACAATCCTTGAAGTTGTTGATATAAAAGCAACTACAACGTTTGAATGTTTAAAAAAAAGGACTACTTTAATAACTTTAAAGTTTCGAAACGTTTAATTTTTCCTGTAGAAGTCTCTTTAAATTGAGTAACTGCATAAACTTGTTTAGGTATTTCATAGGTGTCTAAACCTTCAAAAACTTCAGTTTCTAAATTATTAGATTCGCCTTCTAGTACTAAAATTAATTTCTCTCCTAATGTTTCATCTTTTTCTGAAGCTATAAAAAAACGTTGATTCATTTTAGGTTTTAGTTTTGTTTCTATCTGTTCTGGAAACAATTTTATTCCGCCAGAATTAATCATATTATCATAGCGTCCTAAAACCTCGAATTCAGTTTCAGAATATAGCTTAACTATATCATTAGTAACTATAATTTCATCATTTAATTTAGGTGCATCAATGACAAGACAATCTCGTTCATCTTGAGAAATTGTGATGTTTGGTAGTGTTTGATAATAATCTTCAACAGATTGCTTTGTAGTTTCTCCTCGCAATGACGAAACTACATTAAGCTGTTTTACGGCAATATGAGTAATGGTTTCGGTCATACCATAAGTAGCATACACTTTTGTAGATATATCCTGTATTTTTTCTTGAAGTTGTTTAGAAACAGATGCTCCTCCAATAATTACTGTTTTAATTTTATGCAATTTATCTAATGAGTTTTGAAGTTGCATTGGCAGCATTGCACAAAAATCGTATTTCTTAAAAACATCCTGTAAAGGATTTGAAGAAGGCTCAACAATATCTAACTCCAAACCCAAAATTATGGCACGTACCAACATCATTTTTCCTGCAATAAAATATACAGGCAAGCAGTGTAACGCAGTAAAACCAGGTTCTAAATTAAAGCAATCTCCTGTGGCAATAGCAGAATTTACCATTGCTTGTTTTTGCAGTTTTATTATCTTTGGTAGCCCAGTTGAACCAGAAGTTTTTACAATAACATAATCCTTATCATCTAACCAATCTAATAAAAAATCTCCTAAAACGCTCTCGTATGGTTCACCTTCTTTTACAAAACTATATGCTACTTCTTTAAGTTGAGTGTGAGTAAAATGTTCTCTGTTTAACTTAAATTTATTATGTACCTTGGCAAAATCTGGAACCATTTTTGGTATAATTTTAGATGCGTTAAATTTATACTATTTTTAACTGTTTAGAGTTAATAAATAATATTTTAAAAAAAATATTTGACAATTAATTTTACAAATATGAGTAGAGCCTTAATAATGCTGCTTTTTCCTGTTATAGTTTTCGCTCAAGATTTTTCTAAAGAAGACTATATCTATTTAAAGCGGCATGAACATATTAAAATAGGATTATCAAAAAACTCATTTGATATTTCTAAACAAATTTCGGAACAAGCCGAATATTTAACGGCTAAAAAGCTCTATTTTGCTAACGAATCTCTTGGATTTGACAGTTTTACTTCGGTTGAAGATATTAATGCTTATACTTTTTTACCGAGTTTAAATAAAACTATAAAAGTTGATTATATTGAAACCAAACGCGAGTTTGATAATGGTATTTTTTATAGTGATCAGGAATCTAAAGACTTTACGTTTCCAGCTATAACCAAAGGAGCTATTACAAATTTAAATTATAAAGAAGTAATTAAAGACCCTCGTTTTTTAGGACTGTTCCGTTTTGGAACTTATGTCCCAACAAAAAGCGTAAAGTTGTCTATAGAGTTTCCTAAAAACGTAGAAATTGGATATATTGATTTTAATACCGAAGATATTTCTATCGATTTTAAGAAAGAAACATTAAATAAAAACAATGTATATACTTGGACTGTAAACAATATTAAAGGATTTCAGGGTGAAGAAAATAGTGAGGAAGTTCTTTACTACTTACCTCATATTATTGTGTATATAAAAAATTATGAGATTAAAGGCAAAACACATAATGTTTTAAACGATGTGAGTGATTTGTACAAATGGTATGTTTCATTAGTGAAACAAATCGACGTGAAATCTTTAGATAAAGTGTATGCAATTGCTGATGATATTGTAAAAACACATACAACTAAACATGAAAAAGCAGAAGCAATTTTTAATTGGGTACAGGACAATATTACTTATGTTGCTTTTGAAGATGGTTTAGGTGGTTTTATACCAAGAGGAGCTGCAAGTGTTTGCGATAAACGTTATGGCGATTGTAAAGACATGGCAAATTTACTTTATGAAATGCTTAATCATGTTGGTATAGAATCTTTCAGAACATGGATTGGGACAAGAAACAGACCTTACTCCTACTTTGAAGTGCCAACACCAATGGTTGACAACCACATGATTACTGCTGCTATTATTGAAAACGATACTATTTTTTTAGATGCTACAGATAGTTTTGTGCCCTTTGGTATGCCAAGTGCATTTACACAAACAAAGGAAGCACTTTTAGGTCTTAATCCAAATAATTTTCAAGTGATTAAGGTTCCTATTCAAGAAGCTAATAAAAGTGTGTCGGATATTGCAAGTACTTTTACTTTAGATAATGATACAGTTAAAGTTTCAGAAAAAAGAACATTTTCAGGTTATGAAAAAGTAGATTTTATAACGGATTATACCTATAAAAAAGACGATAAAACCGAAGAAGAATTTTTAAATACCACTCTGGCTTTAGGAAATAATAAAACCAATTACAATAATATTAAAATAGAAAACTTCGATAATAAAACCACGCCTTTAGTATTGAGTTACGACCTTACAATAGATAACTATGCAAAAACAGTTGCCAATAAAACTTATATTAATTTGAATATAGATCGTGTTTTGGCTAAAAGTAAGATTGATATAGAAGACAGAAAGTACAGTAAAAAAATCGATAACAAATTCAAAAAAAATTATACTACTACTTTTACTATTCCTGAAGGTTATAAAGTAAATCATATTCCAAAAGATTTATATTTTGATAACCCAGAATATGGTTATAACATAACCTATATTCAAAAAGACAACACAATCATTCAGAAAAAAACCATTTATATAAATACATTAAGTGTAAAAAATAAAGATTTTCAAACTTGGAACGATTTTATTAAAAGCCTCATAAAAGCCTATAAAAAAAGCATAATAATAGAAAAGAATTTATGATAAAAAGAATAATATTCATCTTATTAATTGCAACAACAAATTGTTTTGCACAACATTATAAGACTTATGATTGGAAAGAAAACCCAAAACTACATGACCTCACATCAACCGAACTAAAATTAGCTTCTGTGGGTATCTTGGAAAAATATATTGTAGAATACGAAAAAAGCATGTTTTCTCAAGATTTAAACAGCTACGAAACTACACATACCATAACAAGGGTAAATAACGAAAAAGGAATAAGTAGGCATAATACAGTTTATGTGCCAATGCGTGATGTAAAAAAAGTTATAGACATTAAAGCAAGGACTATAAATGCTGATGGAAAAATAATGCTCCTAAATAATGACAATATTAAAGAAGTTAATAATGTTGAAGAATATGGAGATTTTAAAATATTTGCCATAGAAGGTGTAGAAAAAAACTCCGAAATTGAAGTATTATATACTGTAGAAAAAGAATACGACATGCATGGAACCGAAACTCTACAAAGCAATTACTTTATTAAAGAAGCACAATTTTTATTCATAACAGGAGATTTAAATGCAAAAGTTAAAGCGTATAGAACCGAAACTGCTTTTGAGACTACTACTGTTGAAGGCAAATTAGCAAAATTACTTACTCTAAAAGATTTGCCTGCCATGATTGAAGAAGAATACGCAACTCCTAATGCTAATAAAATTGCCGTTGTGTTTCAGTGTACGCCAAAAGACCAAAAAATTACACAAGAGATGTTTTGGAACAATGTTGTAACTAATGTTGGAGGCAAGTTTTTTCTTGAAGAAACATCACCTTTAGTAAAAACCGATATTGAGAATTTAACTAATGACAAAGAGGATTTAACTACTTTTGAAAAGGCATCACTCATAGATAATTTTATTAAATCTAATTTTACCATTGTAAAAAATAATAATGCAGAACTTACCGATTTAGAATATATCTTAAAAAACAGAACTTCTAGCGATTTTGGCATACTTAAAGTGTATGCGCATTTCTTGAAAGCTCTAGATATAGAGTATGAAATTGTGGTTACAGCTAATCGGTTTACTTATAAATTCGATCCCGATTTCTTTACTCCAAATATGCTTCGAGATTTCTTAATCTATTTGCCTACCGAAGAAAAGTATATTGCACCAGACCGTTTAGAATATAGAGTTGGAGAAGCACCATTTCAAATATTAGGCAATTATGGTTTATTTATTGCTGAAAGCTTCGAATATTATTTTAGTAAAATCATTCAATCTGACCCAAATTATAGTCGTATTGTGAGAAATACAGATATTACTTTTAATGAAGATATGGAAAGTGTTTCGCTTAAACAATACCAAGAACATACAGGACATTGGGCAGTAACAAGCAAAGCCATATTAAGTTTATCTACTGAACAAGGCATCAAAGAATATGAAGATTATTTAACAAGTTCTGGTATTGAAGATAAAGTGGTAAAAAGTTTTGAAACCGAAAATGCAGATATGAATTCGTTAAAATACAATTTGCCTTTTATTACAAGATGCACCATTACTTCAGAAGCTCTTTTGGAAGAAGCTGGAGATAGTTACATTTTTCAAATAGGAAAAGTTATTGGCACACAAAGTGAATTATACCAAGAAATAGAACGTGTAAACCCAATAGAAATGACTTATCCTAATCAATACGATTACGACATTAAAATACATATTCCCAAAGGCTATACTGCCGAAGGTCTTGAGGTTTTAAATATAGATAAGAGTTTTAAATCGGTTACAGGAGAAAAGATTTGCAAATTCGAATCCAGTTACAAATTAGAAGGCAATACTATTGTAATTACCATACAGGAGTTTTATAAATCTAACGAATACGATGTAATCCGTTATGATGAATTTAGAAGCGTTATTAATGCTGCTTCCGATTTTAATAAAACATCAATCTTGTTTAAGGCTATTGAGTAAAACCTAATAATCTGAAAAATTGGTGATTAACACAAAGTAACAATTATATACAGTTCTAGCTAAATTTCTTTTGCTGCTAGTTTAATTTTTTGTCCAGGATTGAGTATTTGTATCCCACTAGATAATTCAATCCAAATCGGGAGGTTTTCTTTTGGATTAAAAATTTTGCTCTGAGTGATTTCTAATTTTTTTATAGCATTCAGATAGTCAATGAATGTCCCAGTACCTGCATACCATATATCATTTCTACTCCCAATTTGTTCACAAAACTCAGTAATACCTGTCCATCTTGTTTGATCCTTAAACTCCCAAGAATGTCCCCAAACATAAAAGACAGTTAATTTTGGGCTTTCTAATAACAAATATTCATTTAGATAATCAAGCGCTCGACTATCATGACAAGTAGGATTCCAAATAAAATTATCATTAGGCAAATCAAATTTATAAGTGTCATTTATCGTTCTAGCATTAGTTAGCCCAGTGCCAACTATTAATTTAGCAATGTGCTCATTTGTGTTACCGAATGCATAAGCCATACTTTTTATTTGCCTATTAGTTAGTTTTTGTAGGTTTAAAATGTCAGACTCAATTTCTATTAGAATCTCATCATCTGTAAGACTCGTCAAGCCCTTATGGAAAGCTCCATGAGCAGAAATTTCATGATTTTTATACACATCATATAATAAATCCTTAGAAATATACTCTTGATAAACTGTATCACCATTTTGTAGTGGCCATCCTCTAATCATTCCTAAATACTCAGAATTTAGGTTAAAGGTTCCAATAATTTTATTGTCATTAAAGAGCTTAGCTAATTCTATATCTTCAATAGTGCCATCATCATAACTCATTAAAAGTGATTTAACATTACCTTCAGGGTAAGTAATTCTTATAAAAGTGTTGTTATTAGAACAACCTGTTAAGATTAATATTACCCAAAAAAGATTGATATTCGATAATTTCATTTTTTATTGTAATTGTGGTAACTTATAAATATACCTAATTCAGTATATTTAAATTATTACTCTTCCTCTAAAACATTAAAATCATCAGTTGGTTTAATAACATGAATCGACTCTACAACAGCACCAAAAAGTTTGTCTTTCCAATTGGTCCATTTATACTTTACAGAAAAGATATATAACAGTAAAGGAAAAATTATAAATAATGGAAGAATGGTTTCTCCAACTCCAACTTCAGTAGGGTCTGAAATATCCTTAAAAATTGAATGCGTTTGAAACGCTGTCCAATCTGCAGTTACCAACAATGCTGTAAATAAATTATTGGCAGCGTGAAATCCCAAAGACAGCTCTAAACCTTCGTCCATTAATGTTGTTATTCCTAAAAAGAAACCTGTACCAATATAATATATCAAAATAATATAACCCAGTTTTTCCACTTCAGGATTAGCAATGTGCAACAAACCAAAAGCAGTTGATGTAATAATTAGAGGGATCCATTTGTTTTTGGCAATTAAGCCAATTCCTTGCATAAGGTAGCCTCTAAATAAATACTCTTCAAAACTCGTTTGCAAAGGCACTAAAAGAATCGCAATAACACAGAGAATTAAAAAAGGTTGCAAATTAAAATTGTTTATATAACCGTCAGGATTAAAAAAATAATCTGCCATTACCATTCCCGATGACACTATTCCCCAAAATATAAAAGCAAACCAAACACGTTTCCAATCTATTTTTTCTCTTGCTGTAGTTAGCATTCGTATGGACTGCTTATGCAAATATTTTACGACGAATAATAAGAATAATAAACCTCCTGCAAATGGTAATAAAATAAACACTAAATTTAAATTAGGCTCAAACAAACCTAATATATAAGCCGTATCTTCAAGTCTTGACTGATCTATATTACCTCTTATGGTTTCAATTCCTATAGCAACTAAATGTGGTATAGAAAACGCAAATACGCCAATAATGGCAATAACAACACCAATAATATATCTCCACCAATCATGTAATGTGTTATAAACTTGAGCTATATACATATTTTAAAAATTTAAATTCCAATGTTGTTTTGGTTTGTATCGCAATGTACCATTTTCTACTTTTAAAGGCGATAATAAATTGTTAGTAAATAAGCTGCCTGTGCCCAAACCTTGTGGCATTTTATTTTGCAAAGTATAAGTCCATTGTGCAATAGCATTAAGCCCAACATTACTTTCTAAAGCACTCGTAATCCACCAATCAATATTTTGTTTGTTTGCAATTTTAATCCACTCGTTGCTTCCTTTAAAACCACCAACTAAACTTGGTTTTATAATAATGTAATGTGGATGTATAGCTTGTAGCAATTCCTCTTTTTTTGTCACAGAAGAAATAGCAATTAGTTCTTCGTCTAAAGCAATAGGCAGAGGCGATAATTCGCAAAGCCTTGCCATATCTTCAAATAGACCCTGTTTTATAGGTTGCTCGATGGAGTGCAGATTAAATTGGGATAACTGTTGTAATTTTTCTAAAGCTTCTGAAGTCGAAAATGCACCATTTGCATCCACACGAAGTTCGATATCTTGTACTGAAAATTCATCTCTAATAGATTTTAACAGCTCTAATTCGGTTTTAAAATCGATGGCTCCAATTTTCATTTTAATACACGAAAAACCAGCCTCAATTTTTGATGCAATTTGCTCTTTCATAAAGGCTTTTGTTCCCATCCAAATCAATCCATTAATAGGAATTGAAGTTTTTCCTTTTGTAAATGCTGAAGGAAACAAAACAAATTCATCTTCACTTTGCAAAGACAAAAAAGCCATTTCCAATCCAAATTGAATGCTTGGAAATTCGACAAGCTCACTCAGCAAACTATCAAGACCTTTAGTGATGTTTTTACAAACCCATTTGAGTTTCTCTTCAAAATCTGGTCTGTCATCTATACTTAATCCTCTTAAAATCCCACATTCTCCAACACCTCGTTTTTTATTATTGGTTATAACAATAAACCAAGTTTCTTTTTGAGTTAAAACACCACGAGAAGTGCCACTTGGTTGTTTAAATTGAAGTATATAGTTATGGTAAGATGCTGTCATATTGAATTCAAAAATAGGGATTTATTTTTGTATGCTTAACAAAAGAATTGATAGGAAATTTTGAAGGTTTTTTGGAAGTAACGCTTATTGGATAAGATATGGTTCTGTTTTTATAAACTATATCGTCTGATAAGCGAATTTAATCAATTTAAAACCTGCAATCAACAACTTATAATTTAAATGCTTACTAAATTATTAACAATATTAATTATTCAAAAAGGTAACAAGGCTATCTTTAATAAAATAATTCCAGCCAGCAACACCGCTTTCACGTTTAAACTCTATAATGCTATCATCAAAATCTTCAAGAACTTTAGCAGTAAGAACCAATTTGGTTTGGTTTTCAATTTCAAACAACTCAAAGGTCACATAAGAGTCGCCTTTAAAATCTTTATACTTCCAGTTATAAACAATTTTTTGTTGTGGTATTACTTCGGTAATAGTCCAATGGTGTAAAAAATCTCTACTTGGTGCTTTTACATTAAACTGTACCTTAAAACCAACCTCAGCTTTAAACTCTGGAATATCTTTAAAAAACCATTGTACCATTTTGTCTTGCTCAGTAACAGCACGCCAAACTTCTATAACAGATTTGTTAAATAGCTGTTCTACAATAATGGGTTGGTCTGTAGTTTTCATTATAATTTTTTTATTACTATAATGCTTTTGCAATATATACATTAAAAGATCTTAAACACATAATCAATAAATGAATATGAATTTTATTGCAAGGATTTAGATAAAATATTTATATTTAATTTTCTAAAAATCCCAAATTAGGATTAACAGTAGAAAAACAACACTGCAAATTGTAATTGTTTTTTTTGAATTCGTTAACAACGTAATAAACACGCCTACTTAACAATTTTAATATGAAAACAATTGTAACCATTTTAATTTTATCGTTAACAGGTGTTTGTAACGCACAGTTTACAACTGTAGATGAGAAAATACATTTAGCTGCTGGAGCTTTAATGTCGGCAACTACTTACACATTAGTTTATACAAGTACTAAAAGCAAAAAAAAGGCCTTTTGGTATAGTTTAGGTACAACTACATTAGCTAGCATTTTAAAAGAAGTTTATGATAGCAGTAAAGATAATAATAGATTTGATACAAACGAGGCAATAGCAACAACAATAGGTGGTTTTACTGTTAGCATGACTTTAGAAATATTTATTGGTAAAAGGAAGAAAAAGAAAACTGCATATACAACACTATAAAGTAATCTCAAATTTTACTATTATATAGTGTTAGTTTCAATTTACTAACTTAGCTACTATATCTCTTGTAGGTAAAATAGCATTAGTATGCTCAATACTTGGTCCAGCAACCCAAACGGTTTTATAAGTTGCTTTTGTAGCTGCATTTTTAGCAGCATTCATACCAATTGAAAAGCGTATCATTTTTACCCATTTTTTGAGCTTCTTATTTTTGTTTAAAATAGTTTCAATCCACGTTTGCTTGGTGCCAATTTTTTGCACATAAGGTGTATTAATTACAGTACAAGGTGTTCCAGAAATACGTTCGGTCATCACAATATCATCTGCTCCATAATTTACACAGGCTTGTTTATATTCTTGAGTAACACCAGCTTCGTTTGAAGCAATAAAAGGACTTCCTACCGAAACTCCTGCAGCTCCATAACGCAACATATTATCAATATCTGCTTTACTGCCAACTCCTCCTGCCGAAATTACAGGAACATTACAATTAGCAACCAATAGCTTAATTAAATCTCCAGGAGAAAGATTGCCACGATGTCCTCCTGCTTGATCGTTTACAGCTATAATAGCGTCTGCTCCCAACTCTTCCACTTTTTTAGCGAACTTTAAATCTACCACATCGCAAAATACTTTGATGCCCTTTGCATGTGCTTGTTTTATAGTTTCTTCGGGACTACCTAAAGACGTTATAATAAAATCGCAACCTTCGTCACAAATCACTTCTAATTGTGCTTTATATTTAATATTAGACTTGTTTACAATTAGATTAAACCCAAACGAACCTCCTTCTGCTTTTGCTGCTTTTAGTTCTTTTATAGCTTCTCTTAATTGATCTAATGTTCTATAATTTAATGCTGGAATACAACCAGCAATTCCGCTTTTCATCGCTTCTTTAACCATTGCTGTATTAGACACTAAAAACATTGGTGCTTGAATGATAGGATGTTTTATGTTTAGGAGTTGTGTGAGTTTCATATTGTTCATTTAGAAAAAAAAATGATAAATATAACAAATATTATGTGTGCAAATATTGTTAAAAATATAAGCTTGTTCTTTGTAATTATATTGGTTCTTTCTCACAGGAGAATTAAGTCTATTGTTGCAAATCTACTTTTTTATCTTTATGCATAATGCATGACTGGTTGAATACCTTTTTAACGAAAATTTTTAATGTTATAACTATTTTATTATTTAAAACTAAAATATTGATGCTATTTTTGGTATAAAAGGCAAACTTGTTATGTCTTAATTTTATTGGTTTGATTTAGATACAAATTAATAATATATAATTATAAAATCTACAATGTTTTTAAATAATATTAGATATTATGGTTTTTGGTTAATTGATGCACTTAAAGGTTTCAAAATTAAAAACCACCTTAAAGAAATAGAGAAAATACAGCAAGATTATTCGTCTGATGAATCGCAATCTTTACAACTATCCTACATGATTGACCTACTGAGGCATGCTACTTCAACTACTGATTTTTATAAAGCTTACAAAAATTTAGATTTAAAAAAGTTTCCTGTAATTGATAAAAACATTATTAGAACTAATGAATTACAATTTCAATCTAAGACGTATTCTAAAAAACAAAAAAAGTATGTTTCTTCAAGCGGTTCTACTGGAGCAACTATTCGGGTATATCATGATAAAAATAAATGTAATAGAAGTACAGCAGACAATATTTATTTCCTCAAGTTAGTTGGTTTTAAAGTTGGGCAAAAACTATTTTATATAAGAATTTGGTGGTATACTATTTCAAAATTTGCAATGTGGTGCAAAAATATTGAAGTTATTGACATTCTTCGTTTTAATGATAAGAAATATATTTTAAATTTAATAAAAAAGCTTACTTCAAATAATGAATCTAAAAACATTATGGGGTATGCTTCTGCTTTAGAACAAATATGTCTGTATTTAGATAATAATAACTACAAACCCTTAATCAAAGCAAACATAAAATCTGTTATTTCAATAGCTGAAAATCTTAGTAATTATACTAAAGGAAGAATGAAATATTATTTTAATACGCCTATTTTCTCCAGATATTCTAATACCGAAAATGGGATATTTGCCCAACAAACCCCAAGCCCTGATAATAATTTTGTAATAAACTGGGCTAGTTATTTTATTGAAATTTTGAAATTT
Source organism: Bacteroidota bacterium (assembly GCA_003650305.1). Classification (GTDB taxonomy): domain Bacteria; phylum Bacteroidota; class Bacteroidia; order Flavobacteriales; family Flavobacteriaceae; genus PRS1. The sequence continues at coordinate 688 of QMOV01000050.1, read as the reverse complement.
GATGAGGATACACCTGTAGATTATGGTGAAACAGGTCGTATAATAATTACAGACTTGTTTAGTTATGGGATGCCAATGATTAGGTATGATACTGGTGATGTAGGAGCTATAGATTATTCTGTTTCACCGCCTGTTTTTAAGAATATTGAAGGAAGAAAAGCAGATGTCATTTTTAATACAAATGGAAGAATTGTTTCTTCTCTAGTTATTGTAAGACCTCATTTAAGCAAAGGAGTTCTACAAAGCCAGTTAATTCAAGAAAACAAAAAAGAATATATTATTAAATTAAATGTTACAGATGAGTTTAATGATGAATTAATACTTATTAATGAGTTTAAGGAAATTTTGGGAAACGATGCCTTAATAAAGGTCAAATATATTGATGAAATACCAGCTTTAGCATCTGGAAAAACTAGAACAACAATTAATAACTATATGGTTAATGCCACTAAAGTATCATCTTAAAAATAATTAACCCTTTAAAAAATATAAAATAATGACGAATAATATAATATCTACAAAAGACATTCAGGTAGTTAATTCTTTTATTAATTTACAAACAAAGCATATTAAAGAAAATGAATCCTGGTATCATCCATGGTATTTAAACGGATATAATAAATTATATAAAGAATCATTTTCAATTGAGACTTTTGAAAAAAAATTGAAAAGTATTGACTGGGACTTT
>QMOV01000049.1 GCA_003650305.1 Bacteroidota bacterium | reverse complement strand
TTGCGGCTAAACCAGCTCCAATTGCTGCTAAAGGGCCAAAATTAATAGCTGCTTCTTGTAATAATGCTAAACTCATAGTTTGAAATATTTAAAAATTAATTAATGTTCTTCTTCTAATGCTTGCCCAAAATACAATGCTGATAGCATTGTAAATATGTACGCTTGAATAGCTACAACTAACACTTCGATTACGCTTATAAAAAGTGAAAACAGAACCGAAAGCGGAGCTACCCAAATTGTGTTTAATATAAATATTAATGATACAAGACTTAAGATAATAACGTGCCCTGCTGTAATGTTTGCAAATAAACGTATCATTAAAGCTATTGGTTTTACAAACATTCCTATAATCTCTATAGGCATTAAAAACAGCTTCATTGGTACAGGTAATCCTGGCATCCAAAGAATGTGTTTCCAATAGTATTTTTTACTACTAAATAATGTGATTATAAATGTTATTACAGCAAGTGTAAATGTAAAAGAAATATTACCACTTAAATTACTGCTAAAAGGGAAAAATGGAATTAATCCCATTACATTGTTAATCCAGATAAAGAAAAATAAAGTAAGTAAAAAAGGCATATACTTATGGTATTTTTTCTCTCCAATATTTGGTATTGCGACCTCATCTCTAATAAACACAATAATTGGTTCCATAAATTTACCTATACCACTCGGCATATTATTAGATGCTGATTTTTTATAAGAACGTGCAGCCGTAATAAAGATTAACAACAACAATATCATTGATAAAAACATGGAAAACACGTTTTTAGTAATTGAAAAATTTATTGGTCTTGCGGCATTTGTTGCATGATGCTCCGCATCAAAAGCCACTACAGTTGCGCCTTCATTAAGCTGATAAATTTTTTCGTGAAGATTTATGAATTTTAATCCTTTTCGCTCTACTACAACTTCACCATCTGTATCATGATGAAACTCACTTGACATAAAAGTTACTAATCCATTATCTGTAAATAATATTATAGGAAGTGGAATTGAAAAATCGTCAGCAACATGAAAGCTATGACTATCTGTAATATGATGAAAAATTAAATCTTTAACATTGAAAGGCTTATCTTCTTTTGTTTCTTTTTCAGTAGCATATCCAAAAAAAGATATGGTTAAAAAAAGGCTTACTAAAAATGTCTTAAAAGTATTGATTTGCATCAGTTTTTCGATTAAAAATACCTTATGTAAAATTCGGTGCAAATATACATTCATTATATTAATTGCCAAACTAATATTAACAATGTTTAGCCTTTTTGAAGAAATTTATTTAAGCTAAAAATTTCGAACATTAAAAACAGAAAATATGGAATGAAAAAATTAACAACTTCTAGTTGAGAGTGTTCAGATTTTCCAAAAAACAAAGGCAATAAAAACACAATTGCCAATACCATTTTTAACATGGTAAGTCCTAAAAATAATTGATACACTTTTTCGCTGTTTTGCTTGGCTTTGTAATTTAAAACTGTGTAAACAATTAAAACTAATATTGCATTAAATACATATATGCTCCAAATTGGGAGAAAGAGCTGTCCTTCAAAAAATTGATAAATAATATATGTATGAATTAAAAATAGTGTGATGGTAAAACCAATTAGCCATAGTATGAAACTACTTGTTTCTTTGCTCATCCGAATTGTTTTTTTTAGAAAAATTTGTAACCTGTTTAATTACCGAATATAGTGCCATACCAATGGCTACTAATGAACAAATAAGAGTAAATAGGCTGTATTTGTTTGGATAGTTTTCATCAAGTTTAATACCAACATAAACTCCAAGACTAATAATGGCAATCATTTGAAAACCTAAACCTGAAAACCTTGCATAATTATTAAGCCGTTCTCTCGGTTTCTGGTCTTTGTTTTTGTCCTTCTTGTTGCTCACCTTTATTGAGTTCTTTTACTGCACCTTTCATGCTGCAAATTGCATTAAACGTAGCTCCTGGTTCAACTGCAAGTTTACCAACCTCAACTTCGCCTTCAATATGAGCAGATGCCTTTAAAGATAAAGTTCCTGATAGTTTTAGTTTGCCAGAGAATTTACCTTCAAAATCGGCATTTTCTCCTTCTAAAGCACCATTTATTATTCCTGATTTTCCTACTACTATTTTTCCCTGAGTTTTTAAAGTTCCTTTAATGGTTCCGTCGATTCTAAAAGCTCCTTTACTGGTAATGTCGCCAACTAATGTTGTTCCTTGAGCTATAATGTTTTGTTGAGAAGTATTGTCTGCTGTCATTTTTCCTTTTTTATGGTCTGAAAACATGGTTGCTATTAATTAGTTATTATAGAGATTTTAAATATTCTTCTAAATTTTTATGGATTTGTATGGTTTGATAGTTTGGAGATGAAATTGCAAAATGCTCTTTATTAATTGGATGCTTGTAGCCTTTTAATATTTCAGCGAATCCTAATGCTCCATTAATACTTTTAAATCCATGTACTACAACAAAGATAGTGTTTTGATTAAATATGTCTTTTGAAGTGCTTAAATTAAAATATTTTACTTTTTTAACGCCTTCATCTAGATTCTTAAAAAACGCATCTACATCTTCTTTTGAAACATCTGTAAATTGATAAATAGCTTTAAAACTTTTAGCTTCTAAATCATCTCCAAATTCCTTTGTTGCAAGAAGAGGAATTACAGTTTGCATCATATCTTCTGCTTTCTTTCCTTCTGGACTATTTGGATAATTTAAGGCTATAAAATTTATAGATTCTTTATAACTTTCATAACCATAAAGCCTTGCTTTAGATACTGCTTTTAAAAATTCGAATTTGGGCACAATGTCTTCACCGTCAAAATTTGTTATATATGTGTCGCATTGTGAAATAACATCTAAATACTCTTGGTTTTCGAATTGTTTATACAAATTGGTATAAATATTTTCTGGGTTACTTTCGTCTTTTCCTAAAACAGTTTCAGGGTTTAATAATATTGTTGCATATCTTGAATCTGGATGACTTGAAATAATATCATTTTTGGCAATTTCAGCCTCGCCGTTTAAACCTAAAAGTGTATAAATTTTATACAAATTGTATTTTGAAGGCAGGATTAACCGTTCTTCTGGATTGTTTTTTAACAAGGCTTGTAGTTTGTCTTTTGCTAAATTGTATTCTTTAAACTTGTCTTTATAAATTAATCCTAATTGGTAATAAGCAAAGTTTCGATCTTTAGCTAAACTATCTATTTCTTTTTCTTCTGAAGGAATTCTTGCAATATAAAACTGAGGGTCGAAGAGCTCTTCTTCTGTGGCGTTAGCCAATACTTCATCTATAATTGTTGAGCCTAAATTTGAAGCTCTTTTGTTAGACCATCTCCAATTATCTTCTAATTGTCGCTCTCCCCAAGTTTTAATAAATTCATTCTTGCCAAAAGCTACAGTTATAGAATTATAAAAATAAAATGCGGCAGCACTTTCTCTTGTTCCAAAAATTGGTTTAGAACTATTACCTTCATTAGTAATTAATCCGCTTGAACGTTTAGCGATTTCTTCTTGTTCTTTTTGCTCTTCTGCTTTTTGCTTTAAATCGTTAGTATAAGTTTTAAACATTGCTAATCTTTCTTCTTCTGGCATATTTACAAGGGTTAAAATACTATCGTTTCGTTGTGCAACACCTTCGTAGTAAATAACATCGTCAAGATTATCTCGTTTTCTTTTAACAGCTCTAAACATCTTGCTGTTTTGCTTTAAATTAAGCATTGTACTATCGTAATATGCTCCTGCATTTTTATATACTGAATTATCAAAACTCATGTTCCCTAAAGTTTGATAACTTAATGCTTTTAGATATTTATCTTGAGAAATTGTGTGTAACGATTTATTGTAATACACTTTAGCTAGAGTATCGGAATCATTCTCTCTATGATATTCGGCAAGTTGATAATAAATTTTATCTAGATAGGATTTGTTTTCTCTATCTTCTTCCAAATCGGTTAATAATTCTAAAAATTCTAATTTGTTTTCTTCTTCAAAATTAAAATTTTTAGCCTTTTCAATATGTGCGCTTATTAAATAAATTCTTGGTGTTTTTCTATTGAGTTCGATAATCTTATCGAAAGCTAAATTGGCACTATCTTTATAACCTAATTGATTATATAGTTGACCTTGTATAAAACGATAACGTCCTCTTTCGTCATTATTTTTTGTTTCGGCAGATGCGATTTCTAATTGAGTAACAGCGCTATCTAATGATTTTGTGTTAATATAAGCTTGGGCAAGCATTGATGTTGCATCAGCCATATCTTGAGGTTTCAATTCTTCTTGATATAAAAGGCGTTTTAAATTTTTAATTGCCAATTCATCATTTTCTAAACGAATATTAGCCTTTTCTCTCCAAATTTTTGCTTGGTTTATCTTATCGCTTGCTGGATATTTATAAAGTATGAAATTAAAAGCTTCTAATGCAGGTACAAAGCGTTGATCGAAATATCTTGCTTTTCCTAAAAGTAAATACGCTTCATCTATTTGTGGGTTTTTTTCTTTTCCCTCAATATTCATGGAGTGCTTTTGAATTGCCCTTACAGCTTTTTCTTCTGCTTTTTCAAAATCGGTGTTTTTGGTTTGCCCTGGAGGTAAAACTTCGTCTGACACTTGCATGCGCTCTATTGGTAGAATTTTCCAATAGTTGTCAGTATAACTGCTAGCAAGATTTTCTTTGCCTTGCTTTAAAGCATTATAGCCATTAAACAGCGTATTAAATTCGGTAGTAACAGCATGAAAATTTTTACTAATAAAATTGTCTTTTTTACGAGAGCAACCTACAATAAAAATTATAGAAATAAGTAGAATAGATATGGCTTTAAAAGATGTTTTCAACGTTGGTTCAATTTAGTAAATGAATAACTAAAATCACTACATAAAAGTATGTAGAAACGTAAAAATAACTATCTTTTTTAATTTAACTACAAAATTGACCGGCTTTTAGCTTCTTACAGAACCTGTAAAGTAGTCTTCAAGTTCTCTTAGTGTAGCATCGCTTGTAACCAAATCTTTAATTATATCGCCTTTTTCGAGAACAACAATACGTTCGCTAACTTCGGTTACATGCATTAAATCGTGGCTCGAAATAAGTATCGTAACCTCCCTGTTTTGTGTAAGTTCTTTTATTATTTGTTTTAATCTAATTTGTGTAGTAGGATCAAGATTTGCAAAAGGCTCGTCTAGTATAATTACTTCTGGATTACCAATAAGAGCTGAAACAATTCCGGCTTTTTTTTGATTTCCTTTACTTAAATCTCTCAAGTATTTCTTTTTTCCAATAATTTCATCATTAAAAATTTCTTCAAATTGGACTAAAAAAGCATTAATATCTGCTTTATTTTGTCCTCTTAAATCTCCTATAAAATAGAAATACTCCTCTGGAGTTAGATAGCCAATCAAAAAGCTTTCGTCTATAAATGAGCCTGTAAACTGTTTCCAATCTTCGCTTAAATTTACTTGAATAGTATTGGTTGATATTTTTCCTGTTGTTGGTTTAATTAAATCTAATAAAAGATTAAAAAACGTTGTTTTTCCTGCGCCATTATTGCCAACAAGACCAAAGCTTTGTCCTTTAGGAATTTCTAAATTATCTATATTTAACACAGTTATTCCACTGTATTTTTTTGTAAGTTCTGTTGCGTGTATCATTCTGATTTTAATTAATTGTCTTGACTAAATGCTTCAATCATTTTATATTTTGTAGCGACATATTTATTTGTTATTACTTTCATTATTTTTTGGTGGAAAACAATTCCTATAAGACCCAATATAATTAGAACTGCTATCGCTATTTCAAAACTTAAAAGCCAATTAAACAGCGCAAAAATTAACATTGGAAAAAGCATTAAAGGAATTCCTATAAGCCACTGTACAGCTCCTGTGCCTTGAAGATTGAAGGCTGCTCGCTCATCCAAATTTATTTTTTTTCTATTAAATGATCCTCCATACATTATGACGTGTGTGTTGACTCCAACATTATAAATAGCGGTAGCAAAATGTGCTAATAAAATTTTCCAGCCAAAATAAATATATGGAATCCCTAACACAAAAAGAAGAAGAACACTTATGGCCATTAATGTAAATTTTGATTTTAAATATTGATTATACTTAAAATTTTGACTCATCAATAGTTTATAATAACTGCTATCCCAAGCAGGAATAAATTGCCCATAATTGATTAAAAATATACCTGTAGAAAATATACCTATAAAAGCATACATAAACACTAAATCTCTATACATTGGTTGTGGATAAAAAAACAAACCATAAAACAATCCTAGTATCATTATAGGCAGTGTGGCTTTTGCCCTTTTATTGCGTAAAATTAATTTTAAATCCAATTGCATAAATGGTGCAATATTTCCAAACCGTTTAGTCCAAGCCATCTCTGTTAATTTTGCTTCTTTAACTTTTGCTTGAAGCGAAGTATCAACATATAATTTACCTTTTAGAATTTTATAATTATACATATACAATCCTATTAAAATTAAAACAGGAACGCTTAATAATATTGGGTTGTTTGCAACAGCTAATACACCATTAGAAATTAAATCTGAAAGCGAAACGATATTAAAATAATTCAGAGAAAATAATGTTCCTGAAATAGCTATTAATGGCAAAAAAGATAATGAGGTTTTAGACGCTAAACTTTCTATAATAAAGTTTAAAAAGTTTGTAATTAATGTAATTATTATTAACGTTAAAATCCAAAATAGAATTGTCGGTGTATCATATTCTTTATTTAATAATATTGCACCAAAAGGAATAATAGCAAACAAAGGCAAAAAATTAAAAAAGGATATTGCAGATTTACCTAATACATAGTTTACTATTTTACTTCTTTTAATTGGTAAAGTCAATAATGGTTTTACTGACATTACTGGCAGTTTTTGAAGAAAAAAACGAATCATCAAATCACACAAAATCCAATAAAATAAAACTCCGTTGACCAATAAAAAAGGATCTTGATCTGGATATATTTTCTTTAATATTGGGTAAATAGCTATTCCCATTCCCAGAAATGTCACAATAAAATAGAGTGCAAAAAATGCCATTACTATTTTTAATCCAATGCCTCTCTGCCAATATGGAGAACGAAAAAATTGCTTCCACTCTAGACTTAAAAAACGTTTTATCATAGTTTTAGGTTAATGCTTAATTGGTTAGTAATTTTTATAACCAATTTGTTACAGGCAAATTTAAAATTTATAATCTTTCTTCACTATTTTTGCTAAAATTAATTTTACATGTCTCAATTTCATAAACTCACTATAAAAAAAATTAATAGAGAAACCGATAAATGTGTAACCATTAGTTTCAATATTCCTTCAGCATTAAAAAAAGATTTTGGCTTTAAAGCAGGGCAATACATTACGCTTAAAACTGAAATAAATGGAAAAGAAATTAGAAGGGATTATTCGCTTTGCAGTTCGCCAAAAAGTGGTGAGCTTAAAGTTGCTGTAAAAGAAGTTGAAAATGGAGTTTTTTCAAAGTTTGCAAATAATACTTTAAAAGTTGGTGATGATTTAGAAGTTGCAACACCGAACGGACGATTTGTTTTTGAACCAAATAGTTCAAAATCAAGAACCATTGTTGCTTTTGCTGCAGGAAGTGGTATTACACCAATAATGAGCATTGCAAAAACTGTTTTAGAAGAAGAACCTCAAAGTAGTTTTATTTTAGTTTATGGGAATAAAGCACCTAAAGACACTATTTTTTATAATGAAATATTAACCCTTCAGAATAAATATCCAAATCGATTTAATGTTCAATTTGTGTTTAGTCAATCGGATGAAGACAATGCTCTATTTGGTCGTATTGAAAAAAGCACAGTAAACTACATTATAAAAAATAAGTATAAAAACATAGTTATTGATACCTTTTATCTTTGCGGACCCGAAGTAATGATTAATAATGTTTCTGATGTCTTAATAGAAAATGGTATAGATAAAAACAATATTCATTTCGAACTTTTTACCGTTTCATCTTCTCCAGAATCTATAAATGAAATTTTAACTGATGGTAATACAAAAATTACTGTTATTGTTGATGATGATGAGACCACATTTACAATGTCTCAAAAAAAAACAATTTTAGAAGCTGCACTAGATAATAATATTGATGCACCATATTCATGTCAAGGAGGAATTTGTAGTACTTGTGTTGCGCGTCTTGTTGAGGGTGAAGCTACAATGCGTCAAAACAATATTTTAACTGATGATGAGTTGGCAGAAGGTTTAATTTTAACCTGTCAGGCACAGCCAACAACTCCAGTAGTTATTGTGGATTATGATGATGTGTGAAATAGACATTAGATATTAGACCGCTTCGCTTTTAGATGTTAGACAAATGTTCTTTAGTTGGAAAACAAATCTCTTTATTAAACTTCAAAATTGAATTTCTGCCTTGTGCCTCCGCTAAAGCTTCAGCAACACGCTGACGCAGGAATGACAGTATTCTTTTAAAGAATTGATTCAATCTTTTCAATAATTGTTTTAGGAGAAATACTTCGTGAAGCTTCTTTATAATCTTCTGGGTATTTGTTGCCGTAAATAGAAGTTGGGATTAATGGAAATTGGTTTCTATCTGATAATAAAGCATAATCTTCTGGTTGACTAAACGGTGTGAAACCAGAAAAAGGATGTGTTACTCCCCAAATCGTGATTACCTTCATGCCCAACATTGCTGCTAAATGAGCATTGCCTGAATCCATAGAAAGCATCACATCTAAATTAGAAATCACATCAAGTTCTTCGTTAAGTGATAATTTTCCTGCTAAATTAATAGTGTTATCAAAGCTATTTAATAAGTCAATCTCATGTTGTCCTCCACCAAATAATAGTATTTTATGAGTTTTGGAAAGTGTCGAAATAACTTCTTTCATTACGTTTAAAGGATACGTTTTGCTTTCGTAAGTTGCAAAAGGTGCAATGCCAATCCATTTTAGTGTGTCACTCCCTAATATAGCTAAAGTCTTATCGTTTAAAATTGATTGTTTAGGAAATGATGGATTTTTCAAATCTAATTTAAAACCTAATTTTTCGAAAACATCGGCATAGCGCTGATGAGTTGTTTTGAGTTGCTTGAATACTTTGCCTGAAACGAGTGCTTTTTTTTCTGATCTTCCTTTATCGATTTGAATACATTTTATCCCAAATAAAAAAAGTTTTAAAATTTTACTCCGTAGTACATTATGTAAATCTGCAACTGCATCAATGTTTAATCTCTCTAATTCTTTTGAAAGCTTCCACAGTCCAAAAATACCTTTATGTTTTCCTTTCACTTCGGCTGAAAACACTGAAACATTTGGTAAATCTCTAAAAAAAGGTGTGAAGAATGCTCGTGTAAGTACTGTAAATTTTACGTCTGGATATTGTTGTGTAAATGCTCTTAAAACTGGAACTGTCATCGCCACGTCTCCCATTGCTGACATTCGAATAACGAGGATATGTTTTGGTGGTTTTGGCATCTCCTTTTATAGGATGAGATTCCTGCCTTAGCAGGAATTAATTATTTTTGCCCTCTTAACACAGGATTTAATTCATCGTCATTATACATCTTCATTTGTTTATAGACTTTCATATACTTGTCACCAGATGAAATGTCGTTCAATAATGTATTGATTGCTGTAGATAAATCTACGCGCTGCTCTAACAAAACCTCTAATTTTTTCTGACAAGCATTTCTATGAGATTCTGAAGCATCTGTTCGTGTTGCTTCTTCGTTCATATGATAGACTTTTAAAGCTAAAATAGACAATCTATCAATTCCCCAAGCTGGACTTTCGGTATTAATGGTTGCGTTATGTTTTACTTCAATATTTATGTTTTTTCCCAAAAAATAACTGTCAATATACTCAACCATATCGGTTCGATCTTGGTTTGAGGCGTCAATTTGTCGTTTCAATGTTAATGCTGCAACCGGATTAATTTGTGGATCTCGAATAATATCTTCGTAATGCCATTGTACTGTGTCTATCCAAGATTTTCTGTATAACAAATGTTCTAATAAATTTGTGTCTTCATTATAAGGATTGGTAAAAGGCTGATCTACTGTATTAATAATGTGATATTTTTCTATTACCTCCTGAAAAATTACGTTCGCTTTGCTTGTAAACATATATCCATAATTTAAAGCACAAATATACTTCTATTTTAATTAACTTTACCACACAAATAGTAGTTTAGGTCATTATGCAAATACATAATTTATCAGAGCAAAATTCAATTTTAAATATTTTTATTTCAGAAATTAGAGATGTCGTTATTCAAAAAGACAGCATGCGTTTTAGACGGAATATTGAACGTATTGGTGAAATATTAGCTTACGAAATGAGCAAGTCTCTTACTTACCATGCTTCAACAATAGAAACGCCTTTAGGAAAATCCTCTATTAATTTGTTTGACAATGATATTGTGCTTTGTTCAATTTTAAGGGCTGGAGTTCCTTTGCATCAAGGTTTGCTTAATTATTTTGATGATGCCGAAAATGCTTTTATTTCTGCTTACAGGCATCATCGACATGATCCAGAAAGTTTTGAAATTGTAGTAGAGTATTTGGCCTGTCCAAATTTAGAAAACAAAAGATTAATTTTAGCAGATCCAATGTTAGCAACTGGTCAGTCTTTAGTCGCTACTTTTGAAGCTTTGAAACCTTTTGGTATACCTAAAGAAATTCATCTTGTAAATGTAATTGGCGCACAAGATGGTATCGATTTTATTGATGGTTATTTTCCAGAAAATACTCATTTATGGATTGCAACTGTAGATGATAAATTAAACGACAAAGGTTATATCGTTCCTGGTTTGGGTGATGCTGGCGATTTAGCTTTCGGCGAAAAACTACAACGCTAAATAAGAAATAGGAGTGAGGATTAATATCCAAACAAATAATTCGGCAAACCATTTTTCTTTTATAGACTCGATATAATTTGCCATAATAATCGATAATGGTGCAAACATAAAAATGTATTCACTTCCGTTTTTATTTGGTACAATTAAAACATTTGCAACACTTATTAAAAGTGCTACTATAATTAGTATGTGAGAAGGTCTTTGCCTTTTTATTTTGTTTTTTAAATTTCTTATATAGAAAAATAATGTCCAAAGGCCTAACGAGGTTAAAATTGTTATACCAATAATTAAACCTAGAACATTATATGTTGCAAAATCAAAACTAATAGCGTCCAAATAATTATTAAAATCGGTAAACTGATTGCTTTCAATAATAGAATAGCTTATAATAATTATAATTACTGTTAGTAAGCCAATAAAAGGTATAATCCAGTTTTTAAAATTGTTTATGGAATAAAAGAAAAGTGCTGCAAAAACTAAAATAAAAAACAAAATAGCCCAAAAATAAAATAATGATGCAATCCCTATCCAAAAAGCAGCATCAAATAGCTTTTTCTTTACATCTTTATTCGACCGTAAACTAATAATTCTTCTAATAGCTAAAAGAACAAACAGGTTAGATATTAGTACATTATCTATTTGAATTGTTACTGGTAATATAGCTATAAACAAGCTAAATAATAAAATTTTATAGCTGCTCCTTTTAGTTAAACTATTCTTGCTCACAAAAAAATCAAGTACAAAAATTGAGGCTAAAACCACAGAGTAAAGCCCAATTTGTTTTAAAAAAAGAATGAAATTTAAACTGCCTTCAAAATTATTGATTCTAGTAAACATAAAAACCAATAGAGAAAATAGAATAACTATTACTAAATGGATTGGTTTAGATGTGCTAAAAAATCTTGTAATCATTTGCAGCGTTTGTATATTTCCTTTGATGGTTTATAATGATAAATTAATGTCAATGGTAAATTACTAATAGTTTTTTGTTTTATTTAAATTTAAAATAATGTAATTTTGTCCTGTAAATATAAGATTATTACCTATGAAAGATTTCTTTTTTGCTATCCAAGATTTATTTGTAAACTATCTTTTTTGGCCTTTTGATAAACTTAGAGCTATAGAATTAGACAATTGGTGGATTGCTAATATGGTGTCTTGGGTTTTAATTATTATCTGCATTATCGCTTTTGTATATTGGCTGCTGCAATTAAAAAAGGTTGAAGACAATAAAGAAGAAGATAAAAGCATTACTGCACATTCTTACTTATAAATCGAACCCAATATCTTTACGATAGTACATCTTATCAAAATGTAATTTTTCTATATTTTGATAAGATTCTTTTAATGCTTCTTGGTGCGTTTTTCCAAATGATGTGATTGCCATTACCCTTCCTCCAGATGTTAAAACTTTATCATTTTCGAGTTTAACGCCAGCGTGAAATACTAAAGAATCTTCTACATTATTTAATCCTGTGATTTCTTTTCCTTTTTCATAAACTTCAGGATAACCTCCAGATACTAGCATCACTGTTGCTGCGGTTTGTGTGTTTATTTCAATATCAATTTCATTTAATCGTTCTTCAGAAATTGCCTTAAATATTTCTACCAAATCATTTTTAAGTCGAGGGAGAACAACTTCGGTTTCTGGATCTCCCATTCTCACGTTATATTCAATCACAAAAGGATCATCGTTAACTTTTATTAATCCAATAAAAACAAAACCATTGTATGGCAGATTATCTTTTTTAAGTCCATTAATTGTTGGTTTTACAATGCGTTCTTCGATTTTACCCATTAAAACGCCATCTACAAAAGGTACTGGAGAAATGGCTCCCATTCCTCCAGTATTTAATCCTGTATCGCCTTCTCCAATACGTTTGTAATCTTTTGCTGTTGGAAGAATTTTATAATTTTCCCCATCTGTGAGCACAAAACAACTCAATTCTATACCATCCAAAAATTCTTCAATAACAACTTTTGTGCTTGCTTCTCCAAATTTAGCATCAACGAGCATCTGCTTTAATTCTGCTTTAGCTTCATCTAAATTATTAAGAATTAAAACACCTTTTCCTGCTGCCAATCCATCAGCTTTAAGTACATAAGGAGGATTTAAAGTTTCTAAAAATTCATAACCTTCTTCTACGTCATTTTTACTAAAACTTTTATAAGCTGCTGTTGGAATATTATGACGATACATAAACTCTTTAGCAAATTCCTTGCTTCCTTCTAGTTGTGCCGCAGCTTTTTGTGGTCCAATAACTGCAACGCTTTTTAATGCATCGTCGTTTAAAAAGAAATCATGAATGCCTTGCACTAAAGGGTCTTCTGGTCCTACAACAACCATGTCTATTTTTTTTTCTAACACTAAGTCTTTGATTGCATTAAAATCGGTTACATTTATATTTATGTTTTCAGCGATTTGAGAAGTACCCGAATTGCCAGGAGCAACATAAAGTTGTTTACATAAAGGGCTTTGATTAGTTTTCCAAGCAAAAGTATGTTCCCTTCCGCCAGAACCCAAAATTAAAATTGTCATGCTATTTTGTTGTTTAGGCAAAAATAATTGCTTTTACGATTAAAAAATAATTATTTTACAAAAACATATTTATACTTTTTTCTTTTGAATTTATTTGATTTCACATTACAGTTTAATGGCTTTCCTATAAGAAAAGCTAAATATGTTTTGAAAGATATTCAACAAAAAAATGATGTGGAATTTGAACAATATGTTGAGCAAAAAAAACAAGAGATTGTTGCTTATCATTTAAAACACAATCCGTTTTATAAATCGTTTGCAACTGAAGCAAATCCGCTGAATTGGAATAGTCTTCCTGTAATGACCAAACGGGATTTACAGCATCCTTTAAAAGAGCGTTTGTCGGAAGGTTTTAAAACCAAAAACGTGTTTATAAACAAAACTTCTGGATCTTCGGGCGAGCCTTTTATTTTTGCAAAAGATAAATTTTGCCACGCCATGACTTGGGCTATTATTCAAGATAGATTTGGATGGTATAATTTAGATTTCAATCGTTCTAAACAAGCGCGATTTTATGGAATTCCTTTAGATGCTAAAGGTTATTATAAAGAACGTTTTAAAGATGTTTTAAGTAAACGTTTTCGGTTTTCGGTTTTCGATTTAAGCAATACTGCTTTTCAAAAACATCTTAAAAAATTTCAATCTAAAAAATTTGATTATATAAATGGTTATACGAGTTCTATTGTGCAATTTGCTAAATTTTTAGAAAGGGAAAATATTAATTTAAAATCTGTTTGTCCAACATTAAAAGCTTGTGTGGTTACTTCAGAGATGTTATTTGAAGACGATAAGCTTCTTATGGAAACACAATTTGGTGTTCCGGTGATAAATGAATATGGTGTAGCAGAATTAGACCTCATTGCTTTTGAAAATCCTAATAACGAATGGCAAATTAACAGCGAAACATTAGTTGTTGAGATTCTTGATAACAACAATAATCCTGTTCCTTTAGGCGAAGGAGGACGAATTATTATAACATCGCTTTACAACAAAGCACATCCTTTTATTCGATATGATATTGGTGATATTGGAAGTCTTTCAGAGAAAAGCATCATTAAAAAGCCCATTTTAAAAAAACTTATTGGAAGAACAAATGATATTGCAATTTTACCAAGCGGGAAAAAAGCAGCAGGATTGACATTTTACTATATAACCAAAAGCATTATTGAGGACAATGGTAATGTTAAAGAATTTGTAGTTGAACAAATCACAGCAAAAACTTTTAAAATTACCTATGCAAGTTCTACAAAGCTTTCAGAAGAAAAAATCGAAGCGATTAAAACCGAAATGGAAAACTATCTCGAAAAAGGTCTAGATATTCAGTTTGAAAGGCAAACCCAATTGCAACGATTAAAAAGTGGTAAATTGAAACAGTTTTCATCTTTATTAAACCAAAACTAATGAACATAACTATTGTTGCTGGAGCAAGACCAAATTTTATGAAAATAGCAGCAATTATTGATGCTATAAAATCAAAACAAAATGAAGGATTTAATATTCATTTTAGGCTTGTTCATACAGGACAGCATTACGATAAAAATTTAAGTGATGCATTTTTTGAAGAATTAAATATTCCTCTTCCAGACACTAATTTGGAAGTAATGAGTGGTACTCAAGCCGAACAAACTGCTGCTATTATGATTGGTTTTGAAAAAGAGTTGGCTCAAAATTTATGCGATTTGGTAATGGTTGTTGGCGATGTTACTTCAACAATGGCATGCGCTATAGTTGCAAAAAAAGAAGGAATAAAAGTTGCTCATGTAGAAGCAGGGATTCGTTCGGGAGATATGAATATGCCAGAGGAAATCAATAGAATAGTTACAGATAGCCTAACCGATTATTTTTTTACAACCTCAACATATGCCAATGCTAATCTCGAGAAATTAGGCGTTTCAAAAAACAATATCTTTTTTGTTGGTAATGTTATGATTGATACGTTGCTAAAAAATGAAGAGCGATTTATTAAACCTCCTATTTGGAACGAATTAGGTTTAAAACAAAAAGAATATTTGGTCATGACGCTACATAGACCAAGTAATGTAGATGAAGAAACCATACTAAAAACATTAATTACGCAAATAGCAACTCTTGGCAAAGATTATCCAATAATTTTTCCTGTTCATCCTAGAACTAAAAAGATGCTCGAGGGTTTAAATTTGAATTTTAAAAACTTACATTATATAGAGCCTTTAGGTTATTTAGAGTTTAATTTTCTGGTTAAAAATGCTTTTGCTGTTTTAACCGATTCTGGTGGAATAACTGAAGAAACAACAGTTATGAACGTGCCCTGCATAACACTCAGAGATTCTACCGAACGCCCTGAAACCTGTGAAATAGGTACTAATTTGTTAGTTGGCACTAATCCTGATAAAATTTCTGAAGCATTTAAAGTCCTATTAGCCAATAAATGGAAAAATGGCAATATTCCAGAACTTTGGGATGGTAAAGCAGCCAAAAGAATTATAAATCATTTAGTAGGAATTTATCAATTATAATGAAAGATATACTCATAATAACGAGTTACTTTCCTCCTGAAACTGGAGCAGCTTCAAATAGAATATTCCATTTAGCTGAAGGCTTACAAAAAAGGAATTTCAATGTTTCAGTTGCTACGCCTTTACCTAATTATCCCACAGGAAAGATCTTTAGTAGTTATAAAGGTAAGTCCAGTCAGGTTTCAATCGAAAATAATGTTAAAATTCATAGGTTATGGATTTACGCAAGCAATTCTAAAAATAAATTGTTACGCTTATTTTCAATGCTATCTTATAGTTTTAGTTTAATCTGGTTTTTTGCGTTTAATAAAATCCCGAATATAGTTATCATACAATCTCCTCCTTTGCTAGTTGCTTTTACTTGTATGCTTTTTTTGCAATCTAAAAACAGGAAACTCATTTTAAATGTGAGCGATTTATGGCCTTTGGCTGGATTAAAGCTGGGTGCTTTTAAAAAGAATTTTAGTTATAAACTATTAGAGAAAATTGAGCGGTTTAATTACAACAAAGCCGATTTAGTTTTAGGACAAAGCCAAGAGATACTAACTCATGTTACTTCTCTATTTCCTAATAAAGAAACTTTTTTATATAGAAATTACCCGAATTTAGAAATTCCAAAAATTGAAAGTAAAATGGTTTCAGACGGAAAACTAAAAATTGTTTATGCTGGCTTACTTGGTATTGCTCAAGGAGTTTACAAACTATGTGAGCATTTAGATTATAGAAATATTGAGTTTTATATTTATGGAGCTGGAGCAGAGAAAGAAAAAATTGAAGCTTTTATTCAATCCAATCAAAATCTTCCAATTACATATTATGGCGAAATAGCAAGAAATGAATTACATAGAGTACTGCTTCAATATGATGTTGTTATAATTCCGCTATTAAAAAGAATTTACGGTTCAGTTCCTTCTAAAATATTTGAATACACTAAATTGGGTTTACCTATACTCTATTTTGGTGGTGGAGAAGGGGAAGATATCGTTAAAGAATATAATTTAGGTTGGATTGCAAAAACAGGTAATTACAATAGTTTAAATGAAGTGTTAAATAGGATTAAAACTGCTGATATAAATTCAAAACTAAAAGAACAAATAAGAAAAACAGCAAACACTAATTTTGAGCTAGATATACAGCTAGAAAAACTCGTCTACAAATTGTAAATTAATAGGCTTTGTCATCGCCTTTTAGGGTATTTAAAAGCGTTTGAAAAATAATTTTTAAATCTAATAACAAAGACCAATTTTCAATATAAAAAATATCATATTTTACACGTCCAATAATATCTTTATCCGTTTCCACTTCTCCTCTAAACCCACTTGTTTGAGCCAATCCAGTAATTCCTGGTTTTACAAAATGGCGTACCATAAATTTATCTATTTTTTTTGCATACATATTTGTATGACTTACCATATGTGGTCGCGGACCAACAATAGACATATCTCCAAACAAGACGTTATAAAATTGAGGCAGTTCGTCTAAACTGGTTTTTCGAAGAAACTTACCAACTTTTGTTATTCTCTGATCTCCTCTAGTGGCTTGGTGCAAATGAGCATCCTTATTTGGAGTCATTGATCTAAATTTAAAACAATCAAACTCTTTATAGTTAAACCCATTTCTTGATTGTTTAAAAAATACTGGGCCTTTTGATTCTAATTTTATAAATATAGCTATAATAGGTGTGAGCCAAGACAATAAAAATATAATTACTGTTAAAGAAAATAAAATATCGAATGCCCTTTTTACAAAATGGTTCACAGAATCTCCAAGAGGGATATTACGCAACGTTAAAATTGGTATATAATCATAATATTCATATTTAAGTTTTTTTGAATAAATATCCTTATTGTCGGGAATAAACTTTAGTTCTCTTAAATTGTTATCGGCAAAATCTATCAATTCATTAATCTGTTCGTTAGACAATTCTGCAACTGAGGAATATATTTCATCAATATTATTTTCTGTTATAAAAGCAAAACATTGTTCTAATGAAAAATCTTTATCATTAATGCAAAATTGCTTTTTAAATTTATACCCAAATTCCAATCTTGTATTAAAAATGCTTATTAGCTGATTGGTTTTTTCGTTTTTACCAATAACAATAACACTTCTTAAATTTCCTCCTAAATGAATTCTATACTTACTTAATAAAAAATATGAAAAGAACTTAAAAAAGGTAATTAAAACAAAAACTGCAAGTAAATAACTTCCTAATGCCAATCTACTGATATCTGGCTGTTTAAATACTCCAATAAACGCATATAGAATTATTGCAAATACAACTATTTGTTTTAACAAAAGTGTTATTATTTGAACGATTTTTGTGCTTCTTTGAACCTCATAAAAAAGATTTTTAATAGATATTACTAACCATAAAAAAGAAATGTATGTAGCAAAGATATATGTATTAGTAATGTTTGGACTAAACAAAAAAATAGTCGCATTAATAATTATCAAGTCACCAAATAAGAATATCGGCTTGATTAAATTTGAATATCTTCCTTGTTTATATGACATTTATTTTTTTATATGACTTGCGAAATCTTTATGATCTTTTTTATATAATTCATCTCTCGACAGGTTTTTAAAGTAATTAAACGTCTTTTGCATCCCTTCGGCTCTTTCCACTTTAGGTTCCCAGTCTAACAATTTTTTTGCTAAAGAAATATCTGGTTGACGTTGTAAAGGATCGTCAGTGGGTAAATCTTTAAAAATTACTTTTTGACTGGTTTTCGTTAATTTAATTATTTCTTTAGCAAAATCCAATATTGATATTTCATTTGGATTC
>QMOV01000048.1 GCA_003650305.1 Bacteroidota bacterium | reverse complement strand
TTTCAACTTTTATTATTCCCAAATCTAGTTCTTTTAAACAAAGATATAGTTTCTATAATTTAATACCTTTGCTTTTTAATTTTTACTAATGTCTGAAGAAAGCAAATCACTCAATTTTATTGAGCATATTATAGAAGAGGATTTAAAAAACGGAATGCCAAAAAACAGTTTGCGATTTCGTTTTCCGCCAGAACCTAATGGCTATTTACACATTGGGCACACCAAAGCTATTGGTATAAGTTTTGGTTTGGGCGAAAAGTATAACGCTCCAGTAAACCTACGTTTTGATGATACTAATCCAACAAAAGAAGAACAGGAATATGTTGATGCTATTAAAAAGGATATTTCTTGGTTAGGCTACAAATGGGATAAAGAATTGTATTCGTCTAACTATTTTCAGACTCTATTCGAATGGGCAATACAGCTTATTAAAGACGGAAAAGCGTATGTTGATAGTCAGACCTCTGAAGCTATGGCAGTACAAAAAGGAACACCAACACAAGTTGGAGTTAATAGCCCTTTTCGCAATAGAAGTGTAGAAGAAAATTTGAATTTATTCCAAAAAATGAAAGAGGGCGAGTTTGATGAAGGTTCACACGTACTTAGAGCAAAGATTGATATGAAAGACCCAAATATGTTGATGAGAGACCCTTTAATGTATCGTATTTTAAAGAAGAACCACCACAGAACAGGAAACGATTGGTGCATCTACCCAATGTACGACTGGACGCATGGAGAAAGCGATTATATCGAACAAATCTCCCATTCATTATGCTCTTTAGAGTTTAAACCACACAGAAAGCTTTACAACTGGTTTAGGGATGAAGTTTATAAATACAGTTCAGAAAAGCTTCCTTTACCGCCAAAACAAACTGAATTTGCGCGTTTAAACTTAAGCTACACTATTATGAGTAAGCGTAAATTGCTTAAATTAATAGAAGAGGGAGTTGTGAAAGGATGGGACGATCCAAGAATGCCTACCATTTCCGGTTTAAGGCGTAGAGGATATACTCCAAATGCAATTAAGAAATTCATTGAAACCGTTGGTGTTGCAAAGCGCGAAAACATTATTGATGTGTCGCTTTTAGAATTCTGTATTCGGGAGGATTTAAATAAAACTACAGATAGAGTGATGGCTGTATTAAACCCAATAAAACTTATTATCATCAATTTTCCAGAAGGTAAAGAAGAGTGGTTAGAGGCTGAAAACAATCCAGAAGCAGATAATCCCAAAACCCATAAAGTACCTTTTTCTAAAGAGTTATATATTGAGAAAGAAGATTTTAAAGAAGAAGCAAATAGTAAATATTTCCGTCTGACTCTTGGTAAAGAAGTGCGTCTAAAAAATGCTTATATCATAAAAGGAGAAAGAGTTGTAAAAGATGTGAATGGCAAAATTATCGAAATTCATTGTACCTATGATGCTGATAGTTTAAGCGGAAGCGGAAGCGAAGCAAGTTTACGAAAAGTAAAAGGAACTTTGCACTGGGTTTCTATTAAACACGCAATTAAAGCCGAAGTTAGGGAGTATGACAGGTTGTTTTTAGACGAAACCCCAGACAGCCATCAAGATAAAGACTTTATGGAGTTTGTAAATCCTAATTCTTTAAAACTTACCAATGCTTTTGTAGAACCGTTTTTAAAAGATGTAAAAACAGGTAAACAACTTCAGTTTCAGCGTTTAGGCTATTTTAATGTAGATGATGATTCTACCTCAAAGCATTTAGTGTTTAACAAAACCGTTGGATTGCGAGATACTTGGGCTAAAGTAAAGCCAAAACAACATTCAAATCAGCCCAATAAACAACAACAATTTCAACGCCCAGCAATAGAAGAAATTAAGCAGCTAGGAAAAAAATACACCAATTTACCAGAAGCCAAACAACAAGTTGTAAAAGCAAAAATTAAAGAATTAGCTGAAAAGGTTGCTTATGATGAATTACAACTACTATTTGGCACTGCTGTAAAGAAAGTAGGCACACGTATTGCAGCGATGTTAACTTTAGGTGTTTTATTAAAAAAAGGGCAAGAACGAAATGATGAGATTAACGATTTTATTACTAAAGCACTAGAAGATAAAAACGAGTTGTTAGTTGCTGAAGCGAAGGCTATTTAGTAAAAATAAAACCCTTTCAGCAATAAACTTCGAGGGGTTTATAAAGAAGTGCAATTATTCTCCTTCTTTCTTTTTATTCTGTTTTTTCATCTCTTCACCAATTTGATTACTTGCAGTAAAACTAGCAACCATATCGTTAAGCATATTGCTTCCTGCTTGAGGTGAGTTAGGCAATAGAATTAAATTACTATTAGTTTCTTGTCCAATAGCTTGAAGCGTATCATAATGTTGTGTCACAACAATTAAAGCCGATGCTTCTTGAGAGTTAATTCCAACTTTATTTAAAACATCAACACTTTCTTCTAGTCCACGTGCAATTTCACGACGTTGGTCCGCAATACCTTGACCTTGCAAACGCTTACTTTCTGCTTCTGCTTTTGCTCTTTCAACAATAAGAATTCGTTGCGCATCACCTTCAAATTGTGCAGCTACTTTTTCTCGTTCTGAAGCATTAATACGATTCATTGCTTCTTTTACTTGAGCGTCTGGATCAATATCAGTCACTAAAGTTTTAATAATATCGTAACCATAGTTTAACATAGCTTCGTTTAGCTCTTTTTTTACTGCGATAGCAACATCATCTTTTCGCACAAATACATCATCAAGTTTCATTTTTGGAACCTCTGCTCTAACGACATCAAAAACATACGATGTAATTTGATCGTGAGGATAATCTAATTTATAAAAAGCGTCATATACTTTATCGCGTATTACCTTATATTGAACAGAAACTTTTAAACGCACAAACACGTCATCTAGGGTTTTTGTTTCAATGATAACATCTAATTGCTGAATTTTTAAACTTAGTCGTCCTGCAATTCTATCAACTAAAGGAATTTTTAATTGTAATCCAGATTGGCGAACACTTTGAAACTTACCAAATCGTTCTATAATAGCAGCAGTTTGCTGTTTTACGATAAAGAATGCAGAAATTAGGATAATAAATCCAACGAAAATAATGGGAATAAAATAATAAGACATAGAATGTTTTTAAAAGGTTTAAAAATATTAAGACACTAATTTAGTTATATTTGCTCCAAATTTTATAAAAAAACATGAAATTTAAGCACTATATTTTATTAGTAGCATTTACTATAGGTTTTGTTACAACAACATATTCTCAACATACAACTTTTGCCATTAAAAATGGTTTTGGTGTTATGGGAGGAATTTCTCAATACAATATTATAACGGATAATTTTACTACTAAATCTCGGCTAGGTTGGGTTGGTGGATTATCTTCAACGGTGGATATTCCAAACGAATGGTACAATGTAAGTTATGGTATGCAGATATCTGAAAACAGTTTAGAGATTTCTGGAAGAGCACTAGAGAGTGTTGCAGGAAATGAAATGTTAGTGTACAAATTGATGGCTGTACAATTAGGGTTTACTTATCATGCTAAAATAATTAGCGATAATGTAACTATTGATTTTGGACCACAACTGCAATATAATGGTAAATTAGAACTGAAAGATAACGCACAAGAAGGTTATTTTATTAACGGCTATGAATCGTTAACAGCATTAGACATTTCAGACATTTCACAGTTTAACGTAAATGGTATGGCTGGAGTTTCAGTTGGATTAGGAGCTTTTAAAATTAAAGCACAATACATATATGGTTTTTTGAATATTCTAGATAAGCTTAATGATAAAAATCTAATCGTTGGCAGTGCTACAGAAAAATTTAAAGGAAATCAGTCTATGTTGGTTTTTGCCGCAATGTTTAGTTTCTGAAAAAATTTCGTCATACAAATCTTGTTTCAGCTTCTCATTGCCTAACCTATTTTCTTTATAGCTTTTTCAATACGACTAACTGTTTCAGATTTTCCAATCATAAACATGATATCGAAAACTTCAGGGCCTTTTAATTCACCTACCAATGCTAATCTAAGTGGCATCATAACTTTTCCAAAACCTATGTCATTAGAAGTTATCCAAGATTTAATTTTAGTTTGAAGGTTTTCAACCGAAAAATCTTCAATCGCATTAATAACATTTATTAAATCGACCATTAGTTCTTTTGTGTCAACTTTCATTGCTTTTTTTACTGCCTTTTCATTATAAGTTTTTGGGACTTCAAAAAAGAAATGACTTAAATTCCAAAAATCGCTTACAAAAGTTGCACGCTCTTTTATTAAACCGACAACCATCGAGACATAATTAATTTCAACAGTTGAAAGTTGAGGTTCTTGAGCTATAAATTGTTTTGCTAAATCATCATTATTCTGTTCTTGCATATAATAGTGATTATACCACTTTGTTTTATCAGGATCAAAACGCGCTCCAGCTTTGTGTACACGCTCTAAACCAAATACAGAAACCAGCTCTTCCAAACTAAATATTTCTTGTTCTGTTCCTGGATTCCAACCTAAAAACGCTAAAAAATTCACAACTGCTTCAGGAAAATAACCTTCCTCTTTGTAGCCTTTAGAAACATCACCTGTTTTTGGATCTTTCCACTCTAACGGAAACACAGGAAAACCCAGTTTGTTGCCATCGCGTTTGCTTAATTTACCTTTTCCGGTTGGTTTTAATATTAATGGTAAATGTGCAAATTCAGGTGGTTCCCAGCCAAATGCTTGATATAAAGCCAAATGTAAAGGAATAGAAGGCAACCACTCTTCACCACGAATCACATGAGTGATTTCCATTAAATAGTCATCTACAATATTGGCTAAATGATAGGTCGGCATACCATCGCTTTTAAACAACACCTTGTCATCTAATAATTCTGTTTTAAATGAAACATGTCCTCTAATTAAATCAGGTCTAGAAATTAATTGACGAGTACATTCTGTGAAACTATCATCATGCATTTTGAATCTAATCACATAATCTTCACCAAGATCTAATTTAGCTTTTACCTCATTGGCAGAAAGGGATAATGAGTTTTTAAGTTTTAATCTATTATGCCAATTATAAATAAAGGTTTTTCCGTTGGCTTCGTGATCTTTTCTATAAAAATCTAATTCGTCAGAAGTGTCAAAAGCATAATATGCTTTTCCTTTATCTATTAATTCTTCGGCATATTGCTTATATATGTGTTTTCTCTCGCTTTGTTTGTATGGTCCATATTTACCTTCTTTCCCTACACCTTCATCGTATGGAATTCCACACCAATTTAAAGCGTCTATTATATATTGCTCCGCACCTTCTACAAATCGATTTTGGTCTGTGTCCTCTATGCGAAGCACAAAAGTTCCTTGATGTTTTTTCGCAAACAGATAGTTAAATAAAGCAGTACGAACACCCCCAATATGTAAAGGACCTGTTGGACTTGGCGCAAAACGCACACGAACGTTTTTAGTCATGTTTTTTGTTTATAAAGCAAAGATAGAAAAGAGCACAGAAGAAAGAGAAAAGAATAAAGAAAAAGTCTCGATTCTATTTTAAAACCATTTCTTTAGGAATGCGCTTATTCATTAAACTGAACCATAATGGTGGAAAAAGAGCAATAACCATTGAGGTTGGATAACCAAAGGGTAATTCGGGACTTTCATCATAGCATTCTAAAAGTTGATATTTTTTAGACGATTTATAATGATGGTCGCTATGTCGCGTTAACTCGTATAAAACAATTCTCCCAACCACATGATTAGAGTTCCATGAATGGATTTCTTTTACGCGCTCATATCTTCCAGACTCCGTTTTTAAACGCAATAACCCATAATGTTCAATATAATTAACGGTTTCAAGCAGTAAGAAGCCAACGACAGCACATCCTAAGGCAAAAAGCAAACCAATTAACCCAAATAAAAAGAAAATTAATATTAAATATGCCGCTTCAAAAATGATATACCAAAACATATCATTTTTAATAGACAGGAAGCTTTGCTTGTTATTTTTCAGGAGTTTATTTTGAATTTTCCAGGCGCTAAAATATTGCCTAAAAACTGAAGTCACCCAAAACGAATACACACTTTGATTATATCTTGCTGTTGCAGGATCTTCTTTTGTTGCAGCATTTAAATGGTGACCAAAATTATGCTCAATATAAAAATGCATGTATAGTGATGGAAGTAAAAGCAACTTGCCTAAAAAACGTTCGCTACTCTTTTGTCTATGACCCAATTCATGACCAACATTAATTCCGTTAACACCTAAAACTATTCCAAGAGAGAACATAAGTCCAATAATTTCATAAATTTCAAGAGCACTCAATGTAACTTCTACTAAAGTCCATGCTAGCAAACAAAAAACTATAGGAAGATTTAGATACAACATCCAATCGAAAAGCGGATTTTCTTTTTTCTTTTTCAATTCACTTTCCGAATAATTCGCAGTATTCTGAGGCAATAATAACTCCAGCAAAGGAATTATTCCAAATGCATAAATTAGAGTAAAAAACGACCAATATTCTTTAAAGTAGATACTGATTATGGCTGAAATTGGGATTGTTAGTGCTGCAAGATATTTTAAATCTTTCATCGAATTAGTTTAAATTCATTTCCAATAAGACAGAAATCTCTTTATTTTAGTTAATCTAATCTGCTATGCTAATTTTAGAAATTAACAGAATCTTATCAAATTTAGTGAATTACAGATTAAAATAAAATTGTAGATTAGTAAGTTGTACATATTAAACAGCTATTATTGACTCATTTTAAAACCATACAAGCCAAATTAGAACAATTCATTAGAAAATTTTACACTAATGAACTCATTAAAGGTGCAATTTTGTTTTTTGCTATTGGCTTATTATATTTTTTAACAATCCTTTTAATAGAATATACGCTTTGGCTTAATCCAGCAGCAAGGACTATTTTGTTTTGGGTTTTTATTATTGTAGAACTAGTCTTGCTTATGAGATTAATTGCAATTCCATTAGCGAAATTGTTTAAACTTCAAAAAGGGATTAATTATGAAGACGCATCGAAAATTATTGGCAATCATTTTCCAGAGGTTGACGACAAACTGCTTAATGTTCTTCAGCTTTATAAGGATAAAGAACAATCGGAATTACTATTGGCAAGTATAGATCAAAAATCTGTTGAGCTTAAACCAATTCCGTTTAAACTGGCAATTAATTTTAAGAGCAATGTTAAGTACTTAAAATACGCAGCAATTCCCGTGTTTATTTTGTTAATATCATTTATTTCTGGAAAATTCAATTGGTTTAGCGATAGTTACGAGCGCGTTATAAATCATCAAACTGCTTATGAACCTCCTGCGCCTTTTCAGTTTTTTGTTGTTAATGAGAATTTAAGAGCCTTAGAAAACAAAGATTTTAAACTTATAATTACTACTGAAGGAGAGCTGGTTCCAGACAGTCCGCAAATTACTTATAATAATGAAACGTATTATTTAAAACAACGTGCTCTAGGAGAATTTGAATACGTTTTTTCTCAACTTAAAATCAATCTCAACTTTAATTTATTTACAAACAATGTCACTTCAAAATCATACCACATAGAACTTATAGAAGTACCAACTTTGTTGAGTTTCGATATGTTTTTAGATTATCCGTACCACACAAAAAAGAAAGATGAAACCCTAAAAAGCACTGGCAATGCTATTGTTCCACAAGGCACAAAAGTAACTTGGCAGCTTAAAACAAAGGCAACAGATGTTGTTAATCTATATTCAAAGGATACTTTAAAATTTTCTACAGACGAACATGGCGATTTTATTGCTACAAAGCGACTCAACAATACTTTAGATTACAGTCTTAATACAAGCAATATGAATCTTACAGACTACGAAAGTTTAGCCTTTTCAATTAATGTTGTAAAAGACGAATATCCAGAAATTAACCTTCAAATGAAGCAGGATTCTTTAGATACTCAAACCCTTTATTTTTATGGACAAATAAGCGATGATTATGGATTAAGTAAACTCCAGCTTGTGTATTATCCTTCAGAAAACACAAATAATAAAAGCAATGAGATTATTCCTGTTTCAACATCTAATTTCGATGAGTTTTTAAGCGTTTTCCCAAATCAATTAAACCTCGTTGAAGGAACTAATTATGATTTATATTTTGAAGTTTTTGATAATGATGCTTTGCATAATTACAAAAGCACAAAGAGTAATGTGTTTAATTACAGAAAATTAACTCAAGACGAAGAAGAGCAAAAGCAACTAAAAGAGCAAAGCGAGACCATAGAAGATTTAAATAAATCTTTAGAAAAACTTGAAGCGCAAGACAAAGAGCTTAAAGAATTGTCAAAAACTCAAAAAGAAAAAGCTGAATTAAATTTTAACTACAAAAAGAAATTTGAAAACTTTTTAAAACGCCAGAAGCAGCAAGATGAAATGATGCAAAATTTCAATAAAAAGCTAAAGGATAATTTGGACGAATTTCAAAATGAAAAGGAAGACCGGTTTAAAGAAGATTTAAAACAACGTTTAGAAGACAATCAAGAACAACTTGAAGAAGATGAGAAGCTGTTAGAAGAACTTCAAAAGTTAGCAGAAAAAATCCAAAAACAAGAATTAACCCAAAAGTTAGAAGAACTGGCCAAACAAAATAAAAACAAAAAGAGAAGTCTTAAACAATTACTTGAATTAACAAAACGCTATTATGTAGCCATGAAAGCAGAAAAGTTAAGAATAGAACTCGAAGAATTATCTAAAAAACAAGCAAACCTTTCTAATGAAAACAAGGAAGATAACACCAAAGAAAAACAAGACAGTTTAAATAAGGAGTTTGAAGATTTTCAAAAAGAAATGGATGAGCTTCAAAAGGTCAATCAAGAACTTCGTGCGCCTTTAGATGTACCACAAGACAAAAAAAAGGAAGAAGACATAAAAAAGGAACAGCAAGAAGCAAGCGATAATCTTGAAAAGAAAGAGCAAAACCAAAATCCAGAAGAGCAAGATCAAAAACAAAACAACGCAAAGAAAAACCAGAAAAAAGCAGCACAAAAAATGATGCAAATGAGTCAGAAAATGAAACAATCAATGATGAGTGGTTCTAGTGAGCAAATATCGGAAGACATTGATATGTTGAGACAAATTCTTGACAACCTAGTTTTATTTTCGTTTAATCAAGAAGCTTTAATGGATCAATTTAAAAGCATTCAAATAAACCATAATGAGTATGCAAAACATTTACGCGAACAAAAAGGATTGAGAGAACATTTTGGACATGTGGACGATAGCCTTTTTGCTTTATCGTTACGGCAACCAATGATTTCTGAAATAATCAATAAAGAGATTACAGAAGTGTTTTTTAATATTGACAAGTCATTAGTTCAATTAGCAGAAAACAGATTATTTCAAGGCGTAGCAGCACAACAATATACTGTAACTGCTGCAAATACTTTATCAAGTTTTTTAAGCGATATGTTAGATAATCTGGAAGGCCAAATGAATCCATCTCTTGGAAAAGGACAAGGCGACATGCAATTGCCAGATATTATTATGAGTCAAGAACAGTTGAATAAAGAAATGAAAGAAGGAATGAAAATGAGTGAGGAAGGCAAAGAAGGCAAAGAAGGACAAGAGGGTAAACAGCAAGGAGAAGGAGATGGAAATAGCGAAGAACTAAACGGAGAACTATTCAGAATTTACCAACAACAACAACAATTGCGCCAAGCATTAAAGGATATATTAGCCAAAGATGGTAATAATGGAATGCAAAACAATTTACTAAAGCAGATGGAAAATGTCGAGAAAGACCTTCTTAATAAAGGCTTTACTAACCGAACTCTACAAAAAATGATAGCTCTTCAACATCAATTATTAAAACTGGAAAATGCAACATTTCTACAAGGAGAAGAACAAAAACGAATTGCTAAAACAAATGAGAATCAGTTTAATAATATATCCAATAATCAATTGAACAATGCTAAACAATATTTTATTACTACCGAAATATTAAATAGACAAGCACTACCTTTGCAGCAAGCATACAAAAAGAAGGTTCAAGAGTATTTTAAGAAACAGAATGATTAGTTTTAATTACGAGACACCATTTAAATTAAATAACGAAATAGAGATTTCAAAATGGATTTCGAGTGTCATTAGTTCTGAAAAATTAAAAGAAGGCGACATTAATTATGTGTTTTGTGATGATGATTATTTACTTAAATTGAATATTAAATTTCTTAGCCATGACAATTTAACTGACATTATTAGCTTTGATGATTCAATAGGAAAAATCTTACAAGGAGATGTGTTTATTTCTATTGAACGCATAAAAGAAAACGCTGAAAATTTCAATGTGTCTTTTCAGGATGAATTATCAAGGGTTATGGTTCATGGTGTTTTACATTATTGTGGATATAATGACAAAACCGAAGCTGACATTAAAATAATGCGGGACAAAGAGAATTTCTACATAAATCAATTAAGTTAATATTCGGCAAATCAGTGTATATTTGCACCTGTTTTCGTGAAGGCGAAAAACTTTAAATTTCAAACTAAAATCACAAACAGTAAAATGTTTCACGTGGAACATTTGTTTTTTACAAGTAGCTATGTTTAACGAAGTTTATGATGTAATAGTTGTTGGAGCAGGTCATGCAGGAAGCGAGGCTGCTGCAGCTGCTGCGAATATGGGAAGTAAAACATTGCTCATAACAATGAATTTGCAAACCATTGCACAAATGTCTTGCAATCCTGCGATGGGCGGAATTGCGAAAGGACAAATTGTACGCGAGATTGATGCACTTGGAGGTTACAGTGGTATTGTTAGCGATACATCTGCGATTCAATTTAAAATGTTGAATAAATCCAAAGGACCAGCAATGTGGAGTCCGAGAGTGCAAAGTGACAGAATGCGTTTTGCTGAAGATTGGCGTTTGCTTTTAGAGCAAACAAAAAATCTTGACTTCTATCAAGACATGGTTTCAGGCCTAATAATTAAAAACCATAAAGTAGTTGGAGTAAAAACAGCTCTAGGAATAAAAGTAAAAGCAAAAACAGTCGTACTTACTAACGGAACTTTTTTAAACGGACTCATTCATATTGGCGATAAAAATTTTGGTGGTGGACGAGCTGGAGAACGTGCTGCGACTGGAATAACTGAACAACTTGTTGGTTTAGGTTTTGATTCTGGCAGAATGAAAACAGGAACTCCACCTAGAGTAGATGGACGATCTTTGGACTTTTCTAAAATGATCGATCAGCCTGGAGATGAAAGCCCTGAGAAGTTTTCGTATTTAGATATTACAAAACCATTACAGCATCAACGTTCTTGCCACATGACTTACACGAGCCCAAAAGTACATGATTTACTTCGTGAGGGTTTTGAACAATCGCCAATGTTTAATGGCAGAATTCAAAGTGTTGGACCACGATATTGCCCATCTATTGAAGATAAAATAAATCGTTTTGCAGATAAGGAAAGACATCAACTTTTTATAGAACCAGAAGGTTGGAATACGGTTGAGGTTTATGTTAATGGGTTCTCAACATCACTTCCTGAAGATGTTCAGTTTAAGGCATTACGCTCTGTAGTTGGTTTTGAAAATGTTAAGTTTTTTAGACCTGGTTATGCTATAGAGTACGATTATTTTCCACCAACACAATTAAAATATACTTTAGAAACAAAGCTGGTAGAAGGCTTATATTTTGCTGGACAAATTAATGGCACAACAGGTTACGAAGAAGCAGCATCTCAAGGATTAATGGCAGGGATTAATGCAAGTTTGAAAGTGCATGAACGAGAAGCTTTTACTTTAAAAAGAGACGAAGCATATATAGGTGTTTTAATTGATGATTTAATAACAAAAGGCACAGAAGAACCTTATAGAATGTTTACTTCCAGAGCGGAATATAGAACATTATTGCGTCAAGATAATGCGGATTTACGGTTAACTCCAAAAGGACATAAATTAGGATTAGCTAGTGAAAAGCGTTTAAAAAGAATGGAGGAAAAGCATGATCATGCAGAAAAATTCGTTCAGTTTTTTAAAGACACAAGTGTAAAACCTGAAGAAGCAAACCCTGTTTTAGAATCTAAAAGATCTTCTTTAGTAAAGCAATCAGATAAGATGTTTAAGCTGTTTTCAAGACCAAATATAACTATTAATGATGTGCGCAAATTTGAAAAGGTTGAAGCTTATATTAAAGAATATGATTTGGACAGAGAAGTTATAGAACAAACTGAAATACAAGTAAAATATTCAGGATATATAGAGAAAGAAAAAAACAACGCTGACAAGTTAAACAGACTAGAAAATATAAAAATCCCACCCAATTACGATTTCTCTAAAATAAAATCAATGAGTTTTGAGGCGAGAGAAAAACTTAAAAAGATTCAACCAACTACTGTATCTCAAGCATCAAGAATAAGTGGAGTCTCTCCTAACGATATTTCTGTACTATTAGTTTATATGGGGAGATAACACTTAAGGTTCCACGTGGAACAATTAAAACAATTAGTGAATTTGTGGATAACAAAAATCTTAATAAAGTTTATTTTAAAGTAAAAGACCATTCAGTTTCTGGAGAGGATTTTCAATTGTTGTACAATCAAGAATTTGATTTTCTTGAGACTTTTCCTCAACCTTCTTTAGAGCAATTACCAAAATATTATAAGAGCGAAAATTATATTTCGCATACAGATACGCGAAGAAATCTGTTTGAAAAAGCTTACCATTTTGTTAGGCGCATGTCTTTGAAGCGAAAATTAAAATTGATTAATTCGTTTTCTTCTGAAGAAAAAAAATTATTAGATGTTGGCTGCGGAACAGGAGATTTTTTGCAGATAACTCAAAAAAATAAATGGACAATTTCTGGAATTGAACCAAATGAAAACGCAAGAGCTATTGCAAACAATAAAACAAATAATTCTGTTTTTGAAGTAGATCAGCTTTTAAAATTTAAGCAAAAGAGTTTTGATGTTATTACGCTTTGGCATGTCTTAGAACATTTACCAAAATTAGAAGAACACATTTCAGTTTTAAAATCACTTTTAAAACCAAATGGAACTTTGGTAATTGCAGTTCCAAATTATAAAAGTTACGACTCCCAATATTATAAAGAATTTTGGGCGGCTTACGATGCGCCAAGACACCTTTGGCATTTTTCGCAATCGGCAATTTCAAAATTGGTAGCAAAAGAAAATATGGAAGTTTTTAAAACCCTTCCAATGAAATTTGATTCTTATTATGTGAGTTTATTATCTGAAAAATATAAATCTGGTTGGATGAATATTTTTAACGCATTTAGAATTGGTTGGCTTTCAAATTTTAAAGCGAAACTGACAACCGAATATTCGTCTTTGATTTATTGCATAAAAAACAACCAAAGCTAATTTTAAGAGCCTCTATTTAATGATTGACACAATAAAGACAAGTAATGACTACTTTAAAAATAAAGTCTTTTTAACCGTCTTATTTATGTTAAACCGCAATAAATAAAACTGATGGCTCTCCATTAAAGTCATAGATATATTTTATTAACAGAATTCTCAAAGATTTCTAGCTTTAAAATACATTTTACTTTTATACTTTGCAAGAATTACAGCAAAGAGAACGGTCAGGTATTATCTCAACGTCTTCAATTCGAACAACAGCAAATCGCACAAGAAAGTCAAACACAAAACGACTCATTGATTAAAAAAGTAAAGGATTTTATAAAGGATTACGGAACCAAAAATGGATATTTTTATATTTTAGGAAGTAATGAAGGCGGAAGCGTTCTGTTTGGAAAAGAAGAAAGCGACCTAACGCAAACTATTTTAGATTTATTAAATGCTGCTTATAAGAAGAATTAGAAACTTCTATATAAAACATAAAATCAGCCATTAGTTGGCTGATTTTTTTTTGCAATAAAAGCTAAAAGCTAAAGGGATTATTGTTACACTAATATTTCCACTTCCAATTAACTCACCATCAGCTTGTATATAAGGCAAATTCTCCTCAAAAATTTCAATTGTTATTGTATTACATTTGTGTGATTCCACGTATTTATTATTAACAATCTTTCCATTAAAAAGTTTAGTAATATTCTTAATTACATCAAACTTTTTAAGGTTTTTTACAATGCTAATATCAAACAAACCATCAAATGGATTAGGCGTTTTAGTAAGCTGCATACCTCCACCAGAATATTTGCATAAACCAATTAAAATCATAAGTGTTTTTCCTGAAATTTGTTTAGTATTCAAGTGGACTTTTGATTGAAATTTTTTGAAAGACATTAAACCTGCTAATGCTCCAAAAAGATAAGCCAAAGAGCCCAAACGTTTGTATTCTTTAACTCGACTTACAACGTAACCATCAAAACCAATACCTGCAAGGTTCATAAAATAAACGGGTTTTCTATTTTCATTTTTATATTCAATTTTACCAATATCTTGAATTTTTATCTTCCCTTTTTTAATAATTTGAATAGCGCTTTCAAGATTCTTTGGGATATGGTGTGTTTTAGCCCAATCGTTGCCAGTACCAATAGGAATTACACCAATAGTTATACTTTTTGTGGAAATCTTGTTTTGTTGCATGATACCATTAACAATGTTATGTAAAGTGCCATCTCCGCCAACACTTATAATATTTTTATAACCTTTTTTTATAACGCTTTTTACAATTTGATTACTATGGTTTTTATATTCTGTAAAAGCATAATCAAAATCAAATCCGTAAGTATTTAGTAACCGCTTAATTTTTGCCCATTTCTTTTTACCAGATCCATTTCCAGAAGTTGGGTTAATAATAACAAACCATGTTTTTAAACCAGCCATAGCACTAGGCTGTTTTTTTATGAAGTAATCGTGTGAGTTTTATAGATAAATCTGTAAGAATGATTTTTGAATTTCCATTACGTTCTATATGGTAAATAGCATCTTGAAACTCATCGTTAATTTCTAAAATATTTACATCGTTAACATATGGAGCAAAATTAGTTAACTTAAAATTTTCAGATTTTGTTTCCACATAAACCAATTTATCCGCTCCATAGTTTAATAAAAGCGCTTGCCTAAAAAAGTTTAAGCAGAAATGTAAAAATTGTTTTTGAGTTTCTCGTCCTGTTTTAGCAATTTCTTCACTCCAAGACATTAAATCATGTATTGCACTTTTATTTCCTTTAGCTTTAAAAGCACTTCTAATCCAAAATATAAACCATTTTTCAAATTGTAAATCTTCAGAATCTTGATAGACTAAATCGCAAGCCTTATTATAATTTCCATTAGCTTGGTGTGCTATTTTTGTTGCAACACTAATTTCTAAACCATAATTTTTTATTATAGCATTTTTAATGTGTTCTACTGCAAGTGGAGAAAAATGTAATGTCTGACAACGAGAGCGAATAGTGCTAATAATTTGTTCTTCGTCTTCAGCAATTAAAATAAAAACAGTTTTGCTGGGAGGCTCTTCAATAAGTTTTAATAGTTTGTTTGCACAGGCCAAATTCATTTTTTCAACCATCCAAATGAGCATAATTTTATAGCCACCTTCATACGATTTTAAAGCTAAAGACTTCACAATTTCTTGTGCTTCGTCAACACCAATTTGCCCTTGTTTATTATCTACACCAAGCTGCTTGTACCAATCAAATAAATTACAATAAGGTTGTTGATTTAATAACGATCTCCATTCTTCTAAAAAAAAGTTTGAAACAGGTTTACTTTTAATTTTATCAGTAGTGGTAACCGGAAATGCAAAATGTAAGTCTGGATGAGATAGGCTTTTAAATTTTAGATTACAGGCATTATTTCCATTAACATTTTCTCTATGTGTATTGCTACACAAAACATATTGCGCATAAGCAATTGCCATAGGTAATGTGCCAGACCCTTCTGGTCCAACAAAAAGTTGAGCGTGTGGAATTCTGCCTTTATCTACACTCTGTGTTAAATGGTTTTTAAGATGTTCCTGACCTAATATATCACTAAAAAGCATGTTGTAAAGATAGCTTTTTTATAATTCTTATAGATGAAATTATTTTTGTTAATTAACACATCTTATAGCTCTTTTTTTTAATTACATTTGCGTAATTCTTTGCTACATTCAATTATGAAAACCCTTAATGACTTTAATTTTGAGAATAAAAAAGCATTAATTCGTGTCGATTTTAATGTGCCTTTAAATGAAAATTTTGAAGTTACAGACACAACCAGAATCCAATCTGTAAAACCGACAATAATAAAAACTCTTGAAGACGGAGGAAGTTGTATTTTAATGTCGCATTTAGGAAGACCTAAAGGAGTTCAGGAAGAATTTTCTTTAAGCCATATTGTAGATACAGTCGAAGATGTTATTGGTGTCGAAGTAAAATTCGTTTCTAATTGTATTGGAGAAGAAGCAATACAAGCAGCAAATAATTTACAAGCAGGAGAGATTTTATTATTAGAAAATCTGCGCTTTCATAAAGAAGAAAAGGAAGGAGATGTAAGTTTTGCAGAACAATTATCTAAGTTAGGAGATATTTATGTAAACGATGCTTTTGGGACAGCACATAGAGCTCATGCATCTACAACTATTATTGCTCAATTTTTCCCTCAACAAAAATGCTTTGGTTACTTATTAGCTCAAGAAATTGAAAGCATTCAAAAAGTAATGGAAACAGGAGAAAAACCTGTTTTAGCTATACTTGGAGGCGCAAAGGTATCTTCAAAGATTACCATTATTAATAACATCCTTGATAAGTTAGATCATCTAATTATTGGCGGCGGAATGACATTTACATTTGTTAAAGCTCAAGGCGGAAACATTGGAGATTCAATTTGTGAAGACAATAAAATGAATCTTGCATTAGAAATATTAAAACAAGCTAAAGCTAAAAATGTACAAGTTCATTTACCAGTAGATGTTGTTGCAACAAATGCTTTTAATAACGATGCAGACACTCAAATAGTAGATGTAGATAAAATTCCCAAAGGTTGGCAAGGGTTAGATTGTGGACCAAAATCAATTGAAAACTTTCATAATATAGTTATGCAAAGCAAAACCATTTTATGGAATGGACCACTAGGTGTTTTTGAAATGCCAAATTTTGCCAAAGGAACTATTACTTTAGGTAATTCTATTGCAGAGGCTACTAAAAATGGAGCATTTTCTTTAGTTGGCGGAGGCGATTCTGTAGCAGCTGTAAAACAATTCGGTTTTCAAAACAAAGTAAGTTATGTAAGTACAGGTGGAGGCGCAATGCTGGAAAGCCTAGAAGGCAAAACGCTACCTGGAATTGCTGCTATTCTAAATTAGTGTTCTTTTAAACTTTTATTTTCAAGTTAAATTTAAAAACACGATTTTAGCACAAATAGCGTTTTATAACAAATTGACTTCAAAAATGACTTTGAGATTATTTACGATAATTTTTGTATTATCCTTTAGGTTTGGTTTTTCCCAAACACAAGATTATATTCCTTCAGAAAAAAATATTATTTCAGACACTCTAATAGACGGAAGATCTCATCTTGTAAAAAAAATCACACCTGTTAATGACACGCTAGTAAAACAAAAATTAGAAGACAACAATCACGCTTCTCAATTAGACCAAAAATGGTTGAGCGAGTTATATAGTTCGTCATTATACGACACTATCTACAAAACTGTAAGAGAGCTAAAATACGATTCTATTTACTACCCAGAACTTCCAACAGACACACTTAAAAAAAGGCTATTAGAGCTTAATACTAAAACACCTTTTAATATAGATTACAATCCATCTTTAGAAAGTGTAATAAAAAACTATCTAAAAAATAGAAAACAATCCCTTGAACGCTTAATGGCATTGAGTGAGTATTATTTCCCAATGTTTGAAAGAGAATTGGATAACTATGATATTCCTTTAGAAGTTAAATATTTAGCAATAGTAGAATCAGCTTTAAAACCAAGAGCTAAATCCAGAGTTGGAGCAACAGGTTTATGGCAGTTTATGTTTGCAACAGGAAAACAGTTTGGATTGGACGTAAGTAGCTACGTCGATGAGCGAAGCGATCCTATAAAATCTACTGAAGCAGCAAGTAAATATTTAGCGAGTTTATATAAAATATTTGGCGATTGGGATTTAGCATTAGCTGCCTATAATTCTGGACCAGGAAATGTGACTAAAGCCATTAGACGTTCTGGTGGTTATAAAAATTATTGGAATATTAGACCACATCTTCCGCGTGAAACGGCAGGATATTTACCAGCTTTTTTAGCAACTATGTATATTTTTGAATATGCTGAAGAACATGGATTTAAGCCAAAACATCCTGAGATTACTTATATAGAAACAGATACGATACACGTAAAACAAATGATAACTTTCGATCAGGTTTCTGAACTTACAGGAATTAAGATTGAAGAGCTACAGTTTTTAAACCCCTCGTACAAGCTGGATATTATTCCATTTATTAAAGGTAAAAACTACACCTTAAGGTTGCCAAGAGAACATATTGGCGGTTTTGTAAATAATGAAGAAAAAATTTACGCTTTTGTAAAAGCAGAGTTTGATAAACGAGAAAAGCCGTTACCAAAATTTTTAAAAACGGAATCTAGAATACGTTACAGAGTAAAGTCTGGAGATTATTTAGGAAAGATAGCAAGACGATATGGCGTGAGAGTTAGCCAAATTAAAAGATGGAATGGACTAAGAAACAATAATTTACGCATTGGACAACGGTTAACGATTTATCCAACAAAACCAGTAATTTCATCTAATAAAGTTGTTTCAAAAACATCTTCAAATAAAGATAATAGCAGTAATGTTAAAACATATAAAGTAAAAACTGGAGATTCACTTTGGAGTATTTCACAAAAATTTCCTGGAGTTTCTATTCAAAATATTAAAGATTGGAACGATATTAGTGGTACAAAACTCAAACCAGGAATGACTCTTGTTGTTTCCAAGAAGTAGTTCAATTTAAAACAGAAAGAAATGAAGAAAACAATACTAATACTATTTACAATACTA
>QMOV01000047.1 GCA_003650305.1 Bacteroidota bacterium | reverse complement strand
CTATCTCAGAGGACGAAACAGCTATGGCTGTTAAAAAAACAAGATATATTGGTGAAATTGTGGTAGCAATTGCAGATGATACAGAAGAAATTGCTTCAGAAGCTTGTAAATTAGTTGAGGTGGATTACACTCCGCTTCGCCCGTTTTTCGACATGAAAGAATCCTGTAAAGATGTTGGAACAGACGAACAAATACACTCACATTGTAAATTCAATAATAACATTCATAAAAAGGCAGAACTACGCTTTGGCGACCAAAGAGAAGGTCTGGCAAATGCAGACCGTAAAATAAAAGTAGATTTCGACTTTCAAGGTTTAAACCATGGTTTTACCGAACCCCACGCTGCAACTGCCTGGTGGGACGAGAACGGTTTAACTATCATTACTGCAACACAGGTGCCTCATTATTTACACCGTTACTTAGCAAAAGTATTGGAAGTGCCTATGAATCAAATTCGTGTAATAAAACCTTATTTAGGAGGTGGTTTTGGAGGCAAATCGGACACCTTTCCTCATGAAATTATAGTGTCGCATCTTTCAAGAATTTTGGGCAGACCGGTAAAAGTCCGCCTTAATAGAGAGGAAGTTTTTTTAACCAATCATGGGCGCCATCCAACTACGATGAGTATGGAAATGGGAATGAGCGATGAAGGTAAATTTGAAGTTTTAGATGCCGATATTATTATTGATGGTGGGGCCTATGGAAGTTTTGGAGTAGTTACTTCTTATTACAATGGAGTCTTATTACAGGCGCCTTATAAAATTGATAATTTTGGTTTTAAAACCAGGAGAGTTTATACTAACAAACCACAATGCGGAGCTATGAGAGGCCACGGTGCAGTGAATTCAAGATATGCTGTAGAAACCATTATAGATCGATTAGCCGAAGATATAAAAATGGATCCTTGTGAGTTGCGTTTGAAAAACTTTTTAGATGAAAATACAATAACTGTGGGACAGTACAGAATTACGTCTAATGGAAGTGTAGAATCACTAAAAAAGGTAATGGCCCAGTCAGAATGGAAAAACAAATTCAGAAAACTACCTGAAGGACATGGTGTAGGTGTCGCTTGTGGTTTTTTTATAAGCGGTAGTGCCTTACCCATACACCGGAACGAATATCCACAATCCGTAGTGCACTTAAAAGTAGATATGGATGGTAGGGTGTTAATCACTTCCGGAGCAAGCGATATTGGACAAGGCAGTGATACCATGTTAGCCATTATTGTGGCAGAGGTTTTGGGCCTAAGCATTAATAATATTTTCGTAGTAGCTGCAGATACGACTCTAACACCCATAGATTTAGGAAGTTATTCGAGCCGGGTTACCTTTATGGCAGGTAATGCAGCCAAACAAGCCGCTGAAAAGCTTCGAAAAAAAATACTTGATGCCGTGGCAAAAATTAACGACGTGGATACATCTGAATTGTACCTCCAAAACGAAAGGGTATTTACCAATGATGAAAAAGTAAATTTAAGCTGGGTTGAGGCCATTGAAAATGTTACCAGAAAAGTAGGGGCATTAAGTACATCAGGAGCATACAATTCTCCAAAATTGGGTGGCGATTTTAAAGGTGCTGGAGCAGGGCTAAGCCCTTCTTATAGTTTTGGTGCCGTTATTTCGGAAGTTAAAGTAGATAAAGACACAGGCCATGTTAGAGTAGTTAATATCTGGGGAGCACACGACGCCGGAAAAGCACTAAACCCATTGGCTGTTGAAGGGCAGCTAGAAGGCTCATGGCATATGGGATTAGGACAGGCCATTAGTGAACAAATGAAATTTAGAGATGGATTATTGCTCAATGGCAATTTGGTAGATTATAAAATTCCGACAGCCAAAGACACGCCACATATTCATACAAACATTGTTGAAACAATAGACCCCGAAGGGCCTTTTGGGGCTAAAGAATGTGGCGAGGGGGCCATTCATCCGGTTATTCCGTCCATTGCCAATGCTATTTATGATGCTGTTGGAGTTCGAGTTACTTCACTTCCTATCACTTCGGAAGTAGTTTTGAATTCATTAACAGTAAAAAATAAAACATTAGAAGCAGTTAACTTATAACAATGATAGCTGAAAAAACATATTTAATTCCAACGACTATTAACGAAGCCATAGAACTGGCTAAAGCTAATTTAGGTGCTTTCAAATATTTGGCGGGCGGAACAGACATTATGGTTAATCGGTTTCAAGGGAACGAAGATACCCCTTGCTTAATTGATATTACCAAAATTAACGAACTAAAAGGAGTCTCCAAAGAAGGTGATTACTTGCGAATTGGAGCCTTAGAAATCCTGGAAGAATTAAAATTCAAAAAAGAAATAGTTGAAGAGTTTCCGTTGTTGATAGAAGCCGCCTTGTCTGTGGGAGCACCATTGATAAGAAAAACAGCAACTATTGGCGGAAATGTATTGTGTGAAAATCGTTGCTTATTTTACAACCAGTCGGAATGGTGGAGAGAATCTGCAGGCTTTTGTTTGAAATGTGAAGGAGACGTTTGCATTGCAACAAAAGGAAAAAAAGTTTGTTATTCTGAATTGGTTTCTGATACCGCTCCAGCACTCATTGCTATGGATGCTGTAATAGAATTAACAGATATAGAGAAAACCAGTCGTGTAAAATTAGAAAGCATTTATACCGGCGATGGTGTTACCCCAAGAAACTTATCAGAAACAGCTATTTTAACGGCTATTTTATTACCTCTGAATAGAGAATTTAAAACAGATTTTTACAAATTGCGTGAAAGAGAAAGTTTAGAGTTTACGTCATTAACCTGTGCTGTTGCTGTTGATAAAAATGGAAAGCTAAAAATAGCCTTGTCTGGTGTCGATCCCAAAGCTGTTGTTGTTGAAGGAACAGTAAATGATAATAAAACCGGGGTTATTAAAAAAGCTTTAAAAGGAGCACGCGCAATAGAGAATGATATGTATTCTCGTAAATACCGCAGAGAAATGATAAGTGTTTATATAAACAGAAGTTTTGAAAAACTAAAAATATAAGTATTTGAAAAACAATCCAATACAAACAATGCTCGATGAGCACGAAGTAATTTGCAAAACAGAAGTGATCATTGAAAATTTGAATCAATTATGGAAATCTGATATAGAAAAATATACTGAATTAGTAACTACATTAATTTCCTTTTATAGAGAATATGCAGATTCTTATCATCACCGTAAAGAAGAAGATGTTTTATTTCCCGCTATTAAGAACCACCCGGATTTTGTTTTACAGGAAATTATTGATGAATTTGAGCAACACCATGAGGACTTTAGAGATTACACTAAGGAAATTGAACAAGCTATTATGGAAGATAATTACGAAAAGTCGTACCAAGAGCTAAATAATTATCTACAGGACTTGCTCGATCATATTGCTGCAGAGAATGATGAACTTTTTGTGCTGGCCGAATCCCTACTTGGAGAAGAAGAATTAGAGACCATTTTTTTTAAGTTTATGGATATTGATATGGAGTTAGGACAAGATCGAAAAACTGAACTTGAAGAGAATATTTCAGCTATAGAGATAGCTTATTAAGATATAGTAAACCGATAAATTATGGATACAACTAAATATTTTTATCGCAATGTGATATTCTCAAAGTCAGGAAATCAAATATCGTTAATAGATATACATAACCCTGATAATGAAAAACAAGAACTAGTACAATGGTTTGGAATAGTATTACAATTGGCCGATGGCCAACATACTGTCGAAGAACTATTTAATCTTCTTTCTCATAAATACAAAGGAACTCCACCAGCCAATCTAAAAAAAACTATTCATTCTGTTGTAGATCGTCTTGCCGAGGCTAACTTTATTATGTTAACCGAAGATAAAACAGAACTGCCTTATTATTTATCTATGCCATATGAAATGTTAGATATTGCAAAAGCAAAAAAACTTCTTAAAGAGGATCAAGACAAATTCAATAAAGAGTAGCTGTTTTGTTTTTCTTACACTTATTCAAATAAAATGTCCTTCAGTAATAATAAA
Source organism: Bacteroidota bacterium (assembly GCA_003650305.1). Taxonomy (GTDB): domain Bacteria; phylum Bacteroidota; class Bacteroidia; order Flavobacteriales; family Flavobacteriaceae; genus PRS1. The sequence goes on along the minus strand of QMOV01000047.1, from coordinate 15,143 downwards.
AGATATCATGATTATTCCTCTTTCATTAAAGAAGAATTTGGAAAAAGAGTACAAAAAATATCATTAGACACAGGTTTTACTTGCCCAAATAGAGATGGAACAAAAGGTGTTGGTGGCTGCACTTATTGCAATAACAATACTTTTAATCCTTATTATTGTAAACCCCAAAAAAGTATTACACAACAACTTAATGAAGGGATTGGGAGTTTTTCAAAAAAATATAAAGCGCAAGAATATTTTGCCTATTTTCAAGCTTATACTAATACATACGCAGAAATAAATTTAGTAAAAGAACTCTATAATGAAGCCATCAATCATCCAAAGATTATTGGTTTGGTTATAGGAACTCGTCCGGATTGTATAAACGAAGAATTAATTGATTTTTTATCTGAAATTTCCCAAAATTATTATGTTTCATTGGAGTTTGGCGTTGAAAGCACCATGAATAAAACATTGAAAACTATTAATCGTTGTCATACTTATGAAGAAACTAAAGCTGCTTATAAATTAGCAAAAAACAAGGGGCTTCACCTTGGTGCTCATCTCATTATTGGTTTACCTGGAGAAACCAATGATGAAATGCTAAATCATGCGGTAGAAATATCTAAATTACCAATTCATTCACTAAAAATACATCAATTGCAGATTGTAAAGCATACTGTAATGGCATTGCAGTTTAAAAAAGAACCAAATTTATTTCAACTTTTTTCAGTTGAAAATTATATTGATTTTATCACAAATTTCATTACTTTATTAAGTCCCGATATAATTATCGAACGCTTTATAAGTGAATCACCTTCACATCTTTTAATTGCACCTAAATGGGGGTTAAAAAACTTTGAGATGGTTGCGAAAATTGATAAAAAACTCATTGAAAAAAATCTGTGGCAAGGAAAGCATTATAGCTAATAAAACAATTATTCTCCAGAATATTTTACTCTTTTGCCTATAGATGTTAATCCTAATAAAGCGTCCTTGGTAGTAAATATTGCAACCAATTTTTCTAATTCTGAAAAAGGATCTTGAGCATTTTCAATGAGTTCTTCAGAAAAATCCATTGCTATAGGAGCTTTAACCCTCATTGTATTAGCAAGCTTATCAATATTCTCAGCATCGATTGTTCCATTAATGTAATCACCGGAAATAATAGCTTTGTAGCTGTTTTTGTTAAAAAGCGATTCTATTGCTTTCCATTTTTTTGAAAGTTCAGTCTTTGTTTTTATAGGTATTTCTTTTTCTCCTGAAATAAAATCAAACATTTCTGAAGGTTGAATAATGCCATCTATCAATCCTATTTCCAAGGCTAGTTTTGCTCCTAACATTTGTCCGGTAAGCACTAAATATTTCGCTAATCCTTTTCCAACTCTCAACGCAGTACGTTGTGTTCCACCTAATCCAGGGTAAATGCCAATACTGGTTTCGGGGAAGGCAATTTTAGATTTCGGTACAGCCAAAATCACATCGGCACAAAGTGCTAGTTCCATTCCACCACCTAGAGCTAATCCATTTAAAATAACAACTACTTTTTTAGCTGATGCATCAATTTTTTCAAATACTTTCTGTCCGTATTTAGTAAAAGCGACAATATTTTCTATAGTGTTCGATTTTATGTTATTTACAAAAAACTTAATATCTGCTCCGGCAACAAATGCCTTACCAGAACCCGTAAGTATTATTGTATTTATATCATCACGAGCGTCTACTTGAGAAAACTTATAATCCAACTGTGCCATTACTTCTACATTTAAGGCATTCATGTTTTCCGGTCGAGACATTGTGATGATGGCTCTATTTCCATTGATTTCTAAGGTTACATATTCCATTTCCCAGTTTTTAGCTTCAATTCCTTCTGGAGTTTGCTCACTATACAATCTGGCAAATTCATTAACAATTCGTTTCACTTCAGATTCTCCATATTTCTGCATTAAATCAATTGGCCCTTTTCTCCAACGTAACCCAATTTTTGCCCCTCTGTTTAAATCAACGGTAGTACAAGCTTTTTCTGCTAAAATTTGAGAACAAACAAAGAAAGTACAGCCTAAAATTCTGTCATTAATAATTTTTATTTTTTCTGACGTTATTTCAACCTTATCCATTCCGGATATATCCCAGTTGTTTCCAGTTGCTACTTGTTGTTTCAATAGTTCAGAAACTTTATAAGAGGGGCCAAAATTTTCTAATGTTTTTTGTGCATGTAGGGCAATTGGAACACCAGTTGCGTTCATTAGAGCAAATGGACCCATTCCAATTCCAAAAGTTTTCATACAAATGGTGTCTATTTCAGTAATGGTTGCTAATCCTTCATCAAGCATTTTGCAAGCTTCGTTTAACCAAGGCACAAAAAAACGATTTACTGCAAAACCATAAGTGTCTTTTGTTGTAATGGCATCTTTTCCTGCTTGTACAGAAAACACCTGCATTGCTTTATAGGTTTCATCCGATGTTTTATCTCCGCGAATAATTTCTACCAAACGGTTTTTCGCCGCATGATAAAAATAATGAAGCCCGACAAATCTTTCAGGACGAGAAACCGATTCTGCTAATTCTGTAATCGAAAACGAAGAAGTGTTCGTTGCCAGAATAGTGTCAGCAGGAACAAATTTATCCAAGGTTTTAAACAATTTCGATTTTATTTCAAAATCTTCAAAAATAGCCTCGATAATCAAATCACAAACTTTTAGATCTTCTTGCCTTGTTGTTCCTTTAATGTTACTAATAATGGCTTCAACTTTTTCTTGTGTAAAAATTCGGCGTTTTACTCCTTGTTCTAAAACCTCTCTAATTCCAGCAACTCCTTTATCGATATATTTTTGTTCTCTATCGTTTAAATAAACGGTAAATCCTTCTTGTGCAAATTTTTGAGCTATAGCAGCACCCATAGTTCCAGCGCCAACTACTCCAATTGTTCTGATCTTTTTCATAATTCTTAATTAACTATTTTCCCAAACAGGTTTTCTTTTTTCTAAAAATGAATTAATGCCTTCGTTTGCATCTTTGGTCTTCATTAAATGTCTCAGATAGAGTTCCTCTAAATAGAGAAGTTTAATACTCATAATGTAATTGAATGTGGCTCTGGATGCTTTAACAGCATACTTTAACGATGATGCACTTTTTGGGATAATATTCTTGGTTATCCATTCTGCTGTGCCTGCAATTAATTCATCCTTAGTTTCAAAAACTCTATTTAATAAGCCTATGCTCTTTCCTTCTTCGGCATAAATGTTTCTTCCGGTTAACAAAATTTCTTCGGCCCTGGCATTACCAATTTTTAATGGTAACATAATGGATGCAGGTGGAGGGAACACTCCTAAAATAATTTCGGGCTGAGCTAAAACGGCTGTTTTATCTGCAAACATAAAATTACATACCAATGCTAATTCCATGCCACCACCTAAACATTGCCCTGAAATTTTAGCTAAGGTCGGTATGCCTAAATCAATAATCTCAAAAAAGATCTTGTGAAATGTTTTAATCATTATCTCAGCAAATTCTTTGGTGTGTTCAGGGACACTGGCTCCAAAAGAAAAGTGTTTTCCTTCTCCTTGAAAAGTAATGAGTTTAATGTCTTTGTTCTCTTTAAATTGATCAAACAAATCGAGTATTTCCAACATCATAATATTATCTAACACATTGCCTTTACCGTCATTTAATATAATATTGGCTACAGCTCCTTCATGTGAGTACTCTATTTTTAATTTTTCCATTTTCATCTCATTAAACTTCAGTATTTTGATATTGTGGAGAGATGGCTTTATGGATTTCATCATTCCACTCAAGACCTTCAGCCAACATTTGTCTTAATTTTACAAAGTCAACCTCTCTTTTTCCTTTTGGGCCATCATTGAAAGCTTTAAATCCTGCTTTTGCTTCAGTCATCATATTAAGTGCTAACCAATCTCTGTTCGATTCTTTGTTCCTATCCCAATGCTCTAGTTTTTTCTTTCGGATAGAGTTAATGGTTTTGCTCAAACAGTTAGGAAAGGTCATCATTAGCTTCGTACACATTTTATCTACAGCTTCGTCTAACAGTTTTAGATCCACTTCACCTGACTTAAACAACTCTTTTCCTTTTGCCAAGTGTTCTCCTTTTTTTGCCAGACCATAAATAATTTCACTGGTTTTCTTACTTATCCATCTATCGGTTCTAACCATTGGATTATTTATATATTCGCCGTTTACTTTAAGAGCAGGCACAACTTCGGTTAACAAACCATGACGCAAAGCTTCGTGAGCAGACCAAGGGTCACAAACTGTACAAGAAAGCATGGCCAACTCAACCCCTACAAACAGGTGAAGAAAGTCTGTTGAACCTCCATCGGGTGCACTTCCGTGTTTTGGTCCTGCCTGTCCAAATTTGGCCAAATCCTGAGCTATAGTAAAATCGCAAGCCATACCAATTTCCTGTCCCCCGCCAATGCGCATACCGTTAGCGCGACAAATAACAGGCTTGTCATTCATTAAAATGGACGAAACCATATCATTGAACAAGCGCATATATTGTTTATATTCTTGAGGGTTACCTGCATAGTATTCTGCGTATTCTTTGGTGTTTCCTCCAGTGCAAAATGCTTTATCTCCAACAGCTGTAAATACTACTGCAACAACACTTCTATCGTTAGAAGCTTCTCGCATCGCCAATATAATTTCTTTTACTGCCTTTGTTGTGTAAGAATTGTATTGAGATGGATTGTTTAGCATGATCCATGCGTTGTACAAGCCTTCCACTTCGTTGCCTTCAAAATCTTTTGCAGGCCTTAATTCATAAAGTATATCGGTATACTTATGTTCTACTAAATTGTGACTGTGTAATTTCATATTTTATTTTTTAATTAAAAGTCTGGTACTAAAACTGAACGTTTATCATATTTATGTTCTAATGTATTTTGAAAAACTTCATTTATTTTCGACAAAGGAAAAGTTTCTACAAAGTCTTTAATATCTAATTTTCCAGATGCTATCAGGTCTACTACTTCTGGATACAATTCTGGCTTACATCCCCAAGTCCCTATCAATTTAGCATCAAAAGCCATTAAATTACTTAAACGTACATTTAGTTTATCCATGGTAAATCCAACAATACTTAATGTTGAAGTGTATGTTAATAAACTAAAAGCTAATTCTTGACCTGGAGTTGTTCCAGATATTTCAAAAATCTTCCAGCCAAATTTTGAAACTTCTAATTCCTTAGCGATCTCCCTAACTTTTCCTTTAACATCTCTGTGACTTAATCCTTTTGAATTTAATGTTTCATCTACTCCATGCTTTTTAGCATTTGCTAATTTCTCATCGTTAATATCAATAGCTAAAACTTTTGCACCCATAATTTTAGCAATCAATGCTCCATAAATACCAACACCACCAACACCAATAACAATAGCTAAATCTCCTTTTCTCAACTCAGATTTTATTATTACCTGATAAGGTGTTGAAATTGCATCTGCAATAACTGAAAGCTCCTCCAGTGAATATTTCTCTAAAATTGAATCTGGTACAGCACATAAATATTTATGAGGAACAATTATATGAGAGGCAAATCCTCCATGAAAATCGTTTCCCGGCATCAATTGGTTTTGACACATATTACTCCTGCCTTTGTTACATAACTCACAATCTCCGCAAGGCAAAACAGCTGGAATAATCACATTTTTCCCTTTTAAATGTTCAGGGCCTTCTAATACAACACCGCTAATTTCATGACCCAGGGTTAATGGCATTTCTTTTTTTGTCCTTACTCCGTCGTGCCAAAAGCTTAAATCGGTATGACAAACACCACACCCAGCTATTTTTATAATTGCTTCATTCTCATTTATTATTGGCAAATCAGATTCTACCAAAGAAAAATCTTTGTTCAATGCTGTCATTTGCCATTGTTTTAATTTTTCCATTTCTCAATTAGTTTATACTTGGGTTTTCGAATAAAATTGCTGTTCCTTGTCCTCCACCTATACAAGCAGAGGCAATACCATATTTTACTCCCCTGTTCCTCATTTCTCTTGATATTGTTAATGATAATCTTGTCCCAGTAGCTGCTAATGGATGGCCTAATGCAATTGCTCCGCCATTCACATTACAGATCTCTCTATTTAAACCTAACTCTCTTTCACATCCAATAAACTGAGCCCCAAAAGCTTCATTGATCTCAATCAACCCAATATCATCAAGATTTAATCCGGTTAATTCCAGTAATAATCGAATAGCCGGAACTGGTCCTAATCCCATAACTTTCGGATCTATAGCACTAGTAGATGAAGCGATTACTTTTGAAAGCGGATTTAATTCTTTAGCGTCAACAAATTCTTTACTTGCTACGACTACTGAAGCAGCTCCATCCACTATTCCGCTGGAGTTTGCAGCAGTTTGAACACCATCTTTAGCAAATACCGATGGTAATTTTGCCATAGATTCTAAGTCAGTCGGACGTACATTTTCATCCGTAAAAAAGTCAACAACGCCTCTTGGCAATCTTACTTTTCGAGGATTTAACCCTTCTGATTCAAACACAGTAGAATTCATTTTAATTACTTCATCATCAAAAAATCCTCTTTTTTTTGCAGCTAAATAATTATCTATCGACTGTTTGGCAAATTCATTGACTTCGGTTTTTGTAATATGATGCTTAGCCGCTATATTTTCTGCAGTACAGCCCATAGGAACAGCAGCAGTATCGTTTAAAGCTTCCCAAAGCATGTCTTTAAAATCAATCCTACCCAAAGGATAACCCATTCTGTTTCCAAAACTGACTGTAGGGGATAATGTCATATTTTCAGTACCACCACATAAAGTCGTTTGCGCTTTACCCAGTGAAATTTGTTCAGCACCAGAAATAATCGTCTCAAACCCACTGCCACAAATACGTTGCAACATTACAGCTGGAATATATTCCGGAATATTGGAGTATAACCCAATATGCCTTGGTAAAAAATAAGAGTCTGCTGAGCTTTGACCAATGTTTGCAAACATTAATTGATCTATATCATCCCCTTTAATTCCTGATTTATTAATAGCTGCTCTTGTTGAATATATTCCCAAATCGGTTGGGGAAACCGTTCCTAATGTTCCACATAATTTTCCAAATGGAGTTCTTGCACCGTTTACGAGATATATATCATCGTAAGTTATTCCAAACCCAGTATTCTTATTGTGATATCCTTTCATTTCTCTGCTTTTTCAAGTTTAATATTGTAATCTTTTTTGAAGTTATTTTTATAATGCTGTGAAGCAATAATAGCTGCTCCATAAGAAACCACATATTGAGGACCTTCTATGATATGAATGTCTACATTGAACTTCTCGTTTAATAGTACTTTTAAGTAAGGATGGTTAGCAATAACTCCACCTATCATAAAAGTAGGAATTCCTGTTTCTAAACGCATTTTAGCAACTTTATTTGCTATAGAAATGTAAATCCCCCTTGCAATATCCTGTGAACTTAATCCATCAAAAATCCAATTCATTATTTCAGTTTTAGCAAAAACAGTACAGAAACTATTTAATTCTTTATCGGTATTTGAAAGAGAAGCTAAAGTGCTCATTTCAGAAATATTGATATTTGCTCTTTCTGCTATTTCAGAAATAAAAGACCCTGTTCCAGCAGCACATTTATCGTTCATGTAAAAATTACTTATGTGATTTTCATTATCACATTTAATAATTTTAATATCCTCACCACCAATATCTATAATATTCTTTTCACCAGAATTGAAATGTGACACTCCCTTTACTGCACAGTTTATTTCGGTTTTAATTATATCGGCTTGAGTAAAATGTTTTCTTCCGTAACCTGTTGCACAACAGTACTTAACATCAAAAGAAGAAGCAATGGTATGCATGACATTTTTTTGTGCTTGCCTATCGTTATTAAGAGTTGGTAATACATACTTAAAAATTAGGTCTTGATTTTCATTAATTACAGTAAATTTTGAATATGCTGAACCCAAATCTACACCTAAAAAGCAAATTGTATTTTTAAATTTTGTTGAGGAAATTGATTTATTAATCAGGCCTTTATCTAATATCCTTCTAGTTACATTTCCTGCGATACCAGGAATTCTAGAAATAATATTTTTATTGGTCATTGCTTTTACCATGTTGGTAAAAGATAGATTGAGTGAAGTTCTTATATAATGTTTACGTCCGTATTCTACAATTTTACCGTTAAAATATTCAATTTCTGTTTGACGATTGTTAATGACATCCAATGCTAAAGATGGAAAATGATCTCCCCCTTTATTTAGATACCGCATACATTGACGAATGAAATCATCAGGGAATCGGATTTTTTCAGTTTCAGCAACATTGACCGCTTCAGCAATTATTTGTTCTATCAATTCAACAGTATCCGGGTCACTCATAGCTTCAGCCATAGTTAAGCGACCCACACCACATAATGCACTTAAAGATGAATTTAAAATAGTTTTTTCCCAGCTACGTTTTAATAATTCGAAAGAATTAACAGCTTGTGTAGTCACATCAACTAAATTTAACAAATTTGAAAAAATTTCAGCTTCTTGTGTTTTAGAGTCGTTTATTGATCCAACGTAATTAGGAGGAGTAAAAAATGTCACCTTGACTGTATTGGGTGTGACCATATTACCGGCATAGTTTACAACCATTCTTAACACTCTCGATTCAGTAAAAGTTGGGATCAACATTTCTTCTACATCAATTCCATTTTGAGCAGAGACTACAGTTAACTTCTCAGTAATTAATTGAGATGCTTCTTTTAATGCATCTTGAACCTGATAGGTCTTTAAAGCAAAAACTAAATAATCTAAATCAGATTTTGCCAATTCAATTATACTTCTATATACTTTATCAAATTTGGAATGTGATTTGATTACATTTTCTAAAAAAATTCCTTCTTCTTTAATTTTTTTGTGTTTTACTGCATTTCTTACACACAAAGAAACATCGCATCCTGCCCGCTGAAAACTATCTGCCAAGATCATTCCCACTGGCCCTAATCCAATAATTCCAACCTTTATTTTATTAGTTTTATCCATTTAGTCCAATACTTTACAATCTTCTATTTGCTCTAAAAAAGTTTCAATTTTAGTAATACTTTGTCCTTCGGAGAAAAAACGCAGGTCACATAAGTCTCCTTCTATTACCAGAGATGGAACGCCCGTCGATTTTTGTAAGCGCTGTGGCATTCCAAATTTGGCGTTAGAATTATTAAAACATGTTTTGGAATCATGAAATACAATCCCGTCTATATTATAGTCTTTAAACCATTTTGCTAAGATTTTTTCTTTGGCTTTATCGCTACGATTGATAAATATCTCTGTATATGCTCTTGCTGTAGAATTCCAAGGATCATTTTCATCTATTTTATCAAACACCCAACTGCTACAATATGTTGAAGCTACAACTGCAGCACCGTTTGAAGTAAATAAATCACTCATCATTCGTAATTTTCCCCAAATTGGCATACCCTCCCAAAAAATACGTGTTTTTGCTTCAGGTAAAAAGCCTATATTATTTTTTACATTTCTCTTTAATTCGGCCAGAAGCGTTGTATAATAATCTTTTGCTATTTGAGTACCTCTTAACACTACAATGGGTCCCATATGTATGGTTCCATCAAAAAAACTGAACGGAGCATTAATAGCTGTGGAAGTCTTTAGTACTTTTTGCCATAACAGCGTGGCTTCCTTGCTTAGTTTAATTGTTTCTTTAAATTTATCCAAATCGAATTTCTGTCCACTTACCTGCTCACATACTGGAATTATTTTTTTCATTTGTTTTACAACCAAATCTATCTCATCTTGAGTAACTTCATCTAAGTACCTGGGAGGTTGAATTCCCACAATAGGGCAATTAAACTCATCTGCATAAAAAGTAAACCAATCTTCTACTTCTCTGCATTGATTGGTGTTGTAAGCAATAATATCCGGCTTAGGAACTCCCTTCATGCCATAATGTTTTTGCAATGGCGACTGTTTTTTTAGATATGAACCAATATCGGATGTGGTATAAGAACAAACATGCCCCGAATACCCACATTTTATGGCCTCGGGAATAAAATCCATTGCTGTACGAGTTGCTCCCAGCAATGCACCATGATTTTCAGGGAAAAATACCTCAAAACCAAAGGAACGAATTAGTTCAGCAGGTCCGGCACTAGTGCACCAAGCAACTTTCTTTTTGCCTGATTCTAAGGAATGAAAGTAATCTCCCATTACTTTTTTCATTATCTCGGTTGACTTAATCTTATACAATTTTTCTAGCTATTTTATTTTTAACATCTAATTCAACTACATATACCTCCTCTTCGGTAGGTACATCTTCTCCATATATATTTAGGAGATGGTCTTTATATTTTTCTAAAACATTTTTTGGAGCTACTTTCATTGATGGTGTAAGTGTTCTATCTTCCAATGATAATTCACTATCAATGATAACTGCCGATTTTATTTTAGAAAATTTTTGTTTAATATCACAATTAGCATCGTGCAAACAACCTTGCAAACATTTCCCTAATTCATATAAACTCCTAGGGCAAAAACATCCTTCTTCCGGCGAAATCTGGTAATCAGGTTTTTTTAGCAATTTATTATTAGGAAAAATCAATGCGACCGGATAATCTTTGCCGCTACCTGAAATAATCACATGCTGAACGTAGTGGCATTTCAGTTGAATAACTTTTTCGAGGTCTGTTGGAACAACTTTTTCTCCATTAGAGAGTTTAAAAATTCTGTCTTTTCGAGAAACCAGTTTTAATCCTGTTTTCGTAATTTCTCCAACATCACCTGTTTTGTACCAGCCGTCTTCTGTAAAAATATCGTCATTGGCCTCATCGTTATTGTAATACTCTACCATAACATTTGGTCCCTTTACTTGAATTTCACCATCATCGACAACTCGTACACTTACCCCCGGTATAGGCTGTCCAACTACGCCCATTGCTCTTTTTACAGAAGGATCTGTTAAAGTGCAACAGGGTGATGTTTCTGTTAGACCCCAGCCTTCAATAACCGGAATATTTCTTTTCTGAAATTCCTTTGAAAGTTTTTCGGGTAACGCTGCTGCGGCAGTAAAAATGAATTTTAAACCGGAGTTAAAGAATCTATTTTCGGCTTCTTTGCTTGCCAGAGTTTTCTCGTAAAGTGCTTGATAAACTTTTGGAACACTAAAGAAGATGGTGGGTTGTACTAATTTCCAATTTTCAAAAATGGAATCGACATCTTTACCAAAACTGCTTTCCAAAAATAATGTAGCTCCGCTGTAAAGTATTGTAAACAGTTCAAAAATACCCCCAAAACTATGGTGCCAAGGAAGATACGCCAAGAACCTATCATTTTCGTCCACATCCCAGATTACATCTAATGCTGCTTGTTGCGATAAGATATTTTTATGTGTTAATTGAACACATTTAGGGATACCCATAGTGCCTGAGGTGTACATATTTAAACATATAGTATCTGTTGCAATAGTTTCGGTTAAACAAGAAGCTTCATCTTGAAGAAGGTCTTTTTTTAAATGAGTGAAAGGAATTAAATTCTTATATCGTTTATCGTCCACTTTATCAAAATGGAAAATTGATTTTAATTGCGTTAATTCTCCGCCAATATTATCTATTTGTTCTTGTCCGGCAACAGCCATCCAGGTAGCGCAGGAATGGTTAATGAGTAATTCGGCTGTCGCTTGTTTAAAATGAGAATATATAGGGACAGCGATACCTCCATAAGCCATTATTGCCATCTCCAATTCCAGCATTTCCAAGCGATTACTCGAAAAGAGGATCATCTTATCACCTTTTTTGAAACCTAATTGCTTTAAGTTCCCGGCTATTTTTTTTATGTCCTTATAAAAATATTTCCATATAATTCCTTCATAGACACCATCTGTATTTTTCTCTTGATAAACATATTTATCGTGAAATTTAACGGCATTCCTCTTTAAAAAGGTTGCTATATTGGGAATAATTTCACCTAGTTGATATGTTGAATTGAGTTCTTTCATAGTTAAACATTTAAACTATTACAGTAGCTTCTTTTTCTTTTAACTTATAATATCTATAACCTCCCCAAAGTGCTGCACCAACTGCTCCCGAGTAAATTGCATCAGGATGCGAGGCAAATATTAAATCTGCTTTTTTCTTTTCTTTAGATAATTCTTCAACTGCTTGTATCATGCCTACATTCATTCCCATTCCGCCTACCAATGCAATTGATGATTCGGCTCTCAATGACCCTAATAATTTTACTACTCTACCTGCAATTGAAAGATTAATCCCTTTAACGATATTAGCAGTAGAAAGCCCCTTAGAAACTAAATTTATCACATCTGTTTCTGCTAATACCGCACAAATTCCGGATGGAACTTCAGGATTGTCGGCTTGTAAAGACATAGGGCCAACTTCTTCAATAGCTAATCCCAGATAACGTGAAATATTTTCGATAAACTGCCCGGAGCCTGAAGCACATTGTCCTGTCATTTTGTAATCCAACACTTTTCCCCTATCATCTATTTTTATGGCTCTTACATAAAGGCCTCCCATATCGACTACGGTTTTAGAATCAGGTACAAAAAACTTACCACCACGTGCATGAGTTGTCATACTATAAAAATGCCCTGTTTTTCTTTCAACCATTTCACCTTCACCTGTAGACGCTAAATAAGCAATGTCTTTGTAGTTTAAATTATTACGGCCTAAAAGGATATCTACTGTATCTTTTACAACATCTTTAGGATTCCTTTTTCTAATTTTTTCTGTTTGCTTATCAATAATTTTATGCTCTCCTGAACTAGTGTTGTAAATCATAATTACGCCCTTTACGTAACTGCCTCCTACATCAATACCCATTGTTTTTATCGCATCACTCATGATTTATAGCTGTTTGAAAAATTATGTTGTTTTTGCTTTCTTTTTTTTTGATGGTAGCTCTATTTCTATATTTCTTCTGGCGAACATAGCGCCTCCTAATGCTCCCATAAATATTGAATCTGTATGAATGTTCATCGTTATTTTTCCATATGACTCTGTAATCATTTGTTTTACATATTTTAATACTGCCTGATTACGTGCCACTCCTCCGGTAAAAGTAAATTCCTCTTTAACTCCTCCGGAACGAGCAATAAGCGACATAGCTCTTTGCACTATAGCTTTGTGTAAGCCGGCTAAAATATTTGATCTTTTTTCTCCACTATGCAAAAGCTCTTTTACTTCTGCACCGGCAAAAACAGTACATGTAGAGCAAATCGTTGTTTCTTTATCGGCACTCATTGCCTCGGGCCCTAACTCATTTAATGAAATACCAAATTCATCAGCTATGTATCCTAAATACCTTCCGCAACCTGCCGCACATCTGTCGTTCATATGGAAGCTTGTAACCAATCCATGACTATCTACTTGTATAGCTTTAGTATCTTGCCCACCAATATCTAATACCGTTCTGGTGTTTGGAAATACAGCATGAGCTCCAAAAGCATGACAAAGTATTTCAGACTTAATAGAATCTTCGGGGAAAGGAAGTAAAGCACGGCCATACCCTGTCCCAACCATATTGGCTATATGAATGTCTTCTTCGGCAATTTCATCTATATGCTCACGTAAAGTGTATTCAACATTTTTATAATTGCCTTTTACAGCATTTAATTCGGCATAATACCAATCTTCTTTACTGCCATCTTCCTGCTCATCAACCAACCCTAAATATTTGTCTTCCAAAGTTTTCATAGATTCATCTATCAATTCTTTAAAATTGAACTGAACCATTTCATTTTCAACATGTGTAATACTTTTATCTAAAGCCAACATCAATGGTTCGTAAATTGACCTGTCTGCTTTTTCTACTTCTCCATTATATCTTTCGCTAACTATATCCCTAAAAAAATGATTTTTGAAACCCAGATCTTCAATAATAAATTCATTTTTGATTTGTGGACGTATTGTTTCAATAATACTATTTAATGCCTCGGCGATATCTTCTTTGTTATCATAAGAATAGTTTTGAACAGTTTCTTTTAATTTCTTTTCCAAACTGTCCATTCTTCGCTTAAACTGCCGATATTGAAAGACACATCTAATATCTTCCATATATATTTTAAACTCAGGTTTAGATTCAATTTCGTCTTCTAATCTGTTGGTTAATAATGTAAACCGAGCGTCGTAAATGGCTTCTTCTCTGGCTATATCGGCGGCTACTTTATAATTGGCCCTGGTATTGGTAATTCCTCTTCCTATTATTTCATCTTTTTCGTTTATGATGACAGCTTTAGAAGTGGTTGAACCTAAATCAATTCCTAAATAGTATTTTTTCATTTTTTTTAATTAAACCGTTTCTGTTTCCATTTTTTTGCGTTGCTCCAACATTTGGAAATACGATTCTAATCTGTTTTTAATGTTTGAATAAGAAAAATAGCGTGGGTCAACCAAATCGGATTCAATGAATCCAACTGGGACTTCCAAACTGTCTTCAATTTCACGCATCATTGCTAATTGTCCTGCAGAAAAGGAATTACAACTTTTAATGGAGTTCGTTATATAACCATCTGCATCATACTCTACAATGCATTTTTTTAATAAATCAATTCGTTGAGGGATGTTCATATTGGTATAGCAATTCATGCAATATTCTGCTAGGGCTTCTAATGGTCGTTCAGGATCATGTCTCCAACCATAATCATATACACCTCCAACTTTGGTATACGATGAAGCTACGATAACTGCTCCCATATCGTAGAATATTTTCCAAAACTCACGAAAGCTTGTCCAGTTTGGAGGCCCCTCGACCACCAATCGGTATTTTTCTTCTTCCATTTCTCCTTCGGGTGTAATGGGTCCTAATCCTTTTTCGATTCTTAATTGAATTTCTTTATATAATTCTTTGTAATAATCTACCGCCTTTTGAGTTCCTCTGAAACCAATATTAATAGGACCTATATAGTATACACCTGCGAAATAGGCATCTATAGGTGAAGGTTTATGCTTTGTTGTATCGAAAATTTTGGTTATCCAATCTTCAGCTTCGGCAGATAAAACCAAATGCCTCTTTAATTTTTCTTCATCAAATTTAATCCCAGTAACTTCTTCCATTTGAGGAATCACTTCTTCCTTAAATTGCTTTACCATATACTGGGTCATTTCTGGTGTTATCACCCCATTTTCTTGATATGGAGTGTGTACCATTATTACCTTT
>QMOV01000046.1 GCA_003650305.1 Bacteroidota bacterium | reverse complement strand
TGAATTTGAATTTGCAGCAGGAGCAGGGTTTTTAATTCCGATACTGGGAAATATGATGCGTATGCCAGGACTTCCAGCTGTACCAGCTTCAGAACGAATGACTATTGACAATGATGGAAAAATCTCAGGATTGTCTTAAGCAGCTTTTAATATTTAACCTTTATTAGTTAAAATAAAAAACGCAACTAATAATAAGTGTTGCGTTTTATAAGTGTACCCGAAATGGGAGTCGAACCCACACGCCCTAATGGACACATGGCCCTCAACCATGCCTGTCTACCAATTCCAGCATTCGGGTAAAAAAAAAGTTAAGCAATTTAGCTTAACTCTTTGTGACCTGGCTGGGGCTCGAACCCAGGACCCTCTCCTTAAAAGGGAGATGCTCTACCAACTGAGCTACCAGGTCATTAATTTTCTCTAACGAGGGTGCAAATATAAAATGTTTAATTTATATTACAATACATTTTAAGTATAATTTTTTTGTTTTTTGTTAAGCGAAATCGCATACTTTTACTAAACAAAATTTAAGTATAAAATGAATATAGTTTTATTAGGATATATGGCTTCTGGCAAGACTTCTATTGGTAGAGTATTAGCTAAAAATTTAGGCTATAGATTTATTGATTTAGATGATGTAATTGAAGATAAAGAAAAGAAGACCGTAAATGAAATTTTCAGGTCTAAAGGCGAAATTTATTTTAGAAAAACAGAATCTAATTTTTTAAATGGAATTATTAAAAATGATGACAAACTTGTTTTGTCATTAGGTGGAGGAACTCCTTGCTATGGAGATAATATGAAACATTTGCTTAATGCGCCTAATTCTAAAACTATATACTTAAAAGCATCCATTAAAACGCTTACCAAAAGACTCATTAACGAAAAAAGTAAAAGACCATTAATATCTCATATAGAGTCGGAAGATTTATTGACTGAATTTATTGGCAAGCACATATTTGAACGCTCTCCTTTTTATGACCAAGCAGACATAACTGTTTCAACAGACGACAAAACTATAAATGAAATTATTGAAGCTATTATTTTTAATTTATTCTAAAACAGCTTTAAAAACGGCACCATCTAAATCAATATTTACATGTTCTTGTAATGAAGTCGAAAGTGAGATACCTTTAAAATCGGCTTTAACAGGATATTTTTTGTGATTTCTATTTACTAAAACAGCAGTTTTAAATTGTTTGAGAGGAACATCTAAAAAGTATTTAACACCATAAATTAATGTAGTGCCAGAATTTAAAACATCATCAATTAAAATAACAGATTTATTTTTATATGTCTCAACAGGGATAGAGGTTTTAATCTCATTTCTAGGATTTCTTTTATCAATTGAAACTTTACAAAGTATAGGTTCTATTGGTGATATTTTTTTTAATACTGTCTTTAGTTTTTTTGCTAAAAAATAACCATTCCTATCAATACCAGCCAAAATTATGTCGCTTTCTTCAACATTACTTTCATAAATCTGATAAGCAATACGCTTTATTTTATGGACAATCTCTTCGTGGGTCAGTATTATATTATTGGTAACAGTCATTTAACTTGTATTTAATTAAAATATAAAATTACTCATTTTCATCGTTAAATTCATCAATATTTCTACGGTCTTTTTTTGTAGGTCTTCCAACTCCTTTTTTTTTATAATAATCTTTTGAATATTTTAGTAATTCTTGAACTTCAAATTGTTTTTTTGGAGTAGTATCAGTCCTATAAATATCAGCTAGCTTTGCACTAACTCTGCTTGAAGGAATTTCATTTATTGTAAACTGATAATTAATTTGATTCTTCCTAAATTCAATTTTATCCATAGGATAAACTTCTCTGCTAGGTTTAGCAATATCATTATTAATTTTCACTTTTCCTTTTTTGCAAGCAGTTGCTGCTAAAGTTCTTGTTTTAAAATGTCTAACACACCATAAATACTTGTCGATACGCATACAATTTATTGTAAAAACTACGTTAATGTTATTGTGCAAAATTACATTTTAATTGTATCTTGCCACCTCAAAAATTGCAATAATGAAAATAAGAAAAATTACTTTATATATTTTATGTGTTATACTTGGGTTTGTTTCTTGTAGCAAAGATGATGATGATGGGATTATAATAATAGATGAAAGAGATAGGACAGAACAACAAGTCATCGATAGAGATTCTTTAATAGGATATTTAGAAACTCATTATTTTAATTCAAGTGTTTTTATAGCCAATCCAAATCCATCAATCAATGATTTAATTATTTCTAAACTAGCTGTTGGCGAAACTGTTCCTCCAGTTGACCATACACTTTTAATTGATGCTATAGAAATTAAAAACACAGTTCATCTAGAAGTAGATTACGAATATTATATTTTGAGATTAAATCAAGGAGGAGGTAATGTTATACCACATTTTTCAGATGATGTTCGAGTAGTATATTCAGGTAATTTATTAGATGAAGAAGTTTTTGATAGTGCTGTAACTCCAACAGATTTTGATTTAATAGGATTGGTTACAGGTTGGGGAAGAGTATTACCACAGTTTAATATTGCAGAAGATTTTATAGATAATGGAGATGGAACCATAAGTTTTACTAACGCTGGTGTTGGCGTTATGTTTTTGCCTTCTGGTTTAGGTTACTTTTCTGAACCTCCAATAAGCAGTGGTATTCCTCTATATTCTCCTTTAATTTTTAAATTTGAATTATATCAAAGTGAAATAAATGACCATGATGGAGATGGAGTACCTTCTTATTTAGAAGATTTAGATGGTGATTTAACTTTGGCAAATGATGATACAGATGAAGATGGCATACAAGATTTTATAGATGTTGACGATGATGGAGATGGTACTTTAACTATTGAAGAAGATTTAGAAGATATAGACACTAATACTGATAGTAGTGGTGATGGAATTTTAGATAATGATTTAGATGGAGATGGTGACCCAACAAATGATGATACAGATGGCGATGGAATCCCAAATTATTTAGATACTGATAATACAGAATCCAATAAGGATGATGATAATAGTTAAAAAAAAGCCGCTTATAAAGCGGCTTTTTTTTGCTCAAGTTTTATTATAATGCTACTGACAAACTTAAAATAAGTTGACTCGGTCTAGTGTCTAATCTACTTGTATCAATATTATTATTGTTTAAAAACTGTGCTTCATTATTGCTGAATCCCCTTTCGTATCTTAAATCAACAGCAAATTTTTTAAAATTGATTGCAGCACCAAAATTAAGCCCAACAGTAATATCGTTTTCTACATTGTCTATAGAGATTCCATCAAATTCAGAATCAAGGATATACTGGAAAGAAGGACCACCAAACACGCTTATTGGTCCAATAACTTTTATACCTACTAGAAGAGGAGCATCAATTTTTTGCATTTTAAATGCACTATTATTATAGTCACTTTTAGTATTTGTGTAAACCAGTTCTGGTCTAAAGTATAGTGTGTTGCCAATTTTACCAAAGACACCTATATGAAAACCTATATTTCTATCTGGATTTTCTGCTGTAGCACTAATAGATTCAAAATAATCTCCATTAGCATTGTAATTCAAACCGCCTTTTATTCCATAAGAAGATCCTGATTGAGCCGAAATATAAATGCTAGAACTAGCAAATGCGATTAATAAAATAAAATTTTTGAAATTTCTCATAATTGTTCGTTTTTAGATTTGATGTATAATATCAAAAACGCTTCCAAACAATTATTATTTCCTTTTTATAACATTTTCTGTTGCTTTTATGATTGCTTCACTATTCAAACCATATTTTTCCATGAGTTGAGCAGGAGTTCCAGATTCACCAAAAGTATCATTTGTAGCTACAAATTCTTGAGGTGTTGGGTTATGTTTAGCCAAGACTCTCGCTACACTTTCTCCCAAACCACCAAGATAATTATGTTCTTCGGCAGTAACAATACATCTTGTCTTACTCACAGAATCTAAAATAGCTTTATCATCTAAAGGTTTTATAGTGTGAATATTTATTACTTCAGCTGAAATCCCTTTTTCATATAGTACTTTTGATGCTTCTAAAGCTTCCCAAACCAAATGTCCTGTTGCTACAATAGTAACATCTGTTCCTTCTGTAAGTAGGACAGCTTTTCCTATTTCAAATTTTTGATTTTTAGCACTAAAAACAGGAACTGCAGGTCTTCCAAAACGAAGATAAACAGGACCATTGTGTTCTGCAATAGCAATAGTAGCAGCTTTAGTCTGATTGTAATCGCAAGTATTAATTACAGTCATACCAGGAAGCATTTTCATTAACCCAATATCTTCTAATATTTGATGTGTGGCACCATCTTCTCCTAATGTTAATCCAGCATGAGAAGCACATATTTTAACGTTCTTACCAGAATAAGCTATCGATTGACGAATTTGATCGTAAACTCGCCCTGTAGAAAAGTTTGCGAAAGTTCCAGTAAAAGGAATCTTTCCTCCAATGGTCATTCCTGCTGCTATTCCCATCATATTTGCTTCGGCAATACCAACTTGAAAGAATCGATCGGGATTTTCTTCGATAAATTGATCCATTTTTAAAGACCCAATTAAATCGGCACATAGCGCAACAACATTTGTATTGGTTCTACCTAGTTCTGCTAATCCTGCTCCAAAACCACTTCTGGTATCTTTTTTTTCTGTGTAAGTATATGTTTTCATAAATATAAATTCGTAATTCGTAAATCTAAAATTGGTTAGTAATCTCCTAAAGTTTCAGGGTTTTGTGATAAACCCATTGCTAATTGCTCATCGTTTGGTGCTTTACCATGCCACGCGTGTGTGTGCATCATAAAATCAACGCCATTTCCCATTACAGTTTTTAATAGTACACATACAGGTTTCCCTTGTCCAGTTTTTGTTTTGGCTTCTACCATACCTTTTAAGATAGCATCAATGTTATTTCCTTCTTCAATTTCTAAAACAATCCAACCAAAAGCTTCAAATTTTTCTTTAACGTTTCCTAATGGTAAAACATTATCGGTTGCACCATCAATTTGTTGACCGTTTAAATCAATTGTAGAAATAAGATTATCAATATTGTTACCAGCAGCATACATAATAGCTTCCCAGTTTTGTCCTTCTTGCAATTCGCCATCTCCATGAAGACTATACACTAAATGAGTATCTTTATTTAGTTTTTTTGTTTGAGCTGCTCCAATAGCAACAGACATGCCTTGACCTAGCGACCCAGAAGCTATTCTAATTCCAGGCAAACCTTCATGAGTTGTAGGATGTCCTTGAAGTCTAGTATTTATTAATCGGAAAGTATTTAATTCTTCAACTGGGAAATAACCAGACCTTGCAAGCACACTATAAAAAGCTGGCGAAATATGACCATTAGATAGGAAGAATAAATCTTCGCCAATACCATCCATTGTAAACTCTTCTTTTCGTTCCATGATTTCACTATAAAGAGCTACTAAAAATTCGGTACAACCTAGAGAACCACCTGGATGTCCAGAATTTACTTTATGTACCATGCGTAAAATATCTCTACGCACTTGAGTTACTAAATCTTCTAATTGTTGTGTGTTTGGCATGTTAAAATTATTAATTTTTAAGCACCAAAAATAGAGTTTTATAAAGGCTAAACAAAAAGAGATTGTATGCACTTATTAACGATTTTGTTGATTTGCTAACAATTTTGATTTTATTCAGGAATTAATGAATTTTAGTTAATTATCTTTGCTCGCAGAATAAAAAAATATGTTTTTCAAACTCAAAGAAAAAGATGCACATAGCAAAGCTAGAGCTGGAATTATAACAACAGATCATGGCGTAATTGAGACACCAATTTTTATGCCTGTTGGGACAGTAGCCTCAGTTAAAGGAGTTCACCAGAGAGAATTAAAAAACGATATAAAACCAGATATTATTTTAGGAAACACTTATCATTTATTCTTGAGGCCTCAAACTCACATTTTAGAACAAGCAGGAGGTTTGCATAAGTTTATGAATTGGGATAGAAACATTTTAACCGATTCTGGTGGATATCAAGTGTATTCGTTATCAGATAATAGAAAAATTAAAGAAGAAGGGGTTAAGTTTAAATCTCATATTGATGGAAGTTATCATACGTTTACACCTGAAAACGTAATGGAAATACAACGTAGTATTGGAGCAGATATTATTATGGCTTTTGATGAATGTACGCCTTATCCTTGCGATTATAATTACGCAAAACGCTCAATGCACATGACACATCGTTGGTTAGATAGATGTATAAATCATTTAGAAAAAACACCTTTAAAATACAATTATAATCAGGCTTTTTTTCCTATTGTACAAGGGAGTACTTATAAAGATTTACGAGAACAATCAGCCGAATATATTGCAAATTCTGATGCATTAGGAAATGCTATTGGAGGATTATCGGTTGGTGAGCCAGCCGAAGAAATGTATGCTATTACAGATGTGGTTTGCAATATTCTTCCAGAAGACAAACCACGATATTTAATGGGAGTAGGTACACCAATCAATATTCTCGAAAATATAGCGTTAGGAATAGATATGTTCGATTGTGTAATGCCAACACGTAATGCCAGAAACGGAATGTTATTTACCACACAAGGAACCATAAATATTAAAAACAAAAAGTGGGAAGACGATTTTTCTCCAATAGATGACATGGCTATTACTTTTGTGGATACCGATTATAGTAAAGCGTATTTAAAACATTTATTTAGTGTGAACGAGCTTTTAGGAAAACAAATAGCTACTATTCATAATCTAGGGTTTTACTTATGGTTGGTTCGAGAATCAAGAAAGCATATATTAGCTGGAGATTTTAGAATTTGGAAAGATAAAATGGTTAAACAAATGGATAAGCGTTTGTAACATATGAAGATTTTAGATTGGTACATATTAAAACGCTATTTGCTAACATTTTTGTTAATGCTACTCCTATTTATTCCTATTGGAATAACAGTAAATCTTGCTGAAAAAATTGATAAGATTTTAGAGCATGAAGTCCCATTTGATGCTGTTGTACAGTATTATCTAGATTTCACAATCTATTTTGCTAATCTGTTATTCCCACTTTTTTTATTTCTTTCTGTAATATGGTTTACTTCAAAATTAGCAAATAATACAGAGGTTATTGCATTTATAAGTTCAGGTGTTTCGTTTTCAAGATTTTTAAGGCCATATTTTATAGGTGCTTCAATCGTTGCTCTTTTTGCTTTGGTATTAGGGATGTTTTTAGCACCACATGCAAGTAAAGGGTTTAATGAGTTTAATTTTAAGTATCTAAAAGGAAATAAGAAAGATAAAGTCACTCAAAATTTATATCGACAAATAAATGATAATGATTATATATATGTAAGTAATTTTAACACTAAAAATAATACTGGCAGAAACTTTACTTTAGAACATTTTGCAGATAACACTTTAGAATATAAAATAGAGGCTAATAGTATTAAGTATATTGAAAAAGATACTATTTACAGACTAACAAATTATGTTAAAAGAATAATTGGAGACGACGATGATATACTAATTAAAAAAAGAAGAATGGACACTCTATTTTCTTTTGATTTAGAAGATTTAACTCCAGTACAATATATTGCAGAAACTTTAAGCTATAAAGAACTTAATGCATTTATAAAGAAAGAAGAATCTAGAGGCTCGTCTAGTATTGGTAGATATAAAGTTGTCCAATATAAAAAGTGGAGTTTGCCAGTTTCGGTATTTATATTAACAATAATTGCGGTTGCTGTATCTTCAATAAAGCGTAGAGGAGGAATGGGAGTAAATCTTGCTTTTGGTATTTTTATGGCCATGATTTATGTCTTTTTCGATAAGGTTTTTGGTGTTATGGCCGAACAATCAGATTTTCCTCCTGTAATTGCAGTTTGGTTTCCTAATCTTGTTTTTGGTATTTTAGCAATATATCTGCTATATAATGCAAAAAGATAAATTAAAAAACTATTTACACCTTCATTTACTGGTATTTATTGCAGGATTTACGGCTATTCTTGGTGAACTCATTTCTATAAATGCTGTCCCTTTAGTTTGGTATAGAATGGTAATTGCAACAATCTTGATGATACTATTTATCAAGTTTAGAAAAATAAATATTACTATAAATTTAAAAACCTTTGTTAAGTTTTCTATTGCTGGAATTATTATTGCATTGCATTGGATTGCATTTTTCGAGTCTATAAAACAATCAAACATATCTATTGCTTTAGCAATGTTTTCTACTGGAGCCTTTTTTGCAGCTTTAATTGAACCCATTTTTTTTAAGCGGAAAATAATTTGGTACGAAATCCTTTTTGGTATCCTAATTATTTTTGGAGTATTACTTATAACCAAAGCAGAATTACAATATATCAACGGAATTGTATTAGGCATTTCGGCAGCATTGTTCTCTACATTATTTGCTGTTATTAACGGAAAATTTGTAAAACGCTATTCAGCTTCAGTTATTTCTTTTTACGAATTTATTTCAGGTATATTTTTCATATCTATATTTATCATTTTTTTTGGTGAAGGTTTTAGTTTTCAGTTTTTCAGCTTAAGTGTTTCTGATTGGACATACCTTTTTATTTTAGCCTCCATTTGTACAGCTTATGCGTTTATTGTTGCAGTACATGTAATGAAATATATAAGCCCTTATACTGTAGTTTTATCTTATAATTTAGAACCAGTTTACGGAATTGTTTTGGCAATAATCTTATTTCCACAAAAAGAAAAAATGAGTACAGAGTTTTATATTGGTGCAGTAATTATTATTAGTACAGTAATACTCAACGGAATACTAAAAAATTCAAATAAATTAAAAAGACGAGTGTCTTAATAAGCAAAGACAATTAAAGTTTTTATATTTGTAGGCTAACTACTAATCTAAAAGTTCTATGGAATATTTAGAATTTGAGCTCCCAATTAAAGAATTAGAAGACCAACTGCAAAAGTGTCAACTCATAGGTAACGAAAGTGATGTTGATGTTACCGAAACCTGTAAGCAAATAGAAAAAAAATTAGCCGAAACAAAAATCAATATTTATAAAAACCTTACTGCTTGGCAACGTGTACAGATGTCACGACATCCAAACAGACCTTATACTTTAGATTATATAAGAGCTATTTGTGGAGAGACGTTTCTAGAACTTCATGGAGATAGAAATTTTAAGGATGATAAGGCAATGATTGGTGGTTTAGGTAAAATTGGCGATCAATCTTTTATGTTTATAGGACAGCAAAAAGGATATAATACTAAAACCAGACAGTATCGAAATTTTGGCATGGCAAACCCAGAAGGTTATAGAAAAGCACTTAGGTTAATGAAGTCTGCCGAGAAATTTGGTATTCCTGTCGTTACACTATTAGATACTCCAGGAGCTTATCCAGGAATAGAAGCCGAAGAACGTGGACAAGGAGAAGCTATAGCTAGAAATATTTTAGAGATGACACGTTTAAAAGTGCCAATTATTACAGTTATTATTGGCGAAGGTGCTTCTGGTGGAGCTTTAGGCATTGGTGTAGGTGATATTACATTAATGCTGGAAAATACTTGGTATTCTGTAATTTCTCCCGAATCTTGCTCTTCTATTTTATGGAGAAGTTGGGAATTTAAAGAGCAAGCTGCCGAATCTTTAAAGCTTACAGCAAAAGATATGAAGAAAATGAAGCTGGTAGATAAAATAATTAAAGAACCTCTTGGTGGTGCACAAAGAGATAGAGAAAAAATGTTTATTACAGTTAGTGCTGCAATTGTTAATGCTTATAGCGAATTTAAAAACTTATCACCAAAAGAGTTGGTTAAAAAGCGCATGGATAAATATTCTCAAATGGGAGTGTTTAATACCTAATCCTTTATTAATCACTTATTAAAAATTTACAAAGTATTTTTATTTTATTTTTTTACAGCTATTAACAATATTTTTAACTTATTAACAGTTAAATTGTTGACTTATGGTTAATAATGCAGTATCTTACATTTCCCGATTATTTTAACAATTTATATACATTTGCTTTCATGATTCAACCGAAACCTGTACAAGGCTTTAAAGTAGAAAAAAGCACTATCATAAATCTTGAAAAAGGAAAAATACCTCCACAAGCACTTGATTTAGAAGAGGTTGTACTTGGTGCAATGATGATAGATAAAAAAGGTGTTGATGAGGTAATCGATATTTTAAGTCCAGAAGCATTTTATAAAGAAGCACATCAATATATTTTTGAAGCTATTTTTAGGTTATTCGAAAATAGTCAGCCAATCGATTTATTAACTGTTTCCATCCAGCTTAAAAAAGATAGCAGATTAGATTTAGCAGGTGGCGATTTTTACTTAATTTCTTTAACTCAAAAAGTATCTTCTTCGGCACATATAGAGTTTCATGCACGTATTATTTTACAAAAATTTATACAGCGTAGTTTAATAAAAATTTCAAACGAAATTATTGAAGATTCTTACGATGAGACCAAAGATGTTTTCGACCTTTTAGATAAAGCAGAAGCAAAATTATACGAGGTAACACAAGGCAATATCAAAAAATCTTCCGAAACTGCTCAAGATTTAGTCATTCAAGCAAAAAAGAAGATTGAAGATATTTCTAACAAAGAAGGTATGAGTGGTATTCCTTCTGGATTTGACAAACTAGATAAATTAACCTCTGGTTGGCAGGATAGCGATTTAATTATTATTGCTTCACGTCCAGGTATGGGAAAAACTGCTTTAACTTTGTCTATGGCAAGAAATATTGCAGTAAATCAAAATATACCTGTAGCTTTTTTCTCTTTAGAAATGGCTTCAGTACAATTAATAACAAGACTTATTTCTTCTGAAACTGGATTGTCTTCAGAAAAATTAAGAACAGGACGATTAGAAAAACATGAGTGGGAACAACTTAATGTAAAGGTTAAAGGATTAGAGAAAGCACCTTTATTTATAGATGATTCTCCTTCACTTTCTATTTTCGATTTAAGAGCAAAGGCAAGACGTTTATCTTCGCAGCATGGTATTAAATTAATAGTTGTAGATTACTTACAATTAATGACTGCTGGAGGAGGAATGAAAGGGGGAAACAGAGAACAAGAAATTTCTACGATTTCTCGTAACCTTAAAGCTTTGGCAAAAGAATTGAGTATTCCTATAATTGCATTATCACAATTATCTCGTGCTGTAGAAACACGTGGTGGTAGTAAACGACCTTTGTTGAGTGACCTTCGTGAATCTGGAGCAATAGAACAAGATGCAGATATTGTATCGTTTATTTACAGACCAGAGTATTATAAAATTGATGAATGGGACGATGAAGAACGTACACCAACCGAAGGTCAAGCAGAGTTTATTGTTGCTAAACATAGAAATGGTGGTTTAGATAGTATAAGAATGAAGTTTACTGCTCATCTTGGTAGGTTTGAAAATTTAGACGATTTTGATTCGCCTTTCGAATTCCATTCTAAAATGAATGCTGCTGCAAATGACGATACCTTTAAACCAGATAACTTCCCATCTACAGATGATGCCTTTGGTACTCCAGATGATAATGATGATGTACCGTTTTAATGTTTAATTCTTATATTTTTCTTAAAGGGTTTCCCATAATAATATTTTAACTTAACTTTGGTTACTTGTTATAAAAAGAAATGATCACCTTATGTTAGACCAAAGACGCACTACTAATATACTGTTGCTAATTATAGTAATTCCTTTAGTATTTTATTTGCTAAAAATATTGTCTTTTATTTTTATTCCTTTGGTATTCTCAATGTTTATTGCGTTACTATTTTTACCATTAATGCGTTGGCTGGGAAAACGTAAAGTACCAAAATTTGTGAGTGTCATTTTTGTGATTTTATTAATTGTAGGTGGATTAAAAATAGGTGCTGAGGTAATCCAGTTATCAAGCAAACAAATTATTACTTCAGACACTGCATTTTTTGATAAGGCAGAAGTCAAACTCTCCAATGTAATGGTCTATATGGAAGATACTTTTGGTGTAGAATTTCAAAAAGATAAAAAATTAGTATCACAATTTGTTCAAAAGGAAAACATAGGCACTACAATAGAGTTTTTAAGAAAATTCTTAACCATGATTTTAATGACAGCATTTTTTATAGTCTTGTGGTTAGCAGAATCTATTAACATACATAAAGTTTTAAACAGCACTATTTTAAAGCAGAAACATGCTTCTGTAAAAGCTTTTATGAAGATAGAAAAAGACCTAATTACGTTTATTAAAGTAAAGTTTCTTGTTAGTTTACTCACAGGAATTGGCACAGGACTTGCTTGTTTGTTTTTTGATGTAAGCTTCCCAATTTTTTGGGGACTTTTTGCATTTGTAATCAATTTTGTGCAAATGGTTGGTTCTTTTATTTCAGTTATTTTATTATCATTGTTTGCTTTTGTAGAGTTAGATCCAACCAGTACCTTACTCTTTTTTATTATCTCAATAACTGGAGTTCAAGTATTATTTGGAGCGATTTTAGAACCTATTTTTATGGGAAAATCTTTTTCAATAAACATTATAAGCGTTTTAGTTATGCTTATGTTTTGGGGATTTCTTTGGGGAATTCCAGGTTTAATAATGGCAATTCCTATTACTGTTTTTATTAAAATTATTTTAGAACAATTTCCGAGTACTAAAAGGTTGGCCAATTTACTTTCTGGGTAACATTCTGCGGTTAAATAAAATATAGTCAATCTCTAATATTTCTTTAAAGTCTTTTTATCTAGTACTTTTTTTAAGTATATTTCAACTATAAAAGATAATGTTTTTAATATGATTCACGGAACTCATAACGCATTAGAAGACTCAAGAAATAAAGACATTAAAATTAGTATTAATGGCGAGTTGTATAATAGAGAAGACGCTAAAATTTCAGTTTTTGATAGTGGTTATTTAGTAGGAGATGGCATTTGGGAAGCCTTAAGATTGCATAATAATGTTCTAGTATTTATAAACGATCATCTAAATAGAATGTGGCAAGCATCAGCAACAGTTGGTATGCATTTGCCTTTTACTAAAGAAGAGTTAACCAAAAGCATTTGGCAAGTACTTAATGCTAATAATATGGAAACGGATGTTCATGTGCGAATAATGGTAACACGAGGCATTAAAAAAACACCTTCGCAAGATCCAAGATTAACAATTTCTGAGCCTAATGTGGTAATAATTCCGGAGTATAAAAAAGCATCAGATGAAAGCAAACAAAAAGGAATTACTTTATTTACAAGCACGATAAGACGTGGTTCTCCAGATTATTTAGACCCAAAATTAAATTGCCATAGTAAGTTGCATGAAGTACAAGCGTTAATTCAGGCTATAGAAGCTGGCGCAGACGAAGCCTTAATGTTGGATACTAATGGTTTTGTATCTACATGCAATGCTACAAATTTCTTTGTTATAAAAGACAATGAAGTCTGGACATCAACAGGAGAATATTGTATGAATGGTATTACCAGAGCTAAAGTTATTGAAATTTGTATTCAAAATAATATTGTTAACCATCAGAAGAATTTTTCGCTTTTTGATGTTTATGGTGCAGATGAAGCTTTTGTAACTGGTACGTTTGGTGGTTTAACTCCAGTTACTAAAATTGATGGAAGAGAAATTGGAAAGGGATTGTATGGAAGCCTAACCAAAAAACTAGATAGTATGTACCAAGCTTTAATACAAAGCGAAATTAAAAGAGTAAAATCCAATGTCTAAGGATATTGTTAAACGAATATGTCTCTGGTCTGGTCCTAGAAATATCTCAACTACTTTAATGTATTCTTTTGCGCAGCGTAAAGACACTAAAGTATTCGACGAACCTTTATATGGTTATTATTTAAGTCATTCACTAGCTAAAAAGTATCATCCAGGAGCCGAAGATATTATCAGCACTATGGAAAATGATGGTCAGAAAGTTGTGGATATGATGATGACTGAAAATGTAAAACCTGTATTGTTTTTCAAGCAAATGACACATCAGTTATTAGATTTAGATCGAAGCTTTATAAAAAAAACGATGAATATTATCTTGACAAGAGATCCAAAAGAAATGTTGCCTTCATTTGATAAAGTGATTCATAATCCAACAATTCATGATGTTGGTTATAAACTTCATATAGATTTATTAGATTATTTTAAAATGAACAATATAAATTATTGCGTTTTAGATTCGAAGAAAGTATTATTAAACCCTGAAGTTGTGCTAAAAAAGTTATGTAAAAATATTGGAATCCCTTTTAAAAAGAATATGCTCAATTGGAAAAAGGGCTCACGACCTGAAGATGGTATTTGGGCAAAATATTGGTATGGAAATATTCATAAATCAACTGGATTTATTGAATACAAACGTAAAGCAGAACAATTTCCTGAACATTTAAAGCCATTACTACAAGAATGCCTACCACTTTATAATCGATTACTAAAACAAGCAATAGGTTAAAATTAATTTAAACAGGCCAACAGAGAACAATTTTTAAGTATATTTCAAGTTGAAAAGAATATAGATAAAAGAGCAAAGACCAAAAGATGTGTTGCATAAGTCTTGATTCTAAAAGCGAAGTGATCTATATTCTTTGTTCTAAAAAATTAATATTGAAAAAAAACATATTCATATTGCTATTCCTTTTTATTGGATTGCAATCCTATGCCTCATACATCCTTATTCCTATGGATGCAGAAAGCCAAAAGAATCATTTAAAAGCCTATGGCATTACGTTTTGGACTTTAGAGAAACAGCAAAAAGTAAAGTGGTTACTCAATTATCGTGGAGGATCTTTTTTGTTACCAGATTTCGAAGAAATACAAAAAGAATGTCAAATTCGTGGCGTGTCTTTTGAAGTGATTAGTGATGCAAAAGCTGAAAGCATTCTTACCGAAATTAGTAGTCCGAGTCAAAACATGGAAGCAGTTGTGTTAGAAAAAGCGCCAAAAATTGCCGTCTATACACCTTATGGAAAACAGCCTTGGGATGATGCTGTAACGATGGTGTTAACTTATGCCGAAATCCCTTATGAAACTATTTATGATGAAGAGGTATTAAATGATGCGCTATTATTATTTGATTGGTTGCATCTTCATCATGAAGATTTTACAGGACAATTAGGAAAATTTTATAGGACTTATAGAAGTGCACCTTGGTATATTAAAGAAAAAAAAGACGCTGAAGCTTTAGCTGGAAAACTAGGATACGATAAAGTGTCTCAAGAAAAGTTGGATGTTGCACTTAAAATTAGAGATTATGTAGTTGGAGGTGGTTTTATGTTTGCAATGTGTAGTGCAACAGATAGTTTTGATATTGCCCTTTCTGCTGAAGGTTTAGATATTTGCGAACCAATGTTTGATGGCGATGGCAGTGATGCAAACTACCAAAGTAAAATAGACTATAATAAAACATTTGCCTTTAAAGATTATGTATTAGAGCGAAATCCAAATATTTACGAATTTTCATCTATTGATATGACAGCAAAAAGACGTATTCCAAAACTAACGGATTATTTTACATTGATGGATTTTTCAGCAAAATGGGACCCTGTTCCAACAATGTTATGTCAAAACCATACAGCTCTTGTTAAAGGATTTATGGGACAAACAACGTCATTTACAAGAGATCAAATAAAATCTAATGTATTAGTAATGGGAGAAAACAAAACCAATGGTGAAGCAAAATATATTCATGGTATAAAAGGCAAAGGGTTTTTTACATTTTATGGTGGACACGACCCAGAAGATTATACGCATAGAGTAGGAGACCCAAAAACCGAACTCTATTTGCATCCAACCTCTCCAGGATATCGATTAATACTTAATAATGTTTTGTTTCCAGCGGCACGAAAAAAGAAACAGAAGACCTAAGACTATCTTCTTGTGAAAGGTGAGTAAAATATAGAGTGACTGTTTATTTTTAGAGTTCAATTTAGATTATTAAATAAATGAAATATTTTCAAAAAAAAATAAAACTACAACCATATTCAAGAGGATTTCATTTAATTACCAATACTATTATTGATTCTATTCCAGAGATAAATCAAATAAATATTGGTCAACTACAGGTTTTTATTAAACATACATCTGCAAGTTTAACAATTAATGAAAATGCAGATGCAACAGTAAGAACAGATTTTGAAAGTCATTTTAATGTTATGATTCCAGAAAATGCTTCTTATTACAAGCATACATATGAAGGATCGGATGATATGCCAGCACATATAAAATCTTCGTTACTTGGTGTTTCAATACAAATGCCTATTACAAATGGTAAAATAAATTTAGGAATTTGGCAAGGCATTTATCTATGCGAACATAGAAATCATGGTGGCTCAAGAAATATTGTAATTACAGCTTTTGGAGAATAAAAAAATCCGATTCTCCAAATAGCTATCAGTGTTAAATCAGATTTTATATAAACTTAATGTGTTCCTAAATTACAACCACAAGCTTCACGAGTAAAACTCTGGCTCTCTTCGTGCCAAGGAAAAGCAGCATTGTATTTAGAATTTTCCCAATAAAACTTACCACGTTCTTTAGGTTCATTACCTATTTCATTCATAGTATTTGTATCATACATTCTCCCATTAATCATTGTATAAATAATACTTTCAGAATTTCTAATATCTTCTAAAGGGTTTTTATCCATGACAATTAAATCGGCAAGTTTTCCAACTTTCAGAGATCCAATATCATTACTCGCTCCAATGTAGTCTGCACCATTAATTGTAGCTGCTTTAAGCGCTTCCATGTTGCTCATTCCGCCTTGCGCTAACATCCACAGTTCCCAATGCGCTCCTAAACCTTGTAGTTGTCCATGTGCTCCAAGATTAACTTTTACACCAGCATCAGTTAGTGCTTTACAAGTTTCAGATACTAAAATATGACCATTTTTATAATCCTCTTGAGGGATTTTCATGCGATATCTCGAACGTGCATCAACAATACTTCTTGGCGTATATTTTAATAGTTTTTCATTTTCCCAAACATTTGTATGTTCGTACCAATAAAACTCACCATTTATTCCACCATAATTTACAATAAGTGTTGGTGTATAGCCAACGTTACTATTTCCCCAAAGTTCGAGAACATCTTTATAAACTGGCGCAACTGGAATATTGTGCTCAACTCCTGTGTGTCCATCCATAACCATAGTAATATTATGGTAAAATGTAGAGCCACCTTCTGGAACAACAAAAATTCCCTCCTCACGAGCAGCTTGTAATACTTGTTGTCGTTGATCTCGTCTTGGTTGGTTATAACTCTTAACGGAAAGTGCACCAAAAGCTTTGGTTCGTCTAATAGAAGAACGTGCATCTTCCAAACTATTTATAACAGCTTTAAAATCGCCATCTGCTCCGTAAAGTATAAATCCAGTAGAGTAGAGACGTGGTCCAACCAAAGTTCCATTTTTTTGCAATTCGGACAAGGCAAATACAGTTTCGGTATTTGCAGATGGATCGTGTGCTGTGGTAATTCCAAAGGCTAAATTAGCGTAGAATTGCCAATGCTTTTGAGTTGTAAGACCATAGCGAAATCCTCCAATATGAGCATGTGCATCTACAATTCCTGGCATAATGGTTTTTCCAGTTACATCATAAACTTTTGCATTAGAAGGGATTTTAATTTCTGAAGTGTTTCCTATAGCTTCAATTTTATTATCTTTAATAATGATAGTTCCATTTTTTATCACTTGATTGCTTTCCATAGTAATTATTCGTGCACCTTTTAAAGCAATAATACCATGAGGTTTATCAGTCTTAACCTTAAGATTTATTTTAATCCCATTTTCGATGATAGATTTAGTTTCGTCTGAAGCATTAGCTGTAAAATATTCATTACCTAAAGTCCAATGAATTTTTTTACTGTCTTTGGACCAATGTAAATTTATTCCAGCATCTTTAGAGATTTGAGTAATAGGAACAAACTTCTTTTTGTTGGGAGCATCGAAATTTATTGTTTTGCCAGATTTTGGCATTGGTGCTAAATACACTTTATGTAAATGTTGAAACGCAATCCATTTACCATCAGGACTTGGTAATAATCGATTTCCGTGTTTTGATTTAACTAAAATTCTTTCGTCCTTGCCATTTAAATCTACACTCTTTAGCTCTTTGGTTAGAGGTCCAAAAAACATGCCTCCTTTTTGATAGAGAATGCGATTATCGTTTGTACTATACATAGGAAAATCACCTTCTTTGGTTACAAATTTCGTATTGGAACCATTAGAATTCATTGTATAAAGACCAGATTGTTTTGAAAACGCTCTGCCTTGTTCATTATTTCCACTTTCTTTTCTATATACAATATGTTTTCCGTTATGCGAGTATGATGGATTTCTATAAATTCCTTTTTGATTGGTTAGCTTTGTTGGAGTTCCTCCATTTGATGGAACGTTATAAATAGCTCCAAGATTTTCATCATTCCAAGTTACATAAGCAATAGTTTTTCCATTAGGAGAAAATGTTGGTTCAAACTCAAAATCGGTTCCAGTTGTTAAACGTTTTGGTGTTCCGTTAGATAATTTTTTAGTCCATAAATATCCAAGTGCATTAAATACAATTGTTTTTTCATCTGGTGAAGTTATTGCATGACGAATTACTTTAACTTCAAAATTATCAGGAGCAACTGGAGTATCAACTTCTATGGCTTTTGCAATTTTAATAGTAGCATTTACTTGAAATGGAATGTTTTCAACTTTTAATGAATTGATATTAATCCTATTAATTTTTCCACCAGACCAAAACACAATATCTTCATTATTTGGCATCCAACTAAAGTTGGTATAAACACCAAAAATTGCCCAAGCTTCTTGCTGGTCTTTATTTAAATTATCATATAAAGGCCATTCTTCGCCTGTTTCTAAATCATGAATATATAATACAGTTTTGGTACGAACACGCTTTACAAATGCCAATTTTTTTCCATCTCTGGAAATTTGAGGTCTTGCTGCTCCTCCTGGTCCACCAGTAATGCGTTCTGTTTTTCCAGTTTCCATATCATATCTATTAATGGCATAGATTTGTTTGTTGGGATCTTTATTATATTGAAAAAAGCCACCTGGATAAACGTCTTCACTATAGTATACATATTTTCCATCAGGAGAAACACAAGGTTCATTTACATCTTGCTGGTCATTTTTCTTTTTAGTAAGTTGTAAACCAACACCTCCAGATTTATGATACATCCATAGTTCTCCTGCACCTAAAGAACGACGAGAAGTAAAATGTTTACGTGCGATTAAATAATTTCCATCAGTTGTCCAAACAGCATTGTTAAGCAATCTAATTTTTTCTTTTGTTATTTGTTTTGCATCGCTACCATCGAGATTCATTGTCCAAATATTATCGCCTCCTCCAGCATCACTTGTAAAAGAAATGGTTTTTCCATC
>QMOV01000045.1 GCA_003650305.1 Bacteroidota bacterium | reverse complement strand
TAAAATTGCGTTTACTGGCTCTACCGAAGTTGGTAAAATTATAAGGAGAGCAACTGCAGGAACAGGAAAAAAACTCTCTTTGGAACTTGGCGGGAAATCACCTTTTATTGTTTTTGAAGATGCCGATTTAGATAGTGTTGTTGAAGGTATTGTAGATGCTATATGGTTTAATCAAGGTCAGGTATGTTGTGCTGGTTCAAGGTTACTGGTTCAAGAAAGTATAGCTGATAAGCTATACAAAAAAATAAGAGCCAGAATGGAGAATTTAAGAATTGGTAATGCTTTAGATAAAAGTATAGATATTGGAGCAATAGTAGATAAAGCACAACTAAAAGTTATTACAGATTTAGTACAGCTTGGTGTAGACGAAGGTAGTACACTTTGTCAACCATCTTGGGATTGTCCTACGGAAGGTTATTTCTTTCCACCAACTATGTTTACAAATGTTTCGCCTTCGGCAACTATTGCACAAGAAGAAATATTTGGACCTGTTTTAGTTGCGATGACTTTTAGATCGCATAAAGAAGCTGTAAAACTTGCCAATAATACTAGATATGGATTGGCTTGTAGTATTTGGACTGAAAATATTAATCTTGCTTTAGATATTGCACCACAAATAAAGGCTGGAGTCGCTTGGATTAATTGTACTAATGTGTTTGATGCTGCTGCTGGTTTTGGCGGTTATCGTGAGTCTGGATTTGGAAGAGAAGGCGGAAAAGAAGGCTTAATGGAATATTTAAAACCAAGAATTAATGACACTTTTACTGATGAGCCTATAAAATTATCTATTACCAATATAGATGCTCCAAATGAAAATGGACAACCATCTTTAGGAATTGATAGAACGACAAAAATGTATATTGGTGGCAAACAAGCCAGACCAGATGGAGGTTATAGTACAGTTATTAGTAGTAGTAAAGGCGACTATATTGGAGAGGTTTCTAAAGGAAACCGAAAAGATATCAGGAATGCAGTTGAAGCTGCGCATTCTAATACTAATTGGGAAAATAGATCAGGTCATGCGAGAGCGCAAGTGTTATATTATTTAGCTGAAAACCTTGCCATTCGTAAGGAAGAATTTGCAAGTAGGATTGCTCAAATGACGAATCAAAATATAGTTGATGCATTGAAAGAAGTAGATCTATCTATCGAAAGAATATATACTTATGCTGCTTTAGCCGATAAGTACGATGGTATGGTACATCATACCATTCATCGAAATGTAACTTTGGCAATGCCTGAAGCTTTTGGTGTTATGGGAATTATTTGTCCAGACGAGTCTCCATTATTAGGTTTTATTTCAACAGTAATTCCAGCCATTACAATGGGAAATAATGTGATTGTTATACCTTCAGGAAAAGCACCTTTTTCGGCAACCGATTTTTATCAAATTTTAGAAACCTCTGATGTTCCTGCTGGAACTGTAAATATTATTACTGGAGGCAAAGATGAATTAGCAAAAGTATTAGCTAAACACGATGATGTGGACGGTATTTGGTATTTTGGAACTAAAGAAGGTTGTAAAGACATGGAGTTATTATCTGCCGATAATATGAAACGCACTTGGGTTAATTATGGTAAGTATAGAAATTGGTTAGACAAAGCACAAGGCGAAGGCGACGAGTTTTTGAAACATGCAAGCCAAATAAAAAATATCTGGATTCCTTACGGAGCTTGATTAAGTACTTAAAGTGTCTTAAGTTATAAGTGTCTCAAGTTATAAGTGTACTTAAGTTGAAAGTGCCTGAAGTTTCTTTGCAAATAAAAGTTACACTTTAGTGCACTTTAAATACTTTACACTTAAGGCACTTTTTGTACAAAAGATAATAAGAAAAACAAAACAAATATGAGTAGTTTACATTTAGAAGCCAAAGTAGGAGATATAGCAGAAACTGTGCTATTGCCTGGAGACCCTTTACGAGCAAAACATGTTGCAGAAACCTTTCTAGACGATGCAGTTTGTTATAACAAGGTTAGAGGAATGCTTGGTTTTACTGGCTATTATAAAGGAAATCGTGTCTCTATACAAGGTACAGGAATGGGAATGGGAAGCACATCTATTTATGTAAACGAATTGATAAATACTTATAAAGTTAAAAATTTAATTAGAGTTGGTACTTGCGGCTCTATACAAGAAAGTTTAAAATTAGGACAAGTATTATTGGCCATGAGTGCTTCAGGAGACTCTGATGCCAATAGCTTATATTTTCAAGGCATGCATTATGCTGCAACGGCTGATTTTGATTTATTAATGAAAGCCTATAAAATTGCTAATGATTTGAATATAAAAACATATCAAGGCTCTGTGTTTAGTACCAATACATTTTACGACGACGAACCCAATCGTTGGGAAAAATGGCAAAAACATGGCATTCTTGGTGTAGAAATGGAAACTCAAATATTATTCACCCTAGCCAAAAGATTTGGTGTTAAAGCACTTTCTGTGCTTACTGTAAGCGATAATATAATTACTGGAGAAGCAACAAGTGTCAAGGATAGAGAACAATCTTTTAACGATATGATGAAGATTGCTTTAGAGTTGGCTTAATCGTTTTTATGATTTTAATGCTTTATTAGTTATTATAAGAATGACTTGTTAAACCCTTCCTAAAAGATGAGCATATTAATTTCATAGTATTACTTTTATAATCCATAAAAAACACTAACAAATGATTCTTAAAAAATCAACTTTAATTACACTTGCTTTTCTTATTTGTTTTTCATTACAAGCTCAAGATTTAACCTTTGAAGAGTATAATCCAATATCTACGCTTGTAGTACCAGGGCAACTCATTAAAAAAGCCAAATTTCCATTTATAGATGTACATGGACATCAATACAGAATGCCAGAGCAAAATTTAGCACCTGTTATTGCAGCAATGGACACGCTTAATATGGTAATAATGGTAAATTTAAGTGGACGCACTGGTGATGATTTGATAGCTTCAGTAAAAAATATTGCTGATCATTACCCAAATCGTTTTGTAGTGTTTGCAAATATTAATTTTGAAGGTGCTGGAGCTGATGGTTGGATAGAAAAAATGGTCGCTCAATTAGAACAGGATGTTAAAAATGGAGCTAGAGGGTTAAAAGTATATAAAAGTTTAGGCTTGAGAAATAAAGACAGTGAAGGTAATCGTTTAGCTATCGACGATTCAAGACTTGATGCTATTTGGAAAAAATGTGGAGAGCTTGGTATTCCTGTGTTAATACATGCTGCAGATCCAAAGCCGTTTTGGGATGATTTTAATGGAGATAACGAACGTTGGTTGGAATTAAAAACACGACCTCGAAGAAAACGAGATGCAAATAATCCAGCACCTTGGGAGCAAATTATGAATGAACAATATAATATTTTCAGAAAACATCCTAAGACAAATTTTATTAGTGCGCACATGAGTTGGCTAGCAAACGATTTAGGTCAGTTAGGAAAATTACTTGACGAAATGCCAAATATGAATGTTGGTATAGGAGCAATTATTGCAGAATTGGGAAGACAACCACGTTTTGCTAAAGCTTTTTTTGAAAAATACCAAGACCGAATTTTATTTGGTAAAGACAGTTGGAAGCCAGAAGAGTTTCCTACTTATTTTAGAGTACTTGAAAGTGATGACGAATACTTTCCATATCACAAAAAATATCACGCGTTTTGGTCAATGTATGGTTTAAATTTATCCGACGAAGTCCTAAAAAAAGTATATTATAAAAATGCGTTGAGGCTTGTACCTGGATTAGATAAGAGTTTGTTTCCTAATTAATAGCATATAACATAATTATTTATATTTGTCAGCAATTTTATTATTATTTATTTAAATGAAGCAAGACCATTATCTGATTTTAATGATAGTTTTACTATCTGTTTTTAATACTTTTATAAGTAGTGCACAAATAAAAAAAGAAAAATTAAAATTTGGATTTGCTTATGGTTATGGAACAGAAAACACGTTTCCTTTCAATTCTAAAGACTATGACCATACTACTACTTATTATAAAATTAAAATTAATTATTTATTAAAAGATAAAAGAAAGTGGTCTTATGAGGTTAATATTGAACCAAGTTTTAATATTGCCAACCATCAACTTATAAATAAACATTTTATAAAGCCTAGTGATGGAGAGAATTTTTTGGAACAAAGAGAATTGTTTACCCAGAAAAGAGAGATTAAAGAATACGTTTTAGATTTAGGGTTATTAATAAGATATAAGATTATTAAAAATTATAGTGTGTATACTTTAGCTAGTGTTGGTCCAATGATTTCTAATAAGGCTACTGAACGATTGGCTAAAGGATTTGCTTTTTCTGATATTCTTGCTTTTGGCACTTCGTACACTATTGATAATATTCAACTAGATATACAGTATTCAATTAGGCATACATCTAATTTTGATTTTACAGCTCCAAATCATGGTCATAATACTGCAAATTTTGAGTTTGGAGTATTATTTAAATTATGATTTAATTCTATTAACTAAACTATTACTTAAAAAGTGAATTCTCCTGATGCACTTTTATGGCTTTTTTAGACAGTATAATTCCGAGTAATAAAGAGATAAATGCCATAATAAAAACTCCTGGAATAAAATTTATAAATAGGAATAAGTCGTAGGTGCCATGAAATAGTATGGCTATAGATAAGCCAATTAAATTCCATTTCATTTTGTTTTTTGAGAATTTAGCTTTTCCCATATAATAACCCATTAAAACACCAAAAGTTGCATGTGCAGGAATGGCTGTAAAAGCTCTTATTAAAGCGACTTCTAGTCCTCCTTGTGAGACATACATAATATTTTCTACAGCTGCAAAACCCATAGATACCATGACAGCGTATACAATACCATCAAAAGGTTCGTTAAATTCTTTTTTTGGTTGGTTATAATACCTAACTACAACATATTTACTAAATTCTTCAATTAATGCAACTACAAAAAAGGCTTTAATAAATTGTTGCAACACACTAAATTCATCAGGTATTGGTAAAAACAAATCAAAAAACAAATAAAGAATTGTTGTAATAAAAACACTTACAACAGCTCCTAACATAAAAGTGTAAGCAAGAATACGTTTAGGTTCTTTTTCGTATTTATCTTTTAAATAAATATAAATAATAACTATAAATACTGGAGTTACAGCAGCAATTAAAAGATTCATACTTTTAAATTATTGTTTTTATGCAATTCAATAATTGATTAAAATCTTCTTTTGAATTATAAAGATGTGGAGCGACTCTAATATAATTACCTCGAATGGATAGATAAATCTTATGTTTATTGAATTGCTGTTTTAAAGTTTCAATATTTATAAAATCAGGTATTCTAATGCCAATTAAATGATGGCTTCTATAATTAATATCTTCAATAGTAAATCCTAATTTTTGTAATTCAATTAAAGCGTCTTTAGAAATTTCAAAACAATATTCTTGAATAGATTTAGGCGACCATTCTATAATTTGTTCAACTGCTTTTGTAGCCATTGGAACTGAAATAAAATTTGCTGTTTCACCCATGCAATAGCGATTCGCACCATCTTTATAGTCGTCATTATAATTTGTTAATCCAGAAAAGTCTTCACTATTTTTTCTGTTACACCAACTTTCTTCAATAGGAAATCCATTATCAAAATAACTTCCAAAATATGCAAATCCAAAAGAATAAGGACCTAAAAGCCATTTGTAAATTGCACATACTAAAGCATCAGGTTTGATTTTATCAATTGAAAAGGGCATTGCTCCTATAGATTGTGTACCATCAATAATTAATAATGCATTGTGTTTGTGAGCTTTTTTTCTTATGGATATTAAATCGAAAAGCGTGCCATCTGCCCAATGTACTTGACACATAGCGACTACTGCTGTTTTAGAGGTTATTGCTTCAATAATATGTTCATTCCAGCGTTTTGCAATATGATTTCCAGATTTAGGTTTTTCTATAATTTTTATAATGGCATTATATGTTTCTGCTAACTTTTTCCAAGAATAAAAATTACTCGGAAATTGGTCTTCAACAACCAATATTTCATCTCCAGAATTTAGCTTAATATTGTTTGTAACTGTTGCTATTCCGTAAGAAACAGAAGGAATACAGGCAATTCTATTATATTCTTTTGTTCCAATTAAAGAAGCATATAATTTTTTGAGTTCGGTTACAGGCTCAAAAAAATCATTAGGTAGAATTTTATATGGATTCCCTTTTTGTTGTAAAGCTTCAATACCAACTTTTTCGACACTTTTAAGTAATGGCGACATATAAGCTGTATTTAAATAAATATCATCTTTGTCTAGGCTGAATTTATCTTTTTGATGATTAAGCATTGTAAAGTATTTTAGGAGATGACAAGAAACGAAACATATAAGATAATATTCTAATATTTAGTATTTAATAATTTGTGTTTTTTAGACCTCACAGGTTTTTAAAACCTGTGAGGTCTTGGTAGTAATACAACTTCTTAAGTTAAGGATTAAAATACAAGATACTTTTGTCAATTATTAAAGTAAATTATATGTATTGATAATTAAGTTATTTTTTTAAGAATCGCTTCAATTACAAATTCATAATACGACTTATTAGCTGAAATGAAATGATTATTACTATTGCTATGCTCTAATTTTTCATAAAAGTCATAAATGCTTATTAGCTTAAGTGCTTCAACTTCTCCCTTTTGCGATTTGAGTTCAGTAATAGATATATCTAATTCTGAAATAAAAGTATGATGGAATTCATTATCGATTATACCATTTTTATAGGTTTGAAAACACTCAAAAACACCAATTTTTCGTAAATCATTTTCAGAAATAGTTAATCCAATTTCTTCTTTAGTTTCCCTAATTGCAGCTTGTTCAATAGTTTCTCCAGCATCTACATGTCCAGCAACCGAAACATCCCAAAGTAATGGAAATATTTTTTTTGTAGATGAGCGTTGTTGAAGTAAAATTTCACCTTCACTTGTAAAAAACCAAATATGTGCTGTATTGTGATAGTAGCCTTTTTGGTGTGCTTCCGATTTTAAACAGGTTTTTCCTGTAGGTTTACCTAACTCATCAAGTATGTTTAAATATTCTTCTTCCATAAAAAAACCTTAAAAAACAGATTGTACTCTATTTACACCTATATAAGCCAATAGTTTTTTATCTTTTATCAATGGAATATTTTCCAGGTCCAGCAAGAAAAATCACAAAAAAGATTAATGCAAATAATAATGCTTTTTCTTTGGTTTCAAAAGGATCGCTTGAATGATGAATAAGTACGGCCACTAACATGGTAATCATTGACAGAATAGCGGCGAGTTTTGTTCTAAATCCAACCAAAATAAATATTGGTGCAATAACTTCTCCAATAATTGCTAAAGTTAAAGAGGTTGTAGCTCCTACACCTAAAGGGTCTGGAAATGAAACTGTATCTGCAAATAGATGTTCAATTTTTGGAATTCCATGTGTTAACAGCATTAATGAAGCACCTATTCTTAAAATGGCTAATGCTAAATTTGGTAAATTGTTTTTCATTTTTATATAGTTTAATTGTTTAAGTTCCTTTGAGTAAATTTACACTAACTGTGGCTAATTCGTTATTAGGGAATTTAGTATAGTAGTTTGGGTCTGGATGTAAACCAGCCTCTTTTGCAATGTTATTAAAAACATCAACTTCTAAAATATATTGATCGGAATAACCATGTGTTGCATCGTAAGCTGTTGCCGCAGTAAGACCCATATTTTTTGATGCAAGTATTGGATTAATAGTGTGTAATTCTATAATGATTAATCCGAATTGTTCTACATAAGGTTTCCATTTCTGGAAATGTTCCAACAGTGAATCTTCAACTAAATTATTGCTTATCCATTTTCCATTATGAGCATAAGCTCCAGAGGAAGTACTTATGCGATCTGTTTTCTTTTTAGGGAATTCCCAAATACGGTTGTGGTCTAAAAATGTGCGTACATTAAGCAAATCTTTTAAGTCTATATTATAATCTTCTTTTAGGTCTTTAGCTAATAAATCTGGTCTGCCAATATCTCCCCAAATAACTTTTGCCCAAATATCGGATTTGATTAAATTTGATCTTGTAACTTTTAATGCTGCATGATTAAAATCGGCTCCAACCAAAAGTAGAGGATATTCTTCAAGAAGTTTCCCACGAAGTGTTTGATATTCAATTACATCAAAAATATGTTGAATAAACGCACCATTGCCACAGCCCATATCTAAAATACCTTTGGGTTGTTGATTTATAGGTTTGTTAAAAATATTTATTATTATTTTATCTATAACTTTAAAATATGTAGAGTGTGCTCCACCACTTCCCCAAACATTCATTTCTCTGTGTACATGCTTTTCTGGTTCATCAGAAGATATGGTATTTAGCACTAATGGATTTCCAAAAATGAGTTCGTCTAATTCTAAAAACGTAGGTAAGTAAGATACAGTTACTCCATATGCAGATGCACGTTTAGCAAAAAATAAGCCTTTGTCTGTAAATTGATAGGTGTCTTTCTTTTTATTAAACCATCCTAAATTTGCAAAAAAGTCAAGAATCTTTTTAAAACTTTCAGGATCTTTATGAAACTCTTGTGCTCTAAACGATGCTTCCATAAAATATTTATGAAATAAACCACGTACTCCTAACATTACAATTATTGGTGCTACAATAACACCTTCAATATGTTTTAATATTTGGTGTTCGATGCTACCTTTAGCTGCATTTTTTAAACCAAATTGAGATTCGTATTTTTTAAAGATGCGTTCTAATGCAAAAAATGCATCTAAACCTATGCGTTCTTTGGGAAAATTAACAGAATATTTTAGTAGACTTACTGCATCTTCATATATGTACGCCAAGTTAAAGGCTATTTGGCTATTTTCGTTTATTTCATAAAAAATAGTATCGTTAGTATTATCTAAATGTTGCATCAACCAACCTTGAGAACACAAAATCCGTAAGGCAATGTTTAGATAGCCTTCATTAGCACTAAATGTTGTGACCAACTCTTTTAAATTTACTTTTTTATGCTCAAGAATAAAATTTAAAACACCCTTTTTATGTAAAGTATATGCTGTAGTTGAGGTTGCAATGCCATCGAGATGATGAAAAATAGTACCTCTTAATTGTTCTTTTTCAAGCTTTGTTAGCATTAATCGATTTTATTAGATTTTAAAGATAATAAAAACTTTTAAAGAGAAATTTTAACTTAAATATTTATATTTGTTAGTTGGTATTATAAATTAAAATAAGATGGCAAAAAAAATAAAAGGAACCATAGCTATAATGACAGGTGGAGGTGATGTACCTGGTTTGAATCCTGCGATAAGAGCAATTACTATTAGAGCAAGACGAGAAGGTTTTAAGGTTATAGGATTAAGACGTGGTTGGGCAGGTATTGTTGAGCTTATCCAAGATGAAAAAGCAGATAATAGTAATAATTTTACTGTGCTTACACAAATAATAGTGAATAGAGCAGGTAGGACAGGTGGCACTTTTTTACACAGTTCAAGAACACGTCCAAGCCATTTGCCTAAAACAAATGTTCCAGATCATCATAAAGATAAGTATCAGGATGATTATAATGATATGACCAAAGTTGTGTTAAGTAATTTAGCTTACTTGGGGATTGATTATTTAATTCCAATTGGAGGCGACGATACGTTAAGTTATGCTGTAAGGTTATATCAAGAGGGATTTAAAGTTGTTGCCATACCGAAAACTATGGATAATGATGTTCCGGGAACCGATTATTGTATCGGATTTAGTACATGTATAACGCGTACAATTAATATGACAAATACGCTTAGAACCTCT
The DNA here is from genome assembly GCA_003650305.1 of Bacteroidota bacterium. Classification (GTDB taxonomy): domain Bacteria; phylum Bacteroidota; class Bacteroidia; order Flavobacteriales; family Flavobacteriaceae; genus PRS1. Next base: position 9,793 of record QMOV01000045.1, on the reverse strand, counting down.
GCAGGATCTCATGAACGATTTTTAATTTTAGAAGTTTTTGGAAGATATGCAGGTTTTACTGCAATGTTGCCTACTATGGCAGGAGCTGCAAACAGATGTGTGATTCCAGAATATAAATTTGATATTGAAAAACTTACCGAAAATTTAGTTAGAGATAGGTACGATAATCCAAGTAATTATTCTGTTGTATTGGTTTCGGAAGGTGCTATGTTTAAAGGTGGTGAAATGGTTTTTAAGGATGCCAAAAAAGATCAGTTTGGTCATGCAAAACTTGGAGGCATTGGAGAATTAGTTTCAGAAAATCTTAAAGATTTCTCTTCTAAATTTAATAATGGTAAAAAAATTAATGTCATAAATCAAAAATTGGGTTATCTGGTTAGAGGAGGTGATCCTGATGCTGTCGATTCTATTGTTCCGATGGCATATGGTAACCTTGCTTTAGATCTTATCTTAAAGGGAGTTCACGGAAGATTAGTTGTCTTAAAGAATGGAAGGTATGATAATGTACCAATTGATGTAGTCGTGGGTAAATCGAAATTGGTTAATATCAAAAAATTCTATAATACCGAAAGATTACGCCCTTATTATAATAGTTTTGAAATGAACCCAATGTTTATCATGACTAGTGAATAAATACTGAACTTCCTTAAGTTATCTTAATTTAGGATAGTCTTTTGGATTTGCCTCATGCATCACATCATATACGGCTTCAAAAATATCTTCGTTTGAAGGTTTAGAGAAATAATCGCCATCTGTTCCATAAGCAGGTCGATGTGGTTTTGCAGTAAGTGTTTTTGGTTGGCTGTCTAAATATTGATATGCATTTTGAATATTTAAAATTTCATTTAAAATATATGCCGAAGCTCCACCAGGAACATCTTCATCTATAATTAGTAAACGATTGGTTTTCTCAACACTTTTTACGATATCATGGTTTACATCAAAAGGCAGTAACGATTGCACATCAATCACTTCTGCATCTATACCAACTTCTAATAATTCTTTTGCTGTATGTTCTACCATACGCAATGTAGAACCATAAGACACTAAAGTAATATCGCTACCACTCTTTACAGTTTCAACAACTCCAACAGGTGTTTTAAGTTCGCTAATATTATTCGGCATTTTTTCCTTTAAACGATAGCCATTTAAACATTCAACGATTAAAGCAGGTTGGTCACTTTCCATAATAGTATTATAGAATCCTGCAGCTTTTGCCATATTTCTAGGAACCAATACAAGGATACCACGAACCAAATTAATAATACCACCAAGTTGCGAACCAGAATGCCAAATGCCTTCTAATCTATGACCACGAGTTCTAATAATTAAAGGTGCTTTTTGTTTTCCTTTAGATCTATAATGTAGTGTTGCTAAATCATCGCTAATAATTTGAAGTGCATACATTAAATAATCCAGATATTGTATTTCGGCAATTGGACGCAATCCTCGCATTGCCATACCTATACCTTGACCAAGAATTGTAGCTTCTCGTATTCCAGCATCTGCAACTCGTAATTCGCCATATTTTTCTTGTAAGCCTTCTAAACCTTGATTAACATCTCCAATGGCTCCAGCATCTTCACCAAATATTAATGCTTCTGGATGTTTACTTAAAAGGGCGTCGAAATTATCTCTAATAATAATTCGTCCATCAACATTTTCGGCATTATGACTGTAAGTTGGAACAACTTCTTTAATTGATAAAGCGTTGAGTCTTGATTCGCTATAAAGGTGAGAACTGTATTTTGGTTGGTTAATTTCTATATAAGAATTTATCCATTTTTGCAATTCTTCTTTTTCGGCTGAAGCATCAAAAGCAATATAACGTAATACCTTTCGAGCAGAAGATAAAATATCTTTTCTTATTGGCTCTTCAATAGCATTTAAATCGTTTACTATTTTAATAATAAAGGATTTGTTAGACGACTTGTCTGCTACATTTTGTAACAAACTATTAATTTCCTTGCGATCTTTATGCATTGGTGCAATAAAATTATTCCAAGCTGTTTTTTTGCTTTCACGAACTTCTCTTTTTAGGTTTTTATCAAGGATATTTAATTCTTCTTCTGTTGAAAAATCGTTAGCAATCATCCATTGGCGCATTTTTACAATACAGTCTAATTCTTTTTCGAGTGCTAATCGGTTTTTGTCTTTATAGCGTTCGTGTGATCCCGAAGAAGAATGTCCTTGTGGTTGCGTTAACTCCGACACATGAATTAAAACAGGAATATGTTTATTACGTGCAATTTGTGAGGCTCTTTGGTAAGTATCTATTAACGAAGGATAATCCCAACCTTTTACTCTAAAAATTTCATAACCATTAGAATTCTCTTCGCGCTGAAACCCTTTTAAAATTTCAGAAATATTTTCTTTTGTAGTTTGATATTTTGCATGAACCGAAATTCCATAGTCATCGTCCCAAACACTTATAACCATAGGTACTTGTAAAACACCTGCTGCATTTACAGCTTCGAAAAATAAACCTTCACTTGTACTTGCATTACCAATAGTTCCCCATGACACTTCATTTCCATTTATAGAAAAATTTGTTGAATCAATTTCTTTTATATTTCTATAAATTTTAGAAGCTTGAGCTAAACCTAATAATCGAGGCATTTGAGATGCAGTAGGAGAGACATCTGCACTAGAGTTTTTTTGCTTGGTAAGGTCTTTCCAATTATAATCGTTATCTAAACTGTGAGTTCCAAAGTGTCCTCCCATTTGTCTGCCAGCACTCATTGGGTCTGCTTCAATTTCAGTATGACCATATAAACCAGAAAAAAATTGTTGAATAGTAAGTTCTCCAATCGCCATCATGAAGGTTTGATCTCTATAATAACCAGATCTAAAATCTCCGTTTTTAAAGGCTTTTGCTAATGCGAGTTGTGGCACTTCTTTACCATCTCCAAAAATTCCAAACTTTGCTTTTCCTGTTAGTACTTCGCGTCTTCCTAATAAACTACATTCTCTACTAGTTACAGCTATAGTGTAATCATTTATGATTTCTTGCTTAAAATCATTATAAGAAATGTTAGAAGTAATATCAGGATCTATTTGCATTGAATATTGATTGAGTTAGCTACAAACTTACTTAAATTTTATGATTATAGCACTGTCATAGTTTGTTAAAAACATAGAAAATATTCAGTAAAAACAGCTATTTTATGATAATAATATATTAAAAATAAAGAAAGAGATTTTTAATTAAGAATAATTCAAAACGAGACACTTGTAATTATTAATACCATTTTCGCCTGAATAAGCCAAGTAATACTTCAGGATCTACAGTAAAAAGAAACCGTATTCTTTGATCGTAATTTGGCTTGCCTATTTCCCAACCTAAATTTGAATATATAGGGAAGTAAATTTCAAAAAAATCGGTTACCAGATTTAAACGTATGCCAGAATCGTAAACAAAATTTGCGTCTTGAAACTTGTTTTTCACAAGACCAATGTCTCCATAGGCTTGTACATATTTCCAGAGTGTTGTACTTAAATTAAATGTAGAAATCCATTGATTTGCAAAAGTTGTATCTAGTTTAGATTTAAAACCTCCTTCGGCAATTATAATTTGTTGGCTAAAAATTCCAGAAGTTTCAGAGCGACCTAAATAATTATAATCGAACAAATAATCTGTAGGTCTATCTAATGCAAAGCTAAAAAAATCTGAACTAGTTGGATTGTCATTATATAAAAAAGCACCAGCAAAAAAGCGAATATTTATTTGTCGATTGTTTTCAAATAGCTTACGATATTCATAATTAAAAGAGAGTTTTCCAAAGTCTTTAGATAACTGAAAATCGGTAAACCATCTGTAATAATTTATTAATCCTGGATTGGTATTAATATATCGTGCATTAAATACCTTGTAATTTGGCTCTGTACTAGTTGTGATGTTATTAATATCCTCATCTCTGGTTATGTCAATAAATCTAAAGTTTAAAGCTTGAAATTTATTTGATCTAAAGTCGGTATTATCTCTAAAACTAAAATTTAAGAAAGGAGTAATTCTTTTAACAAATAAATCGGAAGCATAAGAGACATAACTTCCGGTAAGACCATAAATAATATTATAGAGGTTTGAATCTTCTTGGTATTGAAGGTAAGTTATTGTTCCACCACCAGTCAAAGACCTAGATTTAGTGCCATATTGTGGAGAAAACTTATAATTAAATCCTTTTCTTAATAAGGTTTTATTATGTAGTCTAGCTCCTAAAGTTAGACCATCATAAATGTTTCGAAATTCTATTATTGGCATTAGGAAAACTTGATTGTAATAAGGATCCTCAACATCCATTACTAGCCTTAATTGTAAAGGCTTATTGTTAAAAAAGAACCCTTTTAAAGATTTCCAGTTATCTCTTAAGTTATATTCGGGAATAGTGTTATCATAATTTAGCACTAACTTATTGGCATTATTTCTTGGTATGGTTAATGTTTTTTCTCCATTAATATTATTAATCCATGTTTTAGAAATAATCGAATCATCGTTAAGCGTAAATAGAGATACAGGCATTTTATTTTTACGCTTATTCTTTATAGTTAAAGTTATAGAATCGTTAGTTTTCTTGACACTTTTAATTTTAAAATCAATTTTTTTTCTTGTAGTTACAAAATCTTCAAAAAACCAATCTATGTTTTTAGTTGTTTTAGATTTTAGAAAAATCTCAAAATCTTTTACTGTAGTCGTTTTTACTTTATTCTGTTCTAAAAAAGATTTAATAGTTGTTTCTAAAATATCTTCATTTATGTAATCATCAAGATATTTTAGACCAACACCAGCTTTATATTTGTTTGCCAAATTTTCGTTGAATTTCAATAGCGAATCTTTTTGCATACTTAATGGTTGATCACGATTTGTTCTTGCCATATGCATATAAACCAAACCATATTGTTCATTAAATTTTAAATCGGCAGCATGAAACGATCTAATTCCCCACACATTGGCTAATGATCCTAAAAGCTTCATGTCTGGATAATAGTCTTCAATATATTTTATTAAGAAATAAATTTGAATTCCATCTTTTAACCATTGTTCTTGTCTTGGATTGATAAGCAAAGTATTATCAAGATAGTTGCCAAGGGTGTTTTTTAGTAGCTTTAATTCATACTGAAAATGTATAGGAAAAGGTCTAATAAATTCTGGTAATTGATTTAAACCATAAATGGGATTTTTTTTGGTATCAATTTCGGAAACTATAAGCTTTTTATGGGCATAATCTCCTAAATATTTAGAAATAAAACTAGTAATTTTATCTGTAATTAGGGCTTTATCTGTTGCTTCTAAATTTTTTTCAGTAATATTAGTAATGAGAGAAAAATTGTCGGTTTGTATTGTTTTATAATCAGGGAATTTATTTAAAAATAATTTACTGTCAATACGATCTTTTCCAGTAAAGTAGGCTGTTTGCGTATTAGTATTTTGTACGGTATTTATAAGATCTAATTCAGTGATTATAACATAGTTTCTAGGGAATTCTATTTGCAAATTAATATCTGTTTTTGGCGCATAAAGATCGTCTAGATTTTTATTACTGTAATAATGCCAACTGCCATTATACACAGCTGGAGTTATATACCAATATTTTAAATTATAATTTTGTAACTGTGTTACACCATATCGTGTAAACTTATCTTTTGGAATTTGGATAGTATAAATTAGTTTTAAATGATAGCTGTTATAAGGTAATAAGGGATTAGCTAGTTGCACTTTTATAACATCTGGATGTAATTTTAAACGCTCAAATAACAAGGTTGAATTGCCTTTATTTGTTATTGAAGTTATTAAAGTATAACCTCTATCTTCATTTTCTGCAAAATGAAAATTATTATTATACTCTTCTGAAAATCTATTTGCTAATGGCGTTTTTTTAGTAGCGTAACTATTACTCCAATCATTTAAGTAAATGGTGTTTAAAGTATCTTTTGTTGTGTTTTTGTATTCTATATTTTGGGTTATTTGTATTTGATTCTTTTCAATATCAAATACAGCTTTAATGTCAATTTTATTTTGACATATTGCACTAAATTGACTTAGTGAACAAATAAGTAGGAATAGTAGTTTAATTTTCAATTTGATTTAATAAATTTTAATGGTTTTAAATTAGAGTTTGAGGCGACTACATAATATAGACCATTTGAAAGGTTAGATACATTTACTCGTAAAAGGTTTATGTCTTGAACCTTATAAGTTATAATTTTTTGTCCTAAAGTATTATAAATATAAACAAAATCACTTTCAAAAAATGTTGCGTCTATTTGTATTGAAAGCTCATTTTTTACAATATTGCTTCCAATAATACTAAACGCTTGCTTTAAATTAAAATTATTTGTGCTTAAAGTTTCATTAGTTTGCAATTCTAATATAACAGGTAAATGATCGCTCATGTTATAGAGTACATTTCTAATAGTTGAATTAAAATCGACTCCATCGCAATTACTAGAATTTATTTCTTGATTATAACAGTTTATATTTCCGTTGTTCCCATAAACCTGATACGAATTATTCACATAAAAAATATCAGGATTTGTAAGCATATTTTCTGAAGTTAAAATAAAATCGAAGCGATCGTCAAAACCACCTGTTGCACCACCTAAACCTGTTTGTGTTCGGGTAGATTGTGTAAATACATCAATATAAGTTATATTATTATGCCAACTGCCAACACGATTTGCTGGGTCAATAAAAGTGATATTATTTGTTACATCTGTTAGCTCAAGAAAAGCAGGTTCAGAATTTGTATATACATTAAGATCGCCACCTAAAATAAAATAGTCACTACTAGGAAAACCATCAAGATAATTTGTTAAATCCTCTACCATTAGGAATCTTAAATCAGGATTAGGATCGTCTTGAGAAGACTTCAAATGGCATACTATAAAATGAATAATAATTGGGTTAGATATTTGATCTGTTGTATTTAGTTTAAAGGTATAATGATTGAAATCTCGAAAGATAGTCTGGATTTGAGTCTGGCTTTCTAGAATAAACTTTGAACTATCAAAATATATAAAATTTTGTAAATCGTTTGAATCTCCAATAGCATCATCTGAAGAATTTGTTACAAATGTAGCACTGCTGTAATTCGGATTAATAGTCTGTAACGAGCTTAATATAGCATTTGCTCCGGTTTGATTGTTAAGCTCACAAACCATAAACAAATCTGGATTATAATCTTCTAAAATTACTTCCAAATCTTGTATTTTTGAGGAAGATTGATCAGGAAAATTGAGTAAATTGTAAAACATTATCTTAAATGTTTCTTGTGAAGCCGCTTCATTTAGGGCACAAGCAAAAACTAACAATGTTATTAAAAGCTTCTTTTTCATTTTTAGGGAGTAAAAATGTATTGCAATATTAGAAATTTATTCTCGATCCATGTTGTTTATAGAACGAATCTAAAATTTCTATGACTTCATTTTCTGTATCTACAAGATGAATTAATTCTAAATCGGTTGCGCTAACATTTTCAAATTTTTCTAAAACTGTGTCTTTTATCCAATCCATGATTCCATTCCAAAATTCTGTTCCAACCATAATAATTGGAAATTTTTCAATTTTTTTGGTCTGTATTAGAGTCATTGCTTCAAAAACTTCGTCTAAAGTTCCAAAGCCACCAGGCATGATTACAAACGCTTGAGCATATTTAACAAACATAACTTTGCGTACAAAAAAATAATCGAAATCTAAATTCTTATCAGGATCTATATATGGATTATCATTTTGTTCAAAAGGCAATTCAATATTTAAACCAACCGAAGTTCCTCCAGCAAGATGTGCACCTTTATTTCCAGCTTCCATAATACCAGGACCACCACCAGTAATTACACCATAACCAGCTTCAACAATTTTTCGGGCTATTTTTTCAGTTAATTTATAATATTCATTATCTGGTTTTGTTCTTGCAGATCCAAATATAGAAACACAAGGACCAATACGACTCATTTTTTCGAAGCCATTAACAAACTCACCCATGATTTTAAAAATCGCCCAAGAGTCGTTTGTTTTTACTTCATTCCACCCTTTAGGATGTTGCTCTTTTTTCATTTTTATTTATTTAAATAACTCGCTAATTTAACTCTTTTTTTAAGAACTGTGCTGTATAGCTTTTTTTGTGTTTTGCAACCACTTCAGGAGAACCTGCAACTACAATTTCGCCACCACCTTTTCCACCTTCATAACCAATATCAATAATATGGTCTACCATTTTAATAACATCTAAATTATGTTCTATAATTAAAACTGTATTTCCTTTATTAGCAAGCTTGTTTAGTACTATCATAAGTACTCTAATATCTTCAAAATGCAGTCCAGTTGTAGGCTCATCAAGAATATAAAAAGTGCTTCCTGTATCTTTTTTAGATAATTCGGCAGCTAATTTAATACGTTGTGCTTCACCTCCAGAAAGTGTTGTGCTTTGTTGACCTAAAGATATATAACCTAAACCAACATCTTTAATAGTTTTTAGTTTTCTATGGATTTTAGGGATATGTTCAAAAAATGGGACTGCATCATTGATGGTCATATTCAAAACATCACTAATCGATTTCCCTTTGTATCTAATCTCTAAAGTTTCACGATTAAAACGTTTACCTTGACAAGTTTCACATTCAACATAAACATCTGGAAGAAAATTCATTTCAATAACACGCAAGCCGCCACCCTTGCAGGTTTCGCAACGTCCATCTTTAACATTAAAACTAAATCTGCCTGGTTTGTAACCACGTATCATGGCTTCTGGAATTTTAGCATACAAGCTCCTTATTTCGCTAAAAACTCCTGTATAAGTTGCAGGATTGCTCCGAGGCGTTCTCCCAATAGGAGATTGGTTGATCTCAATAACTTTATCTAAATGTTTTAAGCCTTCAATTTTTTTATATGTTAACGGCATCTTTTTTCCATTAAAATAATAGTTGTTTAAAATTGGATAAAGCGTTTCGTTTATAAGCGTAGATTTTCCACTTCCTGAAACTCCAGTAACTCCAATCATTTTGCCTAAAGGAATTGTTAGAGTTACATTTTTTAAATTGTTTCCTGTACAGCCTTTTAATATTATTTTTTTTCCGTTTCCTTTACGACGTTTTTTTGGAGTTTCAAGAAATTTAGTTCCGTTTAAATAGTCGGCAGTTAATGTGTGATGTTGTTTTAAATCTTCAGGAGTGCCTTCACTAATAATTTCTCCTCCATGTTTCCCAGCTTTAGGACCAAGATCTATAACATGATCGGCTCGTTCTATCATTTCTTTATCATGCTCAACGACTATTATCGAATTTCCAATATCACGAAGCGATGTTAATGAGTTTATAAGTTTTGCATTATCACGTTGATGCAATCCTATACTTGGTTCGTCTAATATGTATAGAACGCCTACAAGTTGTGAGCCTATTTGTGTTGCTAACCGAATACGCTGTGCTTCGCCACCAGAAAGAGATTTTGAGCTTCTGTCTAATGATAAATAGTCTAAACCAACATCTAATAAAAATTGAATTCTGGATTTTATTTCTTTAATAATTTCTGAAGCTATTATGTTTTGCTTTTCGCTTAAATGCTTATCCAAATCATTAAACCAATCTTCTAAATCTAAAATATCTAATTGTGCTAATTCTGAAATATTTTTACCATTAACTTTAAAATAAAGTGATTCTTTTTTTAAACGTGAGCCATTACATTTTGAACAAGTAACTTTATCCATATAGTCTTTTGCCCAACGTTTTATAGATGTTGAATCGGTATGTTTGTATTGATTTTCGATAAAGTTAGCAATGCCTTCAAAGTCTATATCGTAACTTC